>SVLC01000003.1 GCA_015068155.1 Oscillospiraceae bacterium | reverse complement strand
CGTGGGTACCCCCAGGCATGACGCAATCGAAGAAATCCACACCCCGGGCAACCGCTTCAATAATATTGCTGGGGGTACCCACGCCCATCAGGTAACGGGGCTTATTGACAGGCATATGGGGTTCTACCGCTTCGATGATACGGTACATTTCCTCCGCTGTTTCGCCTACCGCCAGACCACCGATGGCATAGCCAGGCAGATCCAGCTCTGCGATCCGTTTCATATGGGCAATACGAATATCATCATAGGTGCCGCCCTGGTTGATACCCCAAAGTTGCTGCTCCTTGTTGACCGTATCCGGCAATGCGTTAAGACGAGCATTTTCCGCCTTGCAGCGCTCCAACCACCGTGTAGTGCGTTCCACGGACTTGATCACATAATCACGGGGCGAAGGGTTTTCAATACATTCGTCAAATGCCATGCAAATATCCGATCCCAAATTGGACTGGATCTGCATACTTTCCTCAGGCCCCATAAATATCTTGCGGCCATCGATATGGGAAGAAAAATACACACCCTCCTCCTTGATCTTCCGCAAAGAAGACAGGCTGAACACCTGGAATCCGCCGGAGTCCGTGAGGATCGGACCGTCCCAGGTCATAAACTTATGCAGGCCGCCCATTTCCCGGACCACCTTGTCTGTGGGACGCAGGTGCAGATGATAGGTATTGGAAAGCTCCACTTGACAGCCGATATTTTTCAAATCTTCTGCGCTCAAAGCGCCCTTAATGGCGCCCTGGGTGCCCACATTCATAAATACGGGCGTCTGCACTGTGCCGTGAGCGCAGGTAAATTCACCCCGGCGGGCTTTGCCCTCGGTTTTTATCAGTTTAAACATATGTTACCTCTCGTGATATTGAATATACAGCAGCGTATCTTCTGCCGTTCCGTATCTGGTTTCATGGGTGACTTCCTTCCAAAATGTAAAGCCGGATTTTTCAATGACCCGACGGGATTGGCAGTTTTTCCGGAAGTGCGCACAGGTCAAATAATCGTAATCTAATTCATGAAAACAGAAATGGATCACGGCATTCACTGCCTCCGGCATCAGCCCCTGGCCCCAATATTCCTTGCTTAGAACATAACCAAGTTCTCTGCCCTGCAAACTGTCGGGCAGCTCCAGTACATCCTTCACCTTTTCAATGCCCAGAGAACCAATTACTTTCCCGGTTGCCTTAAAGACGATCGCCAGTGTTTTCTTTCCGTCAATGAACATGCGAAGGATGGACGCAGATTCCGCCAAATCTTTATGATGAATCCATCCGGCCATCTCACCAACACCGGGAACGGAGGCATATTCGTAAAGATCCTCCAGGTCAAATTCCCGCCAGGCCCGTAGGATCAGCCTGGGAGTCTCTATGTAGATATTGGTAGTATCAATGGGCGCATTCATCCTTTATTCTCCTTAACCAATGAACATCGCGTCGCCAAAGCTGAAAAAGCGGTATCGCTCCTTTACTGCCTCTTCATAAGCGGCCATCACATGTTCCTTCCCCGCGAAGGCAGAAACGAGCATCACCAAAGTGCTTTCCGGCAGGTGGAAATTGGTGATCAGCCCTTGCATTGCCTTAAAAGTATAGCCGGGATAAATAAAGATCTCCGTCCATTTACTCTTCGCTTCAAAGCTGCCGTCTTCGTTTACCAGACTCTCCAAAGTGCGGCAGGAAGTGGTACCCACGCAAATAATACGGCCGCCTTCAGCTTTTGTCTTATTAAGGATCCCGGCGGTTTCTGCGGAGATCATGCAAAGCTCCGCGTGCATATGATGTTCCAGCACATTTTCCACCTGCACAGGACGGAAGGTGCCAAGACCCACATGGAGCGTCACAAACGCGGTCTTTACGCCCTTTTCCCTTGCCTTTTCAAGCAGCTCCGGGGTCCAGTGCAGACCGGCAGTGGGCGCGGCGGCGGAGCCAACTTCCCTGCTGTACACCGTCTGATAACGCTCCTGATCTGCCAGCTCCGCTTTGATATAGGGCGGCAGGGGCATTTTACCCAGGCGTTCCAGGACTTCCAGGAAAATACCCTCGTAGTGGAATTCAATAACACGGTTACCGGTTTCCTGCACCTCCACAACGGTGGCTGTCAATTCCCCGTTGCCAAAGATCACCTGATGGCCTACCTGCATTTTTCGGCCGGGTTTGCACAGGCATTCCCATTTCTTATCGCCCAAATCACGGAGCAGCAGCACTTCCACAGCGCCACCGGTGGGACGGTGACCCAGGAGACGGGCTGGCAGCACACGACTGTCGTTCAGTACCAGGCAATCACCGGGATTTAAATATTCCAAAATATCATAGAAATGGCGATGCGCAATCTGGCCGCTGACACGGTCCAGCACCAGCAAACGGGAGCTGTCCCGCTGCTGCAAGGGTGTCTGGGCGATCAACTCCTCAGGCAGATCATACCAAAAATCGGATGTTTTCATTTCTTTTCTCCTATATTCCTCATTAACCATCTACGATCAAGCATTGATCTACAAATTTTAAGCTCATCTCATCGCAAACGGATTTCATTTGTTCATATGTATCCTTATCTACCCTTCCATGGGATATGATAACATTGTGCCGGTTTAACATGGTGTCAATATAGCAAACACCTCTCGGGCCAAAATCATAAAGGTCCATTTCTTTTCCGTCAGATAACACGATAATGTATTGAAACTCAAATGTATCATCTTCCTCGTCGTAGGAGTACGATGTTTCTCGGGAAATCACCATATCGTAAGGTATCTGCTTTTCCTGCAAGGAAAATACACCGTGTGTTACAATTTTCTCTTCATCAGCGTAACTGTAGGCATTGATACCGATTGCCAAGATCGGTAAGCATATAATTCCCATAACAAGCAAAACTAAAATCGTTTTCTTCCAAGCCTTTAGATAATCATCAGAATCAGACTTAACGGTACAGCCGGCCCAGTATAGTCTGGCCGCTACAAAAATAGGCTTATTAATAGAAAATAATACAAACTGTAAAAGCGCAATACTCAGAAATATCGCCCCAATTGTGCCTATCATAACGCCTGGGGATTGCAACAGTACGAAATCCGCAGAAATGAAAAGAATCTTTTGCACAATACTTGGTACACAAAAAGAAATGACACAAAATATAAGAAATATCGGAAGAGTTACTATAAGCGATGCCCAATAATGCTTTCCGTGCGACTTGCTTGGGATCTCAAACCACAAAGATTTTTGATACTCTTCTGCGCCTTTAACCTTCTTATATTTTTGGGGGTTATTTCTAATATCTCGAAGTTTATAGATATTCCAGCTGATAAACGCAATATAACACAAGAAGAAAAATATCCAAAAAAGCGTGCTCCTCACATCATCACCCACTATGCATACTTTTCCTTATAATTTTTGTATTGTATCAGTATTTTTCATAATTTGCAACTATCAAAATACCCCCCCTTGCCGCATAGACTAAAACACATCAATTTCATACCATTGTGGTGTTGGCGGATAATGCTCACATATTGGCAGAATATATTGTTCTTCCAACTGTTGAATGATTTCAAGACTTTCTCGTATAACAAAGTCAGCATGGTCTTGATCTCTGCCATAAACATCTGGCAATCTGAATTTATGCGAAAAGCCAAATCCATCCAAACTTACATACAAACGTAACTCGTTGAATTTTGCAGGTGTATCAATGCACAAACTCAGCAGATGGCCTCCAACCGTCCGCTTGGACAAGTAATGAACACCTATGCGATTGTAATGATATATGGTAAAACCATATTCCTTGCCAATCTTTTTCAGTGATTTGTCTACCGTAAAATTACTACCCTGCAGGTTGCGACACCACGGCGGATCTATTTCGCCAAAGCGACCATTCTGCGCTTGAAAGGCATCCCGTGCTGCCTGAACATAGGGATCAGCATCGCGGTTCAGAATATCTATTTTTAACTGTTCCTCCTGTGTCAGATGCAAAACCGTTTCAGCCGTGTATTTTTTACCCAGAAGATTCCCCATAGAATAGGCATAGGCTGTTGCGTCCAGCACAGAATCACCATCCGTCACATCCACCGAAATTGTCAGCTTTGCTGCGCCGCCAAAGATCGCTTCTTTACAAAAAGTAATAGCAGACGCTTTTCTCTTTCGAACATCCCAAGGAGCCCACGACTTACCAATTTCCACATCCGGTAAAACTCTGTGAAAGAAATCAACATTGAGAAAAGAGAACAGCATACCGTCTACAAAATACGGCAGTGGATACTGTTTTCCAATCTCGCGCAATGTTTCAACGCTGCAACTATCATCTATGCATACACCACGCGCATCCATGTTGGAGATGACTGTTCTGCTTTGGAGCGTTGTGACCGCCCGATCCCTTACATTTTCCAAAGAAGGATAATCCTCATATAGATTGTGCATATCCGATACAGTGGCGCTCTTTCTGCGTGGAATCAAATGCTTCTGCTGTGCGATGTCAATTAAACATGCCATAGGCAGACTACAATCATAAATAGCATAGCCTAGTTTTTCATATGTAAGATGGTTCTCCTCCAGAAAACGATCCACAACATCGAAAATGTCTCCAAAAGGAATATTTCCAACCGTAAAGGTATATTGATTAAAGATTCGCATAACAGCCCCTCCTCTACAGACATTTTACCAAATAATAAATATTTTGCAACTATCAAAATACCCCCTTGCCGCATAGACTTGCAAGGAGGTAATGCCTATGAAACCAACACTTTTTACCGGGGCCTGCACGGCCCTCGTAACCCCTTTTCTGGGTGATCAAATCAATTATCCCATGATGGAAATGCTGCTGCAGCGGCAGCGTGAAAGCGGTATTGATACCGTGGTCATTTCCGGCACAACCGGTGAATCCCCCACCCTGTCGGATCAAGAAAAAAAAGAACTATTCCGACGTTGCAAAACATTTGCAGGTAATGATATGCAGATCATCTGCGGAACAGGCTCCAATAATACCGCTCATGCGGTTTCCCTCAGCATCGCCGCCCAAGAAGCAGGCGCTGATGCGCTGCTTGTGGTCAGTCCATACTACAACAAAGCCAATCCTGAGGGTCTATACCTGCATTACTTAGCCGTCGCAGATGCTGTAAAAATCCCCGTGATCATCTACAATGTCCCCGGACGCACCGGGGTGGATATCCCGGTATCCGTCTATCAGCGGTTATGTAGGATCCCCAACATTGCGGGTGTCAAGGAAGCAAGCACAGACATTGTAAAGATAGCCCGGATCCGCAACGCCTGCGGTGATAACCTGCCCATTTGGAGCGGCAATGACGACCAGGCAGTAGCCGCTATGGCATTGGGCGCGAAAGGGGTCATCTCGGTACTGTCCAATGTGCTGCCAATTGAGACCGGCGCTATGGCCCAGGCTGCTCTGGCCGGGGATTTCGACACCGCATCAAGCCTGCAATGCCAAATGCTGCCGCTGATCGAAGCGCTGTTTACGGAGGTCAACCCCATCCCGGTGAAGGCTGCCATGGCGCTGATGGGCTATAATTGCGGCGGATGCCGCCTGCCCCTGGGGCCAGTCAGCCTCCAGGTAAAAGAAAGATTAGAATCGCTAATAAAATAAATCGTGCCCGCCGGGTTACCGGCGGGCAAAACTATTTACTCGGCTTCTATAAAGCTTCTAATAATGGAGATTGCATTTCTGCTGATCAAAAAGCTTACTCCATCGGCCTCAAGTTCCAGGGCTGGAAGCTCACGGAACTGACCGTCCTTCCAGGTGATCTCTTGTCTGGATAAGCAGTAGCATCCCAAATCCTTGTCCGGATGAAAGAATCCGTGCTTCAGATTTGTTGTTATGCAAAGTTCATCCGCTACGATAAATAAGCATATATCATGCCGATCCCATTTGCGATCACTGCAGCGATAGCATTTGGTGACAACGCAAGGTTCATTAAGCTGATAAAATGATCGCAGGTGCTCCGTTGTTCTTTACATAATCTGTTGCAGTTTCATTCTGCAAGCTTGTCCCTTTGCATCCCAAAACAGACTTGCCACTATCACACCAAGAATAGCCGAGAGTATTATGCTCATAAAGACAATGGGTACGAAAACAATGGCGCAAATGAACAATTCCAGCACACCTTCACCAAAATCCAAGATAATGCACCAATGCCAGATGGATACCACTGTGCATAATACAAAAACAAACCAAAACACAACACAACATTACCCAACTTGTTTCTGCGCCTCGTGATCCGCGCCATATCATGCCGCATCCGGTTATATCGTTCCTTTTCATTCTCTATTTCCGGCCATGGATCGCTATATTTGAAATAACGCACACGCTCCCTCCTCTGCTGTGTTATACAGGCGATTCATCTATCGCCCCGATATATCATTTTTCATATTCTCCGATCACAAATTCAATGGGCGTTTCCAGGTTTTCCAGCCCTAAAAGCTTGTCTTTATCCTTTTGTGAAGTGTGGAAATAATAGGGTGTCATGCGGAACACTGCCTGAATATCCTCCTGGCTGTTAAGGATAATATTTGCCGCTACCTTTCGCCGGGAAATCAGCCGCAGTTGCTTGGTTTCCGGCAGAACTTCATCATTTTCATAGGGCGTATCATACACCGCCTGCTTCAACCCCCACAGATGACGGCTGCCGGGAATCACCGTATACAGCCTGCCGCCTTCCTTCAAAACACGGGAAAAGGAGTCCTCGTTAAATGGCGCGAACAAATGGATGCAGTAGTCCATAGACCCGTCTGCAATGGGAATATTGGCCATATTCGCAACAAAGTAAGTACCGCTTCCCCGCTTGGCCGCCAGGCGTACCATCTCCCTGGAAATATCAAAACCATAAACCTGCAGATCGGGATTTGCGCCCAGCGCAGCAGTGTAATACCCTTCGCCGCAGCAGATATCCAGCAGAATACCGGATTTTTCCGCAAAGATCCGGCATAATTCCTCCTGTAACAGGCCGTAGTAACCCTTATTCAGAAAATCCCGGCGCATTCTGGCGGATATCTTATCGTCGCCAATGAAATCACCGTTTTTAGAGGAACGAAGCAGATTGACATAGTTTTCTTTGGCTATATCAAAGCTGTGTCCCTTTTCGCAGGCATAAACCCGTCCATCTTTTTTTAATGCTAATCCGCAAACCGGACAAATTAACATATGCATCACCCGTATAGAATTCATCTTCTTGGTCTATATTCATTATACGCCAGCCCACCTGGTAAATCAACTACATTTTGGAGGAAAACCCATGTGTACAGCCATCAGCTATTTGAAAGGTGACCATTATTTTGGCAGAAATCTGGATATGATTCAGGATTATCGCCAGCAGATCACCATTACACCCAAAAACTATGTGCTGCGGTTTCGCAACGGACTTAATCTATTTCATCACTATGCCATGATCGGCATGGCCACCGTAGCGAACGGATATCCGCTATACTACGAAGCAACCAACGACGCAGGCCTGAGCATGGCTGGATTGCATTTTCCCGACAACGCCGTATACTTCCCCCGTACCGCCTGCAAGGACAACATTGCGCCCTTTGAGCTGATTCCATGGGTTCTTGGGCAATGCGCTACAGTAAAAGAGGCCAAAAATCTGTTGCTGAGGCTCAACATCTGGATGCTCCCCTTTAGTCGGGAATTCTTGCTGACGCCCCTGCATTGGATCATCGCAGATAAAGAATGCAGCATAGTGGTGGAATCCACCTGCGAAGGTGTGAAACTATATGATGATCCGGTGGGTGTATTAACCAACAACCCTCCATTCCCCTACCATATGACCAATTTAGCGAACTATCGGCATCTGACACCATTTGATAAACACCATCGTTTCTGCGGCGTTCCGATACCCGCTTACAGCGGCGCCATGGGTGCTATTGGCCTGCCGGGCGACTATTCTTCCGCGTCACGGTTTATAAAAGCAGCCTATCTGCGATGTAACAGCAAAAGCGATGGGCCGGAGGAAGCGCATGTACGACAGTTTTTCCATCTGCTGAATGCTGTGGCTATGCCCCGTGGCGCCGTTGAAATGGATGATGGCCTTGAGGTGACACTATATAGTTGCTGCTGTAATACCGACAAGGGCATCTATTATTATACCACCTATGAAAACAGCCGCATATCCGCAATTAACATGCACCACGAGAATCTCGCTGCCGAAGGACTAATAACCTATCCTATGCGGATTTTTTCGGAAATTTTTGTCCAGAACTGATGATCACGCCCCGGGATTATACAAATCCCGGGGTGTAATATATAAAATCCGTAAAGCAGCATTGATTAACGAAGGCACTTATGATAGACTAAATGCAACGAACATCCATGCAATGTAAGTTTTGGTTCAGTACCCCGAATCCGGGATTTTCTGCGAGGCCGATTGCGCAAATTTACCGATCGACGGTAGGCATGGCTGCAAGTCCTTATCCACTATTTTCTTGGAGAACATACAATGAAACACATCCTATTCGATTTAGACGGCACACTGACAGACTCCGGCGAAGGTATCATGCACTGCGCCGAACTGACCCTGGACTATTACAGACTCCCCATCCCTTCCCGAAGTGATATGCGATCTATGGTGGGTCCGCCTCTGCGGGACAGCTTCCTGCGATTCGGCATTCCGACGGAGGAGTTGGACAACGCGGTGGCCTACTACCGCAAGCACTATTTGGCGGTTGGGCAGTATGAAAACGCACCCTACCCCGGCATTCCGGAATTGCTGCAAAAACTGCTAAACGACGGTCATAAGCTCCATCTTGCCACATCCAAGCCGGAAACCATGGCAAGGGATATCCTGAAGCATTTTGATCTGCTGCAATATTTTTCCATCGTCTGCGGCGCCGTTGCCGGTGAAAGAAGCACAAAGGAAGAAGTGATTGCGCACCTGCTGACACAGCTCGATTTTAAGGATAATCTCGTCATGGTCGGCGATACCATTTACGATGTCAGGGGCGCAGCCCATCACGGCATCCCCTGCATTGCCGTTTCCTGGGGCTACGGTATAGCCAACGATATGGCAGCCGCCGGCGCTGCGGTCGTAAATTCTGCCCAGGAACTTTACGACACGCTACAATAAAAAGGCCGCTGAAAAGCGGCCTTTTTCCTATATCTGTATACTTTGCAGATATTGTTCCAGCTCATCACCGGAAATCTGCAGGACTGTTATAAACTCCGTTGTCAAAATTCTTTTGGCATCTCGCAGGAAATTATCATCGCTCATGTGGAATTTTTTACCTTGGGCAAGTTGGGTCTGTCGGTGAAGACGCAAGCAGCGAACCATTTGAACCATAGCCTGCATATCTGCCGAAGCGACCAATTCCCGGTAATACTGTCTGCGGCGATTGTCCTCAGCGATCCATCTTTTCTCATCAATGGGTTCGGTCACGATCCGTAGAAGATCGTTCTTCGTGCACAGCGGACGACTCTTCGCCAATGCGACGGGATTTTCGCTGGGTAAATAATAACGGGTACCGGGCTGATCCACCGGTTCCAACACATAATAGGAAATATTTTTTCGGTCGATACGCTTTTCCACAAGATCCACGATGCTGCAAACGCCATGACTGCTATAAACGATCATCTGACCAACCTGATACATCCCGCTGCGCCTCCGGTTTCTTTTGTTTTGTTAATATTATAACATATTTTTCCAAAAATTCATATGGAAAAATTGACGAATTTTGCTATCTTTTTTTGGCAAAAAAATGCCTGCGACTTTTCGCCGCAGGCATTTGATCACAGTATTATACTTCTTCCACCTTGATGGTATTTGTGTTACCGTTTTTGCCGTTGATCGGTCCTCCAGTCAGGACGATACGTTCGCCTTTATTCAAACACAGCGTGTTTTTTGCAGCGCGAATCGCATGATAGAACATAACATCCATGGAAGTATATTCATCTGCCATAACCGGATATACGCCCCAGCTAAGTGACAGTTTTCGCCAAACCTTAGCGTCTGTAGTCATGCCAATGATCGGCACCGGGCAACGGAAGCGGCTGATCATCATGGCAGTTTTACCGGATACAGAACATACAACGATTCCCTTGGCATCCACATCGATTGCCATAGAACAGGTAGCGTGGGAGATGGCATCCAGGGTATTTGTAATATGGAACTCCGTGGTATAGAAACGATGCTTATAGGATGTATGCGCCTCTGTAAACGCAGCAACTTCAGCCATAACCTTTACCGCTTCAACGGGATATTTACCGGCAGCAGACTCACCTGAAAGCATGATAGCGGAACTGCCGTCATAAACCGCATTTGCCACATCGGAGATCTCCGCGCGGGTAGGACGGGGATTGTATATCATACTCTCCAACATTTCCGTAGCTGTAATCACCCGTTTACCCAACAGTCGGCACTTGCTGATCAAGTACTTTTGGATAGATGGTACCTCCACGAAGGGGATCTCCACCCCCAAATCGCCGCGGGCGATCATAATGCCCTCGCACAACTGGCAAATTTGTTCAATATTATCCACGCCCGCCCTGTTTTCGATCTTGGCAATGATATCAATCTTGCTGCCGCCGTTTTCATCCAAAAATGCGTGCAGTTCCTCCAGGTCCTCTCGTTTGGACACAAAGGAGGCCGCAATGAAATCTACATCCTGCGCAATACCAAACAATAGATCCTGTTTATCTTTTTCCGAAAGGTAAGGACCGGACATCACTTTATTGGGGAAAGACATACTTTTCCGATTGCTAAGGGTACCGCCGGTAAGAACCTTGCATACAGCATCCGTTTCCAAAAGCTGCTCAACCTGAAAAACAACCAATCCATTATTAACCAGGATGCGATCTCCCACAGACAGGTTTTTGATCAGATCTTTATAGTTGACCGATACCCGGTGCATATCGCCTTCCACATCCAAAGTCGTAAACACAAAAGAATCTCCGGCAGAAAGCGTAATTTTTTCCTCCGCAAAGGTACCTATGCGGTACTCCGGACCCTTTGTATCCAGCATAATGGCAATGGGAAAGCCCAGCTTTTCACGAACCTGCTTGATCAGACGGATCTTTCGCAGGTGTTCTTCATGGGTTCCGTGAGAAAAATTCAAACGGGCAACATTCATACCTGCATGGCACATTGCGGTGAGAATCTGCTCATCTTCGCTGGCAGGACCAATTGTACAGATTATTTTTGTCTTTCTCATAACGCGCTCCTTCTTATGTGTTTTCTCTATTTTATCACAGAACCGGTTGACCGTCAATCATTGGAACTGCACAGAATAATGATTTAACCAATAGTTTATTTGAAGCAAATAAACCAATGTTTGCGGTAGCTGCATCAACTGGCCGTACCAAGGCCGTTCAAATTCCCGACTCATCATTTTAACCACTGCCGAACGATCCACCAAATGAAATAACGGTGCGTTTTGGTCTTCCAGAAGCAGCATCATTTTTTGTCGAGCCAATGCCAAATATGCCGGGTCGTGGGTTTTGGGATAGGGACTTTTCTTTCTATAAAGCACACAATCCGGCAGAAACCCTTCCATGGCATAGCGAAGCAATCCTTTTTCTCTGCCTTTGTAATCCTTAAATGACCAGGGCACGCTATATATGTATTCGGCGATCCGATAATCACAGAAAGGCACTCTGGCTTCCAAACCATGATGCATGGTCATTCTGTCTTTCCTGTCCAGGAGCGTCTGCATAAACCAGTTAAAGTTTAGATTTACCAGTTGTTTCATTCGGCGATCAGCATCTGTATTCTCCGGCAGAATGTCGCAATCGTTTATGGTTTGCTTATACAAGCTGCGAACATATTCCTCTCCGTCCAGGTGACATGACAGATCCGGATGCATTAAAGAAATTCGCTGTTGAAGATTTTTTGCCCATGGAAAACCTTCTATGCCAACATCATCAGTTTCCCGGAACCAGGGATAGCCACCAAATATCTCGTCTGCGCATTCACCGGACAAAATAACATTCACATGGGGTCGTATTTTTTCACAAAACAGCAGCAATGAGCTGTCTACATCAGCCATCCCGGGTAAATCCCTGGCTACTGTTGCGCTTTCCATTGCCTCCATCAGCTGCACCGGACGCAAAACTGTCCAATGATGCTCTGTATCCAGATGGGACTGCATAATTCGGATGTATTCCGTATCCGAGCCAGGCTGAAAGATGCCAGGTTGAAAATAAAGATCATTTCCCGCATAATCCAAAGAAAAAGTACGCAGCCGTTTCCCGTCTGCATCCATTTCTCTGGCGCATACAGCCGTGATCAGGGATGAATCCAAACCACCCGATAGAAGGGCGCCTACCGGTACATCTGCCTTCATTTGCTGCCGTATGGCATCCAGCACCAACTGCCGCACATGCGCTGCTGTTTCTTCAAAACTTTCGGTATGCTCCCGGTCCGCCAATCGCCAGTAACGGTAAATCTGCAACTTTCTGTTTTCATAAACGGCATAATGTCCCGGCAGCAGCTCACACATGTTCTTAAAAACGCCGCTGCCCGGTCTTCTGCCAGGACCCAGCAACAACAACTGCGCTGCCCCATCGTGATCGATTGCAGCCTGTATACCGGGAAAGGCCAGGATTGTTTTCATTTCCGACGCAAAAACAATGCCGCCTCCGTGCATCATATAGAAAAGCGGTTTTACCCCGATCCTGTCGCGCGCCAAAAAGACTCTGCCGGATCGTTCTTCTAACACCGCAAATGCAAAGACGCCGTTCATCTTATCCAGCAGGTGTTCTTGCCACTGTACATAAGCGTGCAGCACCACTTCCCCATCGCTATCACCGTCAAAATGGTGGCCGCAGCACATCAATTCCCTGCGCAATTGCTCGCCATTGTACAATCTTCCATTATAGCTTAACACATATCGTTCATTCCCCCAGTCCAGTACCACAGGGTTTCCATCGCCTGACGGTTCCGCGGAAGCCAGGCGACTGTGAAGAATGTATCCATTTTGGGTTTGGTAACTGCCGTTGCCATCGGGTCCCCGGACAGCCATGGTATCCAGAAGTGTCCGGACAATGTTTTCATCTGCTGGTAGATCAAAAATTCCGGCTATGGCGCTCATAGTTCATCACATTCCTTTCCGAACAAAGAATATGCATCAGAACTTCAAAAGGTGCGTATGCGCTTAAAATTTTGGGACATACTGCTACCGGGTGATAAAATATGATGAATAATGAACAAATGCTTACTTCCATGCTGCACACAGTACAAATGGGGCAATCCGGTATCCGGTGTGTCATGGATAACGCCGTTGGAACCGGTTTGAAAACAGAACTGCGAAATCAGTTAAAAGAATATGATGCGCTGGAGAAACAGACGCTGAAGCTTGCTCAAAAATACAATTTACAGTTAAAAAATTTGAATCCGGTGGTTGAGACCATGTCAAGCATGATGGCGAAAATGCAGCTGATGGGCGGCGAGCAGGATTCTAAAATTGCCGGCATGTTGATTCAAGGCAATACCCGGGGCATGATCCAGGGACTTAAAAATATGCGAAAATCCATTGCAACATCAGCTGATGTCAAAGAATTAGCAAAGCAACTGGTGAACACGGAAAACATCAACATTCAAAAATCCCAAACTTTTCTATAACTGCTCCTCAGCGGAGCATCTACATAGCACATTTTCCATCTTGCCGCATAGAATATACAGACGCTTTGAAAGGAGTGCATTTCATGCCAGATACCGGATACATAACTGTGAATGCTTTTACAAGCAACGCCCGGATCCCCCTTGAAAATGTTGCCATTGCCGTTACTGCATCTGACGGTACCGCCATCGCCCTTCGATTAACGGACCGCAATGGCATAATCACGCCCATCGAGATACCGGTGCCGGAGCTATCGGCCAGCCAAACGCCGGATACGGGTATCATTCCCTTTACTGCCGTAAATCTATACGCAAGATTGGAAGGCTTCGAGCAAACGGAAAACGAGAATTTACAGGTGTTCCCTGACACGGTGACCCAACTGCAATTACAGATGATTCCATTGTCAGAACTTCCGGATGCTTGGGATAAAGTAGCGGTTTTTGACACGCCTGCGCAAAATCTGTAGGAGGTACCTATGCCCACAGTGATTCCCTTTGTACCCCAAAGCATTACCGTTCACCTCGGCGCGCCGGATACCGCGGCCCCCAATGTTACGGTACCGTTTACAGACTATGTAAAAAATGTAGCATCAAGCGAGATTTATCCCACCTGGGAACCCAGCGCTTTGCGGGCCAACATCAACGCCATCGTTTCCTTCGCCCTTAATCGGGTGTATACAGAGTTTTATCGCAGCAGAGGCTATGATTTTGATATAACCAATAACACAGCTTACGATCAGGCATATGTAAACGGACGCAGTTATTTTGAAAACATATCCCAAATCGTAGATGAATTATTCAACGACTACCTTCGAAGACCGGGTTTCGTAGAACCGCTGGCAGCAAAATTCTGTAACGGAACCACCGTCACCTGCCAGGGGCTAAGCCAATGGGGCAGCCAAAATTTGGCCAGGCAGGGACTTAACAGCACGCAGATCCTGCGAAATTACTACGGTAATGTGGAGATCGTCAACGACGCGCCCATCCGAGGGATCACCAGCTCTTATCCAGGCACACCATTGCGCCGCGGCAGCACCGGGCCCAATGTGGTAATCATCCAAACATCCTTAAATCGAATTGCTCAAAATTATCCGGCCATTCCCAAGATCCCGACGGTGGATGGAATTTTCGGCAGCCGGACGGAGGCATCCGTTCGGGCTTTCCAGCAAATTTTTGGGTTAACAGACGATGGTATCGTTGGTAAAGCAACCTGGTATGCTTTAGTACGGCTTTACACCGCTGTTACAATGCTTTCAGAGCTTAGAAGCCAGGGACAGCGTTTTTATGCCATTGATTGGAGCTATCCAAACGGACTCGGGCCCGGTGACCGGGGAAATAAGGTACGGCATCTGCAATATATGTTATCCCTACTTTCCGCATATATCGAGGAAATTCCATCTGTCAGTACGGACGGAATTTACGGTGCAGATACAGAAAATGCGGTCCGCGCCGCCCAAAGCTGGTTTGGTTTGCCTGTGACCGGCATAACAGACAGCGCAACCTGGGATGAAATATACGACCAATTCAGCGGCATCGAAAATGCCACCTTACGCAATGCGGAAACCTTCCCCTCTACCGCTCGAAGCGGTTACAACGCAACCACAACCCAGACACAATCGCCAGGCCGAACCTTGCAGACCGGCGACCGAGACCCCATTTCTCAGGAGGTAGTCAGATGAGGCCAGCGGAAAGCTTTGTTGCGCAACCAGTACGCAGTTTACAAACCATGCTCCGTGTTATCGGACAGGATGACGGGCGGGAATTGACCGTCATCCCCGACGGTTTTTTTGGTGAGCAGACCAGAAATGCCGTATCTGAATTTCAGCGGTCCCGCGGGATCCCGATCACAGGAGCTGCCGACCCGTCCACCTGGGCAAGAATTTCGGAAGAGTATCCCGATGCCCTTACACGGATCGGCCCTGCTGAACCCCTGCAGTTGATCCTAAATCCCGGACAGGTTTTGAAAGCCGGTGAATCTCATCCCTATTTATTTCTGATCCAGGCCATGCTCGCTGCCCTGGAAAGCGCCTACGGCTCGGTCACAGCCCCGGCACTGACCGGCATATTGGATATGCCAACCGGTCAGGCGATTTCCGATTTTCAGGCATTAAGTCTGTTGCCTGTAACTGGGCAGGTTGATAAAGTGACCTGGAAACATTTGGCGCTGCATTATCCTCTTGCTGTAAATCTGGATTACAGTCAAAACCGTATTCGCCGATGAATTGCAAATAATCGGTAAATTTCTCCATCAGACCTTGATTTACAGCTTTAAATGGCTATAATATCATTAGAACTTTACTTATATAGACTCGGAGGACACATGATCATCAAGGATTGGAAAAAAGATCTCTTTACCATCCCCAACTGGCTGAGTCTTTTTCGTTTGCTGCTGATACCCGTATACGTTATCATCTATCTCAATGCCGCAAAGCCGGCAGACTATGCTGTAGCGGCGGGAATTTTGGCAGTTTCCTGCCTGACAGATGCTGTGGATGGAAAAATCGCCCGAAAGTTTAATATGATCTCTACCATTGGCAAATTCCTGGACCCGCTGGCCGACAAAGCGACGCAGCTTACCCTAACGGTCTGTCTTGCCATTCGCCATCCGATCCTGTGGAATTTGGTTGGTCTTTTCGTTCTGAAGGAGGGTTTCCAGCTCATTGCAGGCATCCTGGCTTTCAGAAAAGGGAAAATGCTTACCGGCGCTCTGCTCAGTGGTAAGATCTGCACCGCAGTGCTGTTCATCAGCTTGATCGCTATGATCTTGCTTTCCGATATGGACAGTCGCGTGATCGCCGCCATCACGGTGGTAGACGGCATCTTTATGCTGATCTCCTTTGCCAGTTATATACGGGTATACCACAAAAAATCGTCCATGATCCAAAACATTGAAGATCATGCGGACAGAAAACGATAACAATACCTGCCCGGAGTCCCATACTCCGGGCTTTTTGAGGAGCATCCAACATGGACAAAAGAAGAAAGCATAATCTATGGATCGCAATCATCCTGATGGCCGCAGTTTTGCTTGTCGGTTTTCTGCTGTTTTTCCTGGTGAAATATATACCGGAACAAAGAAAGCAAGCCCAGCAGCAGGAGCAGATTCGGCAATACTATGAAAACAAATACGTTCAGTATGCGGAGGAAAACCAGGCCTTTGCCGATTATGCGGTGGATGTGGCGTTTCTTGGCGACAGTTTGACCGACGGATATGATTTGGAAAAATACTATCCCCAGTTTGTCACCGCCAACCGCGGCATCGGCGGCGAGACTACCATCGGTTTGGAAAGCCGTATGGAGCTGTCGGCCTATGCGCTAAAGCCGAAGGTGGTGGTCATGCTCATCGGTGGCAATAACCTCGACACCATGTTTGAAAATTACGAATCCATTCTAAAAGGCCTGCAGCAAAATCTTCCGGATACCAAAGTTATTCTACTGTCATTGACCGCAATGGGCCGGGACTGGGCCCACAAGAACCATCTGGCAGCCTACAACAATGTAAAGATCAAAGCGCTGGCTGAAGAATACGGTTTTTATTACATCGACATATTCACCCCTTTACTGGACCCTGTCACAGATGAGATCCGGGTGGAATACACCACAGACGGTGCCCATCTGACCCATGAGGGGTATGTGGTTCTGACGGAAGCCATCACCCCGGTTCTGCAGCAGCTGCTTGACGCGCAATAACAAAGACCCATCCCTTTTCGGGATGGGTCTTATTGATCATTGCACCTCCACCACCCGGATATCCTGGATGGTATAATCCGACTGACTAACTACGATGTCCGCGATCACCGCTACATCCGATTGCTGCATCCCGCCTTCCGGAGACGCTACGGCCACGCTGATGCCGTCTTCTGTCATATAGGCCACACAATCCCGGTAGCCTTTTGCCATCACCAGGCTCTCGATCTGAGCCTCACAGAGGGCATTCTGGATGATCTGTTCCAATTGCGCGTTGCTTTGGGCAATTTGATTTTCATCCCCATAGGCCATGGCCTCCTGCAGCAACGAAACAGCCTTATCCCTGGCCTCCTGTCGGCTTAAACGCACCGCCGCAAAATAGTCGGTGATGGTAGTATTGTCATTGCCGCCCACTTCCACGGAGTTATCCCCCAAATACAGCAGATCATCACTCATCACCTTTTCCGCATCCAGGGTGTCCTCCAGATTTTTGGTATCGTCGCCGCCGGTATACACCCAATTCAGATAAATACCGGAACACACCGTTACCAAAATGGCCGCCGTAATTACATTCTTCTTCCAGTTTTTCATAAAAATGCCTCCCGTCATTTCATTTTCAGCACCGATATCCGGTCTGAACGCAGACCGGTCGCCTTCGCCACCGCTTCTAACACCGCAAGTTTTACGCTGGCATCATCCGCGCCATCACACACAACGATGGCCCCCAAATACTCCGGTGGGATCACCTGAATAATCAGTGCGGATTCCCTATCATCCGCATCCCGGATAATAACCGTTTCTGTCCGTATATCTGTTCCCGTCTCGTCGGTGGATTGATCGGAATCCTCCTGATAGTGCGTCTGCTCCCCTTTGGATATTGTCAGAAGAACCTGCACCCTGCCCACGCCTTTGATCTGCTGCAAGATTTCCGTCAGCTCCAGGGTCAAATCTTCCGATGGCCCGGTGAGTGCAACAGGATCGGTAGCCGTTGAATTTTCTTTCTTCTTACCGGGCAGGGTCAGCAAAAGAATTCCTGCCAATATCACCAAAATGGGATATCGAAACCGCATGATCCAGCCCTTTAACCTGCCCGCCCAGCTGTTTATGTCCATATTTGATCCTCCTCCCCTACGCCCAGGTCCTCTTCTATGATCCGCTGCAGCCTGGATTTGGCGTATGGCGCGATCTGACCGGAGAGTCGCACGCCAATCGGTGTTGGATAAAGATCCTCACTTAACCTGATTTCTACCTGAATGTCCGCCCCCAACGCCAGAGCTTTCTCTATGATATATGCTTCCATCTGCTGGGATATGCTTTGCCGCAAGGCGTTGGCCGTAGATTTTTCTCCCTGTGCCACCGCTTCCTGGGCTATCATTCGGTAATCATCCATAATCTCATCCATAGGTCCCACCGTCAGCCCGGTCAAAGGCGATAAAACCGTCACCGTCATAAATATCCCGGTCAATAATTTCCCCACAGATCCAGCAGTTCCCTTTTTCTCCAGCAAACGACGAACCACAGCGCATAAAATAGCCGCAGCGGCAACCGATAAAATATATTCCTTAATTCCATCCATTATCCCATCCCCCGCAAAAAACACATGGTGCTGATCATCAGCAGGAGGCACACCGTTCCTGTCATTGCCAGCAACAGGCCCATCGCTTCGGAAAATGACTCCAACAGACCAATAGTCGCCTTTTCAGAAAACAAAGCGGATAATGCGCCTGTCAACTTGATCAGCAAATACTGTACGCCGATCTTGATAAACGGTCCTATCATAATAGCCAGCAGCACCAACATCCCATAAACGCCTACAGCGTTTTTCACCACCGCAGCACTGACCAAAATGGTTTCGGAGGCATCGGATAAAATCCCACCCACCACCGGCACCATACCGCCAAAGGTCAATTTAGCTGCTTTCAAAGCGGTTTGATCCGCCGTTCCCGTGATCACACCGGTGATACTGACATATCCGGTAAATCCATAAAGAACCAGCTTGATTCCCCAACTTAAAACCCATTTGATCAATTCTGCCATTTTTTTCATCATGGCATCTCCAACTGCGGCATTGACGATGGCCACCGATAGATAAATATAGATGCCGGGAACTAAAACAGAAGATACCGCTTCCGTCAGTACCGTATCAAAAAATACCGTCGCCGTAGCCAGCGCCGTGGCAGAACCACTTCCGCCCTGCGCTGCCAAAGCCGCAGTCATCACCGGTGTGAGCAGTTTTCCGTATTCGCTGAGACTTGACACCGTAGATACTCCCAACTCGATCAAACTGTGGGTACTGCTTAACAGCATTGTACTAATTGCCACCACGCCCGCCAATTCCGCAATCGCTTTACATTTTCCCTCGTAGCTTTTCAGCAGGGATAAAATGATCACCGTCGCCAGAACTCCGGCGCAGACGCCCATGCCGGATTTGACATTCGGCACCAATTGCTCCAGCGCCACCGACAGAACATATCGCAGGCCCTCGCCAAAACTGTCCCTTTCCTGAGGAAGCATTTGCTGCACATCCCTGGGCGCTTCCGGCGCAGAGATTTCAGATGCCGAAACCGGCACTGTCAATCCAATCAGCAGTAAAAGCAGTATGAAAACCTTTTTCATAGAGTCTCCAATATTCCTTCCACCAGCTCCAATAGCTTTGTCAACATCGGCAATGAAAGATACAGCATCAAGCCGCCAGCAGCAAACTGCAGAACCTTTCCCAATGCGCAGTTACCGGAATCCTGGCATACCAATTCCGTAATTTCCGCGATAAAACTGATACCTACGATTTTAAGAAGGGTTTTAACATAGCTTTCCTCTAAATCTCCAACCCGTTGTAATCGCCGCAAAAACGCCACAACAGGTTCCAAAAATCCCGCCGCCGCAAAACCTACCATGGCGCAAACCAGCACGGAAAGCACTGCTGCGATCTCCGGTGTCTGTCGTTTCAGCGCTGCCAAAACGATGACGGCAACCAAAATGCCTGCTGCGGCTTCCACAAACCTATCCATCAAAAATCAAACAGCCGCTGCACCAACTCGAAAAGCTCCGAGATTTTCTGCGCGACCATCATCAGTACGACCACAAGTCCTGCCAATGTGGTCATGGTTGCCTGCTCATCCCGTCCGCTACGGGATAGCACCTGGTTTAAGATTGCGACAATGATGCCCACCGCCGCTATTTTGAAAATAAGATCAATTTCCATATTCAATAATCAGATAAACAGAATCACCAGTGCGATTCCGGCACAAATTCCCAATGTTCGATACGTACGCAAACGAGTCGCCTGATCCGCCTGCAGTCCCTGCAAATCCCGTTCACACAATTCCTTTACCGACCTGATGCCGCTGATCTGTCCGGCCAGATCAAACCGACCAAGACTTTTACCCAACAGATGCAATTCCCGCGCTGTCATTGGAGATAGATCTGTCTGTTGTTTCAAGACTATTTCCACGCATCTGCGAGCATCAGTGTCGACCTGTTGCTGCAATTGTATGGCAAGTGCAGAAAAAAAGCGGTTGACCGCTCCTGATACTTGTCCGCCAGCCAAGTAACACAGTTCATCTAACGGCGGCAGACGATATTCCAGTTCACAGGCCATAAAGTCCAGCGCCCGAAGCAGTTGCTTTAATGTGTTGACTTCTTTCTTATGGGCAGCCGCTAAGGAAAAACCCATTCCTCCGGACGACAGGATCACCAATATCGCCCCAATGATCCGATAATTCATACTCCCAGCCTCTCTACATGAAAGGATTTGTCCTGATGCATCACCGCAATGTGCGAAAAAATTCTTTCATGCACCAGCGGTTGATAGACAATACGACTCTTCAGCTCCCAAATGTCCGCCGCGTGGGCTGTAGCGATCAACCGGACACCGCAATGGGCGCAGCGGACTAACTGCAAGGAGTCTTCTTCCGCAGTAATCTCATCCATGGCAATGGTATCCGGCATCATTGTCCGAAGAAGCATGTCCATCCCGCGGGCTTTCTCACAGCCGGTAAGCACATCCAGCCGGTCTCCCCGATCAAAGTTCTTCGGAAACAACTCGCCCCGCTGATCCACAACACCCACCGTTTCACACCTGGACAATTGCCGCAGCAGATCCCGCAGTAAGGTTGTCTTTCCGCTTCCGGGCCTTCCGATGATGAGGATCGACCCTGTGAGACCGGATAACGATCCTGCAATACCTGGCAGATCCCTGGCAATACGAATATTCACAGAATCATAGGTCTTGAATGTCATCACCTTATCCTGCTTCATCACCACTTCGCCGCAAAGACCGATGCGGTGCCCACCTGATGATGTTAGATATCCCCATTGGGCCGACCCCGCCGTCCAGGGAGAATACCGGCACGCCATATTGACCACATAGGAAATATCTTCATCCGTCACGGTTCCCTGTAATTTCACACTGTCGCGCAGTCGGTGCAGCAACGGCTCTTTCTGCCGCCGCAATCTTAATTCCAGACCCTCCGATCTTCCAAGCGCATCCATCTGCCCTTTCCACTTTGGCGGCAACAATGCCAGCAATTCTTGCCATGCACATTTCATTTGCATCACTCCTGGAAAACTCTATGCGTTCCGGCGGACAAACTTTCCCAGCAAACGCAAAAAAATGCCGACAGCTTTTGCTGCCGGCATACCGTTACCGTTTATTCTTTTTGTAGATGATGTTCAGACCTTTTAGAAGAAGTTCCTTCTCCAAAATGATATCATGCCTGCAAAGCGGCACAATAAACTGCGCCATGCCGCCGGTAGCCACGATGGTGGAGGTATGCCCCAATTCTTCGGCGATCCGATCGATCACGCCATCCAGCATGGCGGCAGTGCCATACATCATGCCGCTGCGCATACAATCCACCGTATTTTTTCCGATAATATTTTTGGGCTTATCCAGACTAATGCCCGGCAACTGGGCAGCCCGACTGGTCAAAGAATCCAGCGAGATCATCACACCGGGGAAAATGATGCCGCCCATATATACATTTTCCGGCTCCACCACTTCAATGGTAGTGGCTGTACCCATATCAATCAGAACCAGCGGCGCTTCATATTCTGCCAAAGCAGCTACTGCAGCTACGATTCTATCGGAACCTACCTGTGAAGGAATATCCACATGAATATTCAGGCCGGTTTTCAGACCCGGGCCAACCACCATGGGCTGCTTGCCGATAACTTTTCTGACACCGGTGTGTACGGAATTAAAAACCGGCGGTACGACCGACGCGATAATACAGTCCTCAATATCGGAGATCTTTACGCCGAAAGCCTCCAGCATATTTTTGATTTCAACGCCATATTGGTCGGAAGTCCGCTGCCGTTCCGTGGCAATGCGGGCCTTAAAAACGATCTCATCATGATCGATGACACCGATCACGATATTGGTATTGCCGATATCAATCGCAAGCAGCATACACTTATCTCCTCGGTAAAAATTTACAAAGAACCTTGCCCACAATGCCAACGATGGCAGAAGCTGCGATCATTTCCACCACAGCATTCACCCCGACAAAGGTGCAGATAAACAGGATCACATTTCTGCCGCCGATCAGGCCACGGACATACTCCGTATTGCCAAACAGCAGCACCAGCGCACTCATAAACAGCACCGTGTTGAAAAGCGCGGCTGAAAACCCGGTAACGAAACAAGCTACTGTGTCATTACTGATGCGCCTGACCCCTTTATATACCAGCGCTGCCAAAAGACCTGCCAGCAATCTGGGCACAAAACGCTGCACAAACGCCAGGAAAGGATCAATTTCAAATAAGATCACACCCATAGCGCTGACACCGCCGATGCCAAGGCATTGCAAAAAACTGGTAATACCAAACATAGCGCCCAGGATCATGCCTCCAACGGGACCCAGAGCGATCGCACCAATGGCCACTGGGATCATGTTAAAGGAAATGGCCAAGGGACCAATGTTCAAATACCCCAGGGGTGTAAAAGATATGATCAGCAAAATTGCCCCAAGCATGGCTGTTGTCACCATTTCCCTGGTGCCAAATTTCTTGTTTTTCATAGAAAATTCCTCCTGCTGCCGTTCCGCCTTTGCGGATACAGTGCAAAAATTGGTTTTCGCAAAAAATATTATATATCATTGTAACACAGATAGCAAGAAAAATCTGCACTTTACATCCGCAATAAAATCGGTTATACTGATGAAAAGTATGAAGAGGTGATCATATGCTGAAAAACAAAACCGTGCTCCTTGGTGTTACCGGCGGTATAGCCGCATATAAGGCTGCAGCACTGGCATCCATGCTCGTAAAGCTTCACGCCAATGTGGAAGTTGTTATGACGGAAAGCGCAACGAAATTCATAACGCCCCTGACCTTTGAACAGCTTACCGGACGAAGAACCATGGTAGATACATTTGACCGTAATTTTGCCCATCAGGTGGAACATATTTCCCTGGCAGAGCGAACCGATCTTGTGATCATCGCGCCGGCCACCGCCAATGTATGCGCCAAATTGGCTCACGGCCTGGCTGACGATATGCTGACCACCACGGTACTGGCCTGCAAGTGTCCAAAACTGATCGCCCCTGCCATGAACACCAATATGTACGAAAACCCGGTGACCCAGGACAACCTTTCCATCCTGCGGCGTTATGGCTGGGATGTGATCGAGCCCGCTTCCGGTCGGCTGGCTTGCGGCGCTGTTGGTAAAGGAAAGCTGCCGGAGCCGGAAGAACTTGTGCAGCACATTCTCCGCCGAATCGCTCTGCAACATGACTTGGCAGGCAAAACGATCCTGGTTACCGCTGGCCCCACCCAGGAAGCTCTGGATCCTGTTCGATATCTGACCAACCATTCCAGCGGCAAAATGGGGTATGCCCTCGCGAAGATGGCCATGCTCCGCGGTGCCGATGTGACACTTATTTCCGGGCCCACCGGTATCGCTCCCCCGCCCTTTGTGAACTTCATCCCGGTCGTTTCCGCGGCAGATATGTTCCAGGCCGTAACCGATCATGCAGCCCAGTTTGATATGATCTTCATGGCCGCAGCCATCGCCGATTATACCCCTGCTGAATATGTGGACAATAAGATAAAGAAAAAAGATGGCGATCTGTCCATTCCTCTCAAACGCACCCAAGACATTCTCCGGTGGTTGGGAGAACACCGGAGAGAAAATCAGGTGATCTGCGGCTTTTCCATGGAAACAGAGAATCTAATCGAAAACAGCCGCGGCAAGCTGGTGAAGAAAAATGCAGACATGATCTGCGCCAACAATTTAAAGGTGGAAGGAGCCGGTTTTGGCGTGGACACCAATGTGATCAGCGTCATCACAAAAGATGGACTTACCGAGCTGCCTCTGCAGTCTAAGGAAGCCGCTGCCAATCAGATCCTCACCATAGCAGCCAATATTTGAAACATTGAAAGCCGCAACGGATTTCCGTTGCGGCTTTGAACATCAATCGACAATTTTCAATCGAATATCTCCTGTGCTGGTGATAACTTCAAATTTTCCACCGGTAACGGTTTTGGGCAGGTCCACCCGTCCGGTGGAGGTTTCATAAACAAATACCTTGTCAGAAAGCAAAGTACCGCTTACATCCCCTGTGTCGGTTTTCACAAAGAAGTTTGCTGCATCGCAGGCGGTAAATTGAATGTCACCGGTGGTTCTTTGGATCGTGATTTTTTCTGCAGCAACGACTTGATCCAGCGATAGATCTCCGGTATTGCCGGAGGTTGAAAAATTTCTGCAGGTCAGATCCGTCACGACGGATTTTCCTGTGGATACCTGCAGTTTGACATCCCCCAGACAAGCCACATTGCTGATGACGATCTTTCCGGTGGATACTTTCAGCTCCATGCTGCCTGCGGTGGTGTCGGATACCGTAATATCACCGGTACTGGTGGTGATACACATTCTCTCAGAAGCGGACGCTCCAACGGAAATATCCCCCGTATGACCGGAGATATCCACTGTTCCAAATTGGAAATCCGAGGGAATATTCACATGGCCGGTATCGATATCAATGCATAGGGATTCATAAACTTCCCTGGGTAAATATACCGTAATCTTCGATGTTTCGAAGTGAAGACCTATATATTCATACCACTTTTTCTCATTGACATACTGCACCTTTAAGCAACCGTCTTCAACATAAACACTATGCTGCTTATTTTCTGCTTCGTAGCAGACCACCTTGCAAACATCCTCATCCGCAGGCAAAAAAACGGTATTTGCCGTTTTTGTTTCAATTTGTATTCTGCTTACCTGCTCTGTAATCTCATGGGTATTGGTTTCATATTTTACAGTACTAAATTTAGTAAAATCCCAACCGAGCGCCATCATCATACCTCCAAACAAAATACATCCTGCCAGCACCAAAGAAGCGGCAGTAATCAGCCAAGCAACTTTTTTCATTTATACTGCCTCCTTGTTTACAGAATCTTTTTGATAGCGAGTACCATTTTCTTTGTCAACCATGCAGCGCCCTTTGTTGCCTCCCTGCATCCGAAGAACAGGAAAATTCCCAGGCCGGCACATACCATGCCTGCCGCCATCGCTGCCAGGCCAGTATATACATTACCGCTGAACGCAAATGCAATACCGAAAACCGTAACGGCAAATGCGCAAACCACCAGCGCGGCAAACACGCCCCAAAGAGATGCGATCAAAGCCCAAACCGATACATACAGCGAAACCACCACCGCAGCAGCAGCTATCAGCAGCGGCACCCACACCAGGCCACCCACCGCCAAGAGGGCGATCTGCCATCCTTTCCGATTCTTACGCGGTTTGATTTTTTCTTTGACGATCTTTGCCAGCGGAATATCCGCTTTGATCTGTGAAGCGATATCATCAATAGATCCTGCTGCCGCAACCGCATCCGCTTCCGAAAGCCCTTCTTCCATCCGATCCTCGATCATCTCACTATAGAAATTCAGCCGCTGCTCCACCTCATCCCGGGGCAAGCCGGTGAGTTTGTCATGGAGCGACAACAGAAATTGCATTTTAGTCATGCATCCCATCCCCCTTCATCACGAATTTGTATATGGAGAGGATCTCTTTCCAATCCTCTTTGAATTCCGCGATACGCTTTATTCCATTTTGCGTGATATGATAATATTTCCGAAGTCGTCCACCATGCTCTGCCGATTGCACAGTCAGCATATTTGTTGCCTCCAAACGCTTCAAGATCGTGTATAGCGTTGATTCGGAAAGTTCGATATACGGCTTCATATCTTTGATGATCTTGTAGCCATAGGACGGTTCGTTCTGAATCGCTGCCAGCACGCAAACATCCAGCAGGCCACGTTTTAATTGAATGTCCATATAATACCTCCCTTTGTGTAATACATCGTATCACGCAGTATTAAATTTGTCAAGTAGTTTTCAATGATTAAAAGAAAAACAGGCTCCTTTGAGAGCCTGTTTTATCTATTAGTCGATTTCCTCGGGAACCGGACCGAAATCCTCATCCGGCATGTCGCCGATCTCCAGTTGCTGAGGCTGACCGTTTTTCATAGTCTCCCACTGCTCCTTGGTAATCAGGATCTCTCTGGGCTTACTGCCCTGGAAGGGTCCGACGATACCCTTCTCCTCCATCTCATCTACAATGCGGGCGGCCCGGGCATAACCCAGCTTCAATCGCCGCTGCAGCATAGAAACGGAAGCCTGGTTCGTCTCCAGGATCACATCCACCGCTGCCGGCAGCATTTCATCGCCATCCAGCTCTGCATCATTGGGTTCCGGATCGGACGCAGTGGCAGGTTTACCGGAACCGGTTTGCGCCGCCTTCTTTTCAATGTCCTTCATGACAGCATCGTCATAATTGGCATTGAAATTCTCCTTCACAAAGGAAGTCACCGCTTCCACCTCATCATCCGTGACGAAGCAGCCCTGGACACGCAGGGGCTTACCGCTGCCGATGGGACTATACAGCATATCGCCCTTGCCTACCAGCTTTTCAGCGCCCATGGTATCCAAAATGATGCGGGATTCCATTGCGGACGCAACCGCAAAGGCAATTCTGGAAGGAATATTCGCCTTCATCAGGCCGGTAATAACATCCGCAGAAGGACGTTGGGTAGCAATAATCAAGTGGATACCGGCAGCACGGCCCATCTGCGCGATACGACAGATGGATTCTTCCACTTCTTTTGCCGCAACCAGCATCAAGTCAGCCAGCTCGTCGATAATACACACCACCTGAGGTAGCTTATCGCAGCCTTCTGCTTCCATAATGGAATTATAGGATTCCAAATCCCGGACACCGGCATCGGACATGGATTTATACCGACGCATCATCTCCGTCACAGCCCACTGGAGGCTGCCTGCCGCCTTTTTAGGATCCGTAACAACGGGGATCAGCAGGTGCGGAATCGCGTTATAAATGCCCAGCTCAACCATCTTGGGGTCGATCATGATCAACTTCACATCTTCAGGACTTGCCTTATACAGCAAGCTGATAATAATGGAGTTCATGCACACCGACTTACCGGAACCGGTGGTACCTGCAATCAGCATATGGGGCAATTTGGCGATATTACCCACGATGCAGTTACCGCCGATATCTTTGCCCACAGCAAAGGAAGATTTGGACTTGGCGTTGCCAAACTCATTGGAATCGATAACCTCCCGCAGGGAAACCGCGGTGACCGAACGGTTGGGCACTTCAATACCCACCACACTGATCTTTCCGGGCACAGCGGCAATACGCACGCCGGAAGCACCCAGGCTCAAGGCAATATCATCGGCAACGGTGGTCAGCTTATTCAGACGCACGCCTTTATCCAACTCAACCTCATACCGGGTAACACTGGGACCACGTGTTACATTGATAATGTGCGCTTCGATCTTAAAGCTGGCCAAGGTTTCATTGAGACGGCGTGTGTTCTCCTTCATCTCCTCTGTACCGCTGCCGCCGGAGCCATAGGGCTTCTTCAGCAGATCAATGGGCGGGAACACATAAACAGGCTTTTCCTCCTGGGCGGCCTCCTGGATCTCCTGCGCCACTTCGGCAGCGGAAAGAGCTGCATCCTTGGCTGTGACCTTCGGCTTTTCCAGGGGTTCCAGCGGGGCCAGATCCTCCATCGCCTGGGTGGCAGACTCGGTGCGGGCAGTGGGCTTTACTTCCAGTTCCGGCATACCTTTGGGGATATTTTCCGTAAGCTGCTTCTTAGGCGGCTCCGTCTGCGCGGTTTCGGAGAAAATAGAATCATCCACCTGCTTCACCGTTTGCTTTTCTACCGGAGGTTCCTGGATCACCATTTGCTGTACCGGTTCCGGCCGCATATTAGCGCCCTGGATCTGTCGCATCATATCCTCTGCCCGTTCATTTCTCTCTTCCCGGGGTTTTTCCATCACCCTGGCCTGGGCTTTTTCTTCCTTGACACGGCGGCGGTTCTCCACGTGTTCGATATGCTTGTTGGCAATGTGATTCACCACAACGGCCGCAGGTTCCTGAGATTGCTCCGCATCCTCGTCCTCCCAATCCGCTCTGGGACGATTTTCAATAGCGCGCAGGATGCTGGGGATGGTAATATTCAGCGCGCCAAGCACCGTCAATACGGCGCAAAGGCACAAAATGATCACAGAAATCACATTACCCAGCAGCAGCTTCATCAGCATAGCGATACTGCCGCAGACAACACCGCTGGTCACACCCTGAATGCCGCCTTTATAAAGATCCACGACAAACTGCCAACCCTTGCCGATATCAGGTGTTTTCAGCAGTAAATGGGTCATGCAGCCGCAAATCAGCACGAAGGCAATCAGGCAAACGGTCTGCATCGTAATGGGCTTTTTACCGCTAAAGGCGTGAATGATAAACAACCACAAAAGCACCGGAATGGAGATATAAAATGCCACATTACCAAACAGGCCCTGGATAAAATGATAAACTAACTTGATCAGCGCGCCATCGGGGTTCAAAAACATTACCAAAAACAGCACAAACAAGGCAGCGATCACTGTAGAAGAAATCAATCTTACCGGCACATGGACCTTTTCCTTTGCAGGAATTTGTTTCTTCTGAGACTGGGAAACTTTCTTTCCGGATGCGGACTTCGTAGTCTGCTTGCTTCCCTTGGCAGTAGAAGACGCGGCCCGCTGCGCCTGGGAAGTTGTTTTTTTCGTAGCCATTATGTACCTCCTCAAATCATTAGATAAACCAGAAAGCTAAACAGCGCCAGCCCCCAGTTGAAATAGGCAAAACCGTAGAAATTAGATTTCACAGATAAAAACCGCATGATCACCATGCCAAGCCAAGCGCCGCCAAAAGCAGCTGCAGAAGCGGTCAAAAGATAAATCCAGGCCACACCGCTGATCACCAAACCGGACATTGCCCAAGCAATGCCATCCACGACCATCAATCCCAGTAAAATCGGCAGAGATGCAAGCATGGCCATATCCAAAATATAGCTGCGTTCGCAGCCTTTCATCAGGCCAACCGAAATCATGCTGCCAAGCCTGGAAAAACCGGGAACAACCCCCAACGCGGCAGAAAATCCAAGGATCAAGCCGTCCTTGCGGGACAAACTGCGGGAATCCTTATTGGCGCCGGGTAAATATTGGGGCAAGTACAGCAGGATGCCCCCCGCCAATAGCAGCAGGCACAACCAGGGCAATGCCGCCAATCGCTGATATGCCGCAGTGGAAAGAACTATACCGATAACCATCGGAACAAGTCCTGCCTGGATCACCTTGGCATCCAATACCGCCGTCAGATCAGGCTGGCGTTTCCGCTTTTGCTGGGGTATGCGAGCAATTCTCATCTCCCGGCGAATATGACCGATACGGCGATTATAACCCAGAAAAACAGCAAGAAGGCAGGCAAAATGAATGCTCAGCCGCAGAGCCGGATTCACGGTGTCAAACTGGGTCATAAGGCCGATCAGATATCCGTTTGCATCAGCAGACACGGGTAACAGTTCGCCAAGACCGGCGGCCAGGCCATATAAAAGATAATACAGGATGTTCCAGTCCATGCCTGCCCCTCACTTTCCAAATAATCTTGGGTATTATAACATACCAAGGCAAGAATTTCCACCCCAAGAAGAAAAATTATTTGCTATTTTCCCTTCTTCTCGCGACTGATCATTCTATGAAGCGCCGTCAGCGCATCGTTCAGACCGCCCAGCTTATCGATCAGGCCGGAGGCAACGGCCTCTTTACCGTACAAAATCGTACCCACATCCGTGGCCATTTCCCCGGTGGCCATCATATAATGTTCAAACTGCTGGCGGCTGATTTTCGAGTTTGCCGTCACAAAATCAGCGATCTGTTCCTGGATCCGTTGGAAATACCGATACGTCTGCGGCGCGCCAACTACCAACCCGGTCATTCTCACCGGATGCACTGTCATACTTGCTGTGGGTGTGATATAACTTTTCTTCGTACAAACTGCCAGAGGGATACCGATGGAGTGGCCGCCTCCCAATACCAGGGAGACCGTTGGTTTTTTCATGCCGGAAATCATTTCCGCAATGGCCAGGCCTGCTTCAATGTCCCCGCCAACCGTATTTAACAGCAGCAGCAAGCCATCGATCTCATCACTTTCTTCGATGCTGGCCAGCAACGGCAAAACATGCTCATACTTGGTGGTCTTCACATTTTCCGGCGCCACCATGTGGCCCTCCACCTGACCGATGATGGTCAGCGTGTAAATATTCCCCTGCTCAGATTTGGTCATATCCGCCCCAAGCTCTGTCAAACGGTTGTTTTCATCCTGGCCACGGTCTGTTTTCGTGTTTTCTCCCATATATTGGCTCCTTTCGGTTTTTCCATAGGATAACCGTAATCCGGCAGATAATTCATACTTGCAAAATTCGTTTTCTTATTTTATAATGGGACAAAAACATACAGAAAGGATCATCCACTATGCAATTTGAGTATAAGACTCAGGGAACCTGTTCCCAGCGCATCTTCTTTGATATCGAGGAAGGCAAGGTTACGAATGTACGGTTTATCGGCGGCTGCAACGGCAATTTGAAGGGCATTGCATCCCTGGTGGAAGGTATGGATATTGAAACGGTGATCGCCCGTTTGGAAGGCACCACCTGCGGCTTAAAGGCCACCTCCTGCCCTGACCAGCTGGCAAAAGCATTAAAGGCCGCAAAGGACCATGTATAAATTCCCATATCTTGCCCTCAGACACATGTTCTGAGGGCATCTTATCTGGTTGCATTTTGACGATTTGTGATATAATTTAACCAATTACAATGAAAGAAGGCGTTTTTTTGACTTCCGCTGAATTGCATTATAAAAAAATGACGGAAACGCCGGTGCCCAGACTGATCGTTAATCTGGGTATTCCCACCACTATTTCCATGCTCATTACCAACATATACAACATGGCCGATACCTATTTCGTAGGAAACCTTGGCGAAAGCGCCCAGGCTGCCACCGGCGTGTTGTTCACACTCCAGGCCATCATCCAGGGCATCGCCTTTATGCTGGGACACGGCGCCGGTAGCTTCGTATCCAAATCTTTGGCGGATCGGGACACCAACAAGGCCACAATGTATATCTCCAGCTCTTTCTTTTACGGCTGTGCCATCGGACTTTTGATCCTGGCTTTGGGTCTGATATTCCTAAAGCCTTTGGTGTTGTTCCTGGGCAGCACCCAGACCATTGCGCCTTATGCCATGGATTATGGCTTCTGGATCCTGCTTGCCTGTCCCTTCATCATCGGTTCTTTGATCCTCAATAACGGCTTAAGATATGAGGGAAAAGCGTTTTATGCCATGTTTGGCCTCACCGCCGGCGGTCTGATGAACATTTTCGGTGACTGGCTGCTGGTCAGCAAGCTGAATATGGGGGTTGCCGGCGCTGGCCTGGCAACAGCTATATCCCAGGTCATCAGCTTTGTGATCCTGGTAATCATGTATTGCAAAATGGCCCAAAGCAAACTGCAATTGAAAGCCATCAGCCGGAAATTCAGTACGATGCTGGCCATCTGCCGGGTTGGTCTGCCCTCTTTGATCCGACAGGGTCTTACCTCTGTATCCAACGGTCTGCTGAACAACCTTACCAAACCCTTCGGCGACGCAGCAATTGCCGCCATGAGTGTGGTCAGCCGCTACTCCATGTTCCTGATGTGCGTAGGCTTGGGCATGGGTCAGGGATTCCAGCCAGTTGCCGCCTTCAACTACCAGGCAAAAAAATACCGCCGGGTCAAGCAGGGTCTGGTCTTTACCATGTGCTTCGGACTGGTGTTCATCGGCTCTTTGGGATTGGTCAGTATCTTCGCTGCCGAGAGTATCATTTCCATCTTCCAAAAGACTGGAGCGGTGATTTCCATCGGCGCACCGGCGTTGCGATATGCCGCCATCGGTATGATGTTTATGGCCCTGTCCGTACCGGTCAATATGCTGTATCAAAGCATTCAGCAGCCTGCCATTTCCTCTTTCCTGTCTCTGCTGCGCTCCGGCGCAATCACCATTCCCATGCTGCTGATCTGCGTACCGGCCTTTGACCTGCTTGGCATCCAGATCGCCCAGCCGGTGGCAGATGTGCTGTCGGGTTTGATCAGCATTTTCTTCATTGTGCGCTTTTTGAAGAACCATCCCAACGAATAACGAAAATTACATTCTGTAATTTTCATATTTGCTATTGTAATTTTCTGTAACTTATGGTATCATTTTTGTAATCAAGCAATGAGGTGATCATTATGATTATAAAAATGTTTAATGGTTGGTATTTCTTTTGGATTTTTCTGCAAATCGCAGCAACCGTAGGACTGTACTTTTTCCTGCGCAAACGAGGAAGATACCTGCAGGAAGCTACATTATTCACACTCCTGTTATTGGGCGTAATGTTTCATTTCCTGAAGGTTTTCATACCGCCGTATGCAACGGATGAAGCCCGTATGCTCCGTGATTCCTGGTTTGTAAATATTTGCGGGGCCAATATCGCATTATTTCCTTTCATGATCTTTTCAAAAAACAAATATGTAAAGGATTATATGTTTTATATTGGTGTGATCAGCGGTCTCATCGTTCTGGTATATCCCCAGGAGCCTTTGGCTAAGATCGATCAGATAGGAGAATTTTGGGACATTGTCCGTTTTTACTTCCATCATTGGATGATCATGACCGTACCGTTGCTCATGGTTCTTTTGGGTCATCACAAGCTTTCGTACAAACGGATTCTTTCGGCACCGGTCGGTTTGCTGCTATTGATGCTTTTTATTATGCTAAACCAAATTTTCCAAAGCGAATTGGGCTTTATACCCTTGCGGGGAAATGATTTTTTCAGCATTAACTATAAAAATTCGTCTTATATTTGGGGTCCGGGCAGCAACGATCCCATCGGAAACTTCTTTACAAATTTCTGCCCAAAAATCTTCAGGACCATACCGGTTGGCGAATATGCGGGTCAGGAAAAATATTGGCCCTGGTTTTGGCTGATCTGCCCCGTGTTTTGTCTTATAACGCCAACTTCCTTTATTCTGAGCATGATATTTGATCACAAACATTTTTGTAAAGATATACTCGCAGCACATAAAAGACTTATTCGATGCAGAAAATGAATCGTTCTTACTAAAACGCGGCACCATATGTTAGGTGCCGCGTTTTCTTATTGGGATTGCTTTTTACAGACAAATCGGTAATACAGGATGCCCGTAGCCGTCAGCAGAAGCGTAATACCCAGCATGATCGCAGACAACACATAATCCTTCTGCCCTGCCGCAGCGCCGGTGGCTGTGGAAGTAACCAGGGATGGTAACCGCCCCACAGCAACGATCAACAGCCAGGTTTTCATTGAGAGTGTTGTCAGTCCTGCGAAATAACTGAGAAAATCTTTTGGTGTGCCGGGTATCAGCATCAACAAAAATGCCAGTGTTTTCGTTTTTTTCGGGTTATTCAGAAAAGAGAAGGTACGAATTTTCTCTGTAGAAAAGAAAATCTCCACCAGCTTTACGCCAAGCTTTCTTACCAGTAAAAACACAGCCCAACTTCCGATCAAAAAACCAGCAAGGGTCAATAATGTGCCTTCCCAAAAGCCGAAAGCATACCCCGCCGCCAACTCAATCGGCTCCCCGGGGATAAACGCAACGATAACCTGCAAGACCACCATGCCAATAAATACCAGGCGTCCAAACACACCGTAGCTGTCCACCCATCGCCGGAATTCGGCAGGATCTTCTGCCAGACGCACCATGGGCACACCGATATAATAGGACACTGCAATGCAAAACAACAAAAAGATAAGCACAGCGATGCAGGCAGCTAATTTTTTATGTTTATCCGTCACGCTTTCACCCCCATGACAATTATAGCACAGTTTTCGGCTTTTGCCAGTGATAAAATGAAACAGCCCTTCCGGATCGGAAGGGCTATCCTTATGACACAGTATTGTCCTTTGGTCGTCTGCCCAGCAGTTTGCGCCACATTTTCTTCAGGAAATCCGGAAGATTTGCAGGAGAAACCACATCCTTCATGGGTTCATCCAACACCCAGGGCAAATCCATTTGATCAATGGTCAGATAAAAACAAGGCATCAACACATTATGGTTGATCTGAGAATCAATCTCCGGAGAAATAAATATGCCGTCAACACACAAATTTTGCTTTCCCTTCTGCAAGATCCTACCGGCAACAACATACACACCCATATAGCACATCTGTTGGTTCAGATCAAACGGCATCAGTTCATCCGGCGCCTCCGCATTCAGGCCAAATTGGGCAAGGAAGCTTCTGAAATTTGGATATTGTAAATCTACTGCGGCATAGAAATTCCGGCAGTAGCCGCAGTCGCAATGCCCAGCCGCTTCATTGGCAGAATATTCCATGGTGCGTTCCATGTCAATATCGAATTTCCAATCGTCGATTTGTAAAATCATAGTTCCTCCAAAATCCAGGAGATTGCCACACCAGTGTGCGCACTGGTTCGCAATGACAGTTATAACTTTACAGCATTCAAAATAAGCCGCACCAGTTCGTCCTTACCGTTACCCTTTTCCGCGGAGAAAGGAATCACCGGCGTGCTTTCCGGTAATTCCAGATCCTCACGAATGGTGACCAGATTGGGTTCCAGCTCGCTTTTTTTCAGTTTGTCCATCTTATTGGCCACCACCACAAAGGGACAGCCGCTGTCCATAAACCACCGGGCCATGGTAATATCGTTATTAGTGGGTGCATGGCGGTAATCCACGATCAGCACGCCCAGCGTGATCCGTCCGGCGGCAAAATAATCCTCCATCAGCTTGCCCCAGCGCTCTTTTTCGATTTGGGATACCTTGGCAAATCCGTAACCCGGCAGATCAACAAAATAACAGGTCTTATCCACGGTGAAATAATTTACATGGATGGTCTTGCCGGGCTTATCCCCTACCCGGGCAAAATTCTTCCGGTTCAGGATCCGATTGATCACAGAGGACTTACCCACATTGGATTTGCCTGCAAAAGCGATCTCGGGCAGCCGATTCCCCGGGAAATTCCGGGGGCTGGCAGCGGAGATCAAAAATTCCACATTATTGAAATTCATGGCTTCCTCCTTACTGACGAATGCTGGGTTTTCTGCCCGGCTTTTGCATCTGCTTGGGGATATCGGTCAGCACGGGTCCAGCAGGGGTATGCTGGCGTACCAGCGCGGTATCCAGCACGGTATCCACCGTCCGCGCGGTAACAAAATTCAACGTTTTCCGAACCGTCTGATCGATTTCCTCCAGATCCCGGATATTATCCTCCGGAATGATCACCGTGGAAATGCCATGGCGCAGAGCTGCCATTGTTTTCTCCTTCAAGCCACCAATCCGCATAACGCGACCACGCAGACTAATTTCGCCGGTCATAGCCACATCCCGCCGAACCGGCGTATTGGTCAGCGCGGAAACAATGGCTGTTGTCACAGTAACACCGGCAGAAGGGCCATCCTTCGGTACGGCGCCCTCGGGGAAATGGACATGGATATCTTTCGTTTTATAGAAATCCGGCGCAATACCCAATGCAGCAGCATTGGCCCGAATATAACTCAACGCCGCATGGGCAGATTCCTTCATCACATCTCCCAGATTGCCGGTAAGTTCCAGCTTTCCGCTGCCGTCCATGACGTTTACTTCCACTTCCAAGGTCTCGCCGCCAACGGAAGTCCATGCAAGGCCCGTTACCAGACCCACCTCATCGCGGGCCGGCAGCCTGTCCGGCAGGAATTTGCGAACGCCCAGGAAATCTTCCAGATTGGCCCCATTGACGCTGACCCGCTGGGGTCCGTCTCCAGCGATCAACTGCATGTCCGCCTTCCGGCAGATTGCGGCAATGGCCCGCTCCAGATTGCGGACACCGGATTCTCTGGTATAGCATGTGATGATCTCCCGGATGGCATCATCGGAGATCCTCAACTGAGTCTTCTTCAGACCGTGCTTGGAAAGCTGCTTGGGAAGCAAATGATTCTTGGCGATCATCAGCTTTTCTTCATCGGTATAGGAGTTCAGTTCGATGATCTCCATACGGTCCAGCAGCGGACGGGGTACGGTATCCAAAGTATTGGCAGTGGTGATAAACATCACATCCGACAGATCATAGGGAATCTCCAGGAAATGGTCCCGATAAGTTTTATTCTGCTCCGCATCCAGCACTTCCAGCAATGCCGCGGCAGGATCCCCCCGATGATCGGCGCCCATTTTGTCGATCTCATCCAGCAGCAACAGCGGATTGCTGCTGCCAGCCTGGATCAATCCATTCAGAATACGGCCCGGCATAGCGCCCACATAGGTTTTGCGGTGACCGCGGATCTCTGCCTCGTCCCGCACGCCGCCCAGGGAGATACGGGCCATTTTCCGGTTTAACGCCCGGGCAATGGAATATGCCACAGAGGTCTTGCCCACACCGGGAGGCCCCACCAGGCACAGGATCTGCGGCGGCATTTGGGGCGCCATCTGCCGCACGGCAATGGACTGCAAAATCCGTTCTTTTACCTTTTCCATGCCGAAATGGTCTTTTTCCAGCACCTTCTGTACGCGGCTGACATCCACCTGCTCCTTGGTGGTTTCCTGCCAGGGCAGCTCCAACACGGTGTCAAGATAATTGCGCAGAACAGACGCTTCTGCGGAACCAAAGGGCTGCTTCTTCAGACGATCTACATCCCGCAGTAGCTTCTCTTCCGATTCCTTGCACAGCTGCAGCGCCTGGATCTTCCGGCGGTAATCCTCGAATTCAGACTGCTCATCCCCTTCTCCCAGTTCCTCGCGAATGGCGCGGATCTGTTCCCGCAGGTAGTAATCCTTTTGATCGCGATCCATCAGTTGATGGGTCTTCTCCTGGATCTTTGCGTCGATCTGCAGGATCTCGATTTCTCTGTGGAGTAATCGGATAGCCTTTTCCAGCCGGCGCACAGGATGGACGATGCTCAGCAGTTCTGCTTTATCCGCATAATCAATGCCGGAATTCTGGCCGATGGAATCTGCCAAAAAGCCGGGGTCGTGGGATGACAGCATTTTTAGAATGATGGCCTGGGAGGGATGCTCCAAAAGCTCACTGTAAGCACCGTACAGCATATTCGCTTCCCGGCACAATGCCTGGTTGTGGGCATTATCGGGGCTGTGGACCTCAACTACGGCCTCAGCCAGGCCGTTCAGATAAGGTTCTTTATCCGTAAGCTCCACCAGTCTTGCGCGGCACAAACCGTTAACCAGCACCCGCAGATTTTCCCCCTGGTGACGAAGCACCTGCTTGACCTGAACCACCGTACCCACCGAATACAGGTCAGCCATATCCGGTTCATCATCAATAATATTCTTTTGCGGCACCAGCAGCAATCGCTGGTTGCCCTTCATGGCAGCATCCAACGCCTGAATGGATTTGGCTCTGCCTATATCAAAATGAACGGTCTGATCCGGAAATACCACCAGACCCCGCAGGGCCAAAACCGGCATCTGTCCGGAGATCAATTTTTCGCTCATAATACACCTACTTTCTGAATTGCCGAAAAGGGGGTAGTCTCCTACCCCCTTGCAAATTGTTATACGCTCAACGCCGCGCGGGGATTGGCCTCATCCCGGATGATCTCCGGCTGAGCGCCATCCACACTGGCGGCTGTGATCACAACTTTACGAATGGAAAGGTCGGAAGGGATCAGGAACATGATATTGGTCATGATCTTTTCCATCACAGCCCGCAGACCTCTTGCGCCGATCTGTCTGTCCAAAGCCTTCTGTGCCACGGCCTCCAGAGCCTCCGGCAGGATCTCCAGTTCCACGCCATCCAACTCCAGCAGCTTCTGATACTGCTTGGAAAGGGCATTCTTGGGTTCTCGCAGAATACGCACCAGGTCCTCCTTCTTCAGACTTTCCAAAGAGGTGATCACCGGCAGTCTGCCGACCAGTTCCGGAATAATGCCGAATTTCAGCAGATCATGGGGCTGGACCTGGGCAAACAGCTTGCCAACATCCCGATCCTTCTTGCTCTGCACCGGCGCATCAAAGCCAATGGCTTTTTTATCGGTGCGGGTCTCGATGATCTTATCCAGGCCGTCAAAGGCGCCGCCGCAGATGAACAGGATATTGGTGGTGTCCAGTTGGATCAGTTCCTGCTGGGGATGCTTTCTGCCGCCCTGGGGCGGAACACCGGCCACCGTACCCTCAAGGATCTTCAGCAGCGCCTGCTGCACACCCTCGCCGGATACATCGCGGGTAATGGAGGTATTCTCGCTTTTCCGGGCGATCTTGTCCATTTCATCGATGTAGATAATGCCCCGTTCGGCCCTCTCCACATCAAAATCCGCCGCCTGCAGCAAACGAACCAGGATATTCTCCACATCGTCGCCAACGTAGCCGGCCTCGGTCAGCGTGGTGGCGTCGGCAATGGCAAAGGGCACATCCAGAATCTTGGCCAGGGTTTGGGCAAACAATGTCTTACCGGAGCCGGTGGGACCGATCAGCAAAATATTGCTCTTTTGCAGTTCCACATCGGAATCATCGCCAATAGCAATGCGTTTATAATGGTTGTACACAGCTACGGACAAAGCGATCTTTGCTTCCTCCTGGCCAATAATGTACCCGTCCATGTACTGCTTGATCTCCATGGGTGTGGGCAGCCGTTCCGGCAGCCGGTCCGCTGCGGCATCCTCACGAAGCAGCTCCGTACAGGTGTGGACGCAATCGCTGCAAATATAAACGCCGGGACCGGCGATGAGCCGGGCCTCATGTTCCCGCTTGCCGCAGAAACTGCAGCTAATGGGCTTTTCTTCGGTTTTCGCCATGGTAAAGTACCACCTTTCGGAGATTAGTGATGCTCCAGGACACGGTCGATAATACCGAACTGCATTGCCTCCTGGGCGGTCATAAAATTATCGCGCTCGCAGGCAGCGGTAACTTCTTCCACAGACTTGCCGGTGTTATCCGCAAGGATGCGGTTCATCCGCTCCTTGATGGTCTGCAGACGCTTCATATGGATGGCCATATCGGTGATCTGACCCTGGGTTCCGGCGCTGGGCTGATGGATCATGATTTCCGCATTGGGCAGCGCCATCCGCTTGCCCTTGGTGCCTGCAGAAAGCAGGAACGCGCCCATGGAAGCAGCCATGCCCACGCAAATGGTGGCTACATCGCACTTGATATAGCGCATGGTATCATAAATGGCCATACCGGCAGTAACGGAGCCGCCGGGGCTGTTGATGTAGAACTGGATGTCCTTATCGGGGTCCTGCGCCTCCAGATACAGCAGCTGGGCAACCACCAGGGATGCGGTGGCATCGTTGACCTCTTCGGACAGGAAAATAATACGGTCATTCAGCAGACGGGAGAAAATATCGTAGCTTCTTTCGCCACGGCTGGTCTGCTCGACTACATAGGGAATCAAAGGCATGGTGATGTCTCCTTTCAGGGTTTCAAAACATTCTAACCATATTATGGAAAAGTTATTCCATAATTGTAAATATAGGGGACAGATAACCCGTCCCCTACGTATAAATACAAATTACTCAGCCTTGGGGGCAACGGCAACAGCGTTGTCAACAATGAGCTTCACAGCCTTGCGGGTCTTCAGATTCTCCTCCACCTCAGCAGCGGGAACCATGGACTTGATCTTCTCAACATCCAGCTCGTACTGCTTGGCCAGGTTCTCATACTCAGCAGCAACTTCGTCCTCAGCCACGGTCAGGCCCTCGGCCTCCACGATGGCATTCAGGGTCAGGTTGATCTTGGCCTGCTTCTCAGCAGCGGGACGGAAGGCATTGCGCATGGTGGTCATATCGCCGCCCATCATCTTGGCATACTGCTCAACGGAGTAACCGCTCATCTGCAGCTGGTAGGCAAAGCGCTCCATCTGGTTGTCCAGCTCGGCCTCAATGAGCGCCTTGGGCATCTCAACAGTGGTGTTCTCGGCAGCCTTCTCAACGCAAGCCTGCTCGAAAGCGGACTCGGACTGCTTCTTGGCATTGTCCTCGGCCTTGGCGCGGATGTCAGCCTTCAGCTCGTCCAGGGTGTCGAACTCAGAAACATCCTTGGCGAACTCATCGTCCTGAGTGGGCAGGATGGTGGTGGTGACCTTGTTCAGCTTCACATGGAACACAACAGCCTTGCCGGCCAGCTCAGCGGTGTAGTTCTCGGGGAAGGTGATGTCGATGTCCTTCTCCTCGCCGGCGGTCATGCCAACGATCTGCTCCTCAAAGCCGGGAACGAACTGGCCGGAGCCCAGCTTCAGATCGAAAGCCTCGCCCTTGCCGCCGTTGAAAGCCACGCCATTGTCAAAGCCCTCGAAGTCGATGTTGGCGGTGTCGCCCATCTCGGCGGCGCGCTCAACGGTCTCGGTGGAAGCGACATTCTGCGCCATCTGATCCAACTCAGCCTGGACCTGCTCATCGGAGATAGCGGTGTCAGCCTTGGGGGCCTCCACGCCCTTGTACTGGCCCAGAGTAACCTCGGGATAAACCTCGGTGGAGATGGTGATGGTGACGATGTGATCCTCGCTGATCTGCAGATCGGTCAGGTTGGGACGGCCGATGGCCTTGATGCCCTGATTTACAACGGCTTCCTCGTAAACCTTGGGGAAGATCTCTTCCAGGCCGTCTTCGTAGAAGACGTGAGCCCCGTACATGCTCTCGATCATCTTGCGGGGAGCCTTGCCCTTACGGAAACCGGGCAGCTGGATGTTCTTGCGCTGCTTCATGTAAGCGGCGTTGACACCCTGCTCCATCAGTTCCTTGTCGATCTCAACGGTGATGAAGGTCTCGTTGCCCTTCTTTTCGATGTTCTTGACATTCATTGTGAATAATCCTCCTAAATCAGTCCGCTTTTACGCGGCTGTTATGTATATATTTTGCAACTTGCCTATTCTAACAGAAAAGAACGCAAATGTCTACTCTTTTTTACGAAAAACCCTTAGAAATTATCTACAATCACTTGATATAGCGCAAAAATCCGTTAGTACTGATGGATTGTTTCGGATAATCGAGATACAGTATTCCAACGAACTAAATAAAAAACCAGGTTGATAACGTATTTGTTTATGTAGCATAGGCCTTTTCGTGCGATAGATTTCCTCAATATATTTCCTGCACCACTGACCGTCGCTGTAAGAATAAATCACATCAGCGGGCGGTATTTGATTATTTCTAAGGTGAACAATATACATGAATACATAGTATTCACGCCAATCAATCTCCAGTTCCAAAGCATAATTATTATCCAGATTCAGATAAATAGCTGTTGCATATCGCGATTCTTGAACAGAATGCAACCGAAAACCAAACTCAATTCCAAAGTCTAAGAAAATCGTTTTCAAATAATTCGATATTTCTTTATTGGTCAGTGAGTACTCCATGTTTTCTCCCTTCACGAGTAGCTATTTCACAACCGTAACCGGCTTAAAATCCACATAATCCGCAGCGGCCAGTTTGAAATCCACCCCATCCCACAGGCCTTCCATAGCCAGCTTATGGCTGGGGCCGTGGAGGTGGCCGTAGTAACACTGCCGCACCTCATATTTGGTCAGCAGATCCAAAATCTCCTGGCAGGTGTAGCCCTTGTACCGGGGCGGATAGTGCAAAAATACGATTTTCCGCTTCTCCCCTGCCGCCTTCAGGGATGCCTCCAGCCGCAGCAGCTCCCGTTTGAATACCTTTTCGTCATGCTCGCCGCTGCGCTCTTCCTCAAAGAACCAGCCACGGGTGCCGCAGATGGCCATATCTTCATACTCGAAGCAATTATTATTCAGCAGGTGCATATTCTCAAAGCCGTTTTCAGAGCAAAATTTATTAAATTTCGCCGCCGTACTCCACCAATAGTCGTGGTTGCCCTTGAGAATGATCTTACGGCCCGGAATTTCGTTGATAAAGGCAAAGTCCGCCTTGGATTCTTCCAGGCTCAGCGCCCAGCTCAGGTCGCCACACAGAACCGTTGTATCCGCTTCCGTGATCACAGACAAACCTTCCTTCAGTTTGTCCATATACCCTACCCAGGCACCGCCGAAAATGTCCATGGGCTTCGGCGCGCCCAAACACAGGTGCAGATCACCGATGGCGTAAAGCGCCATGGCATTTCCTCCTTTCAGGAGAATTATTCTCCGATACTGACTTTTCTGAGGACCTCGTCCACCGTCATATTCATGCTGCCGGCCACCAACTCGCCGTCGCATACCGGGCTGCGCATACTAAAGAGCATGGCCGGACGGCTCTCGCCGGTGGTTGCCCGGTAGTCCAGCAGGCTGCTGTATGCCACCGCATCATAGGGCCCCAGAATATACCGGGCCGTACGGTAGACACTGTGGATCACCGTCTTCACTCTGGAATCGCTGACCACCGAGGCAAACATTCCCGCCCGCAGTTGTTCCAGCTGTTCCTCCGATAATGTGTACAAGCCGCCTGTGCGGTATTTGTCCAGATATGTCCGTACCGCTTCTTTGCCAAGGGTGATGTCCACCAGCCGTTCCAAATTCTCCGGCACAGCCACATCGGCCAGGGGCGTGTCGGTTTTGACGGCCACGGCGCCGGTGTTCATTTCGCCCCGATGTATCAGGTCCCACAGGCCACCATTGGCGTTACATCCGCAGATAATATTGCCCAAGGGCAGACCCATTGCCCGGGCATACCGGGCAGCCATAGCCGCGGTGAAGTCACCGGTGGGCACGGCAATATCCATAGGTGTGAAAATATCCGCCTGGCCTTCCGCCAGCAACTGGCCGTAAGCAGCAAATATAGCGGCAATGTGAACCGCGATCTTCACCCAGTTGGTGGGCTGGGCGACCTGCTCTTCGCCGCAGATCCGCTGGGACAGGGCATTGACCGCCCGGTCAAACCGATTGTCGCCGCAATGCCAGGTCTCGGCCACATAGATCCTGTGGGGGATCAGTTTGATCCGCACCGGATTTCTGCCGATGGCAAAATCCACATCCCAGGCGCTTAGTCCGCAGGAGAAAAACAGATTCAGCAAATTCGCCATATTCTCCCCAAAGGGTCGCTTCCCCAGCGCCTTGATCTGATCAGACTCCAACTGCGGCATCCGAAACGGCACAAAAAAGCCGCCGTCATTGCATCGCTCCATGTGGATGGCTCTATGGGTGGTTTCTACATGGGAATTACTTCTTGTGGTGGCGTACAGCATTCATAAACACTCCCATCGCGTTATTCCAGTAAATATTTTCAACGATCTGCTGTCCTACGCCCCGCTGCAGCAAGCGCTGCGCAAGGGCCGGGTAGCTCTGCACCCCGTCAAAACCGGCAGGCAGGCTGTCGCAGCCGTCCAGATCGCCGCCCAGCGCAATATGTTCGCCCTGGGCGTCCAATTTCAGCCAGTGCAGAATATGGTCGCAAACCTTATCCAAATCGGGCCGTTCGCCCAAAAATTCCGTATAAAGATTGATGCCTGCCACACCGCCGGTCCGGCAGATCTCCAAAAACATATCATCCGTCAGATTCCGGCTGTGGCCGCAAATGCTGCGGCTGTTGGAATGGGTGGCGATCACCGGAGCCTGGGTCATGGAAAGAATATCCCAAAAACCCGCGTCGGATATATGACTCACATCCACCAGGATGCCAAGCCGCTGACATTCTTTCACATATTCCCTGCCCCGATCCGTCAAGCCACCGCCGGTGGCGTGGGAGCCGGTAAGCACATTCTGCTCATTCCACCCCAAAGTGGACGCCGCAAAGCCGATCTGATGCAGATTTTCCAGCAGTTCCGGGTCATAGCCGAAGCCTGCCGGGCCCTCAATGGTCAAAATCGCAGACATTTTCCCCAGCCGCCGGTTTTCAAGGATCTGCTCCGGCGTAAAAGCCTGGCTGATCCGATCCCCATTCTGCTCCAACTGGCCAAGAATACCTGCCAGCTCCAGTTCAAAAATATCTTCCGGCGTCTTATGATACCATTGCCGCATTTCCGGCGTTGTGAAGCAGGCAAAGCACTGGCAGCCGCCAGAAGCCGCTGCTCGCTTCAGATCCCAATGCAGGTCATTCTCCGCAAGCTGCTTCCGCCCGGTATTTCCCAGGTTCAGCAGCGCCAGGGCAGTATCGCAGTGCAGGTCGAATACGGGAAAATTCATTGAAACGCATCCTCCAGGTGGGTAATTTCCGGGGCAGCCGTACTGCGGCCCATGGGGGCATAGATCTCGATCACATCAAATCGGGGCTGCAGATGGGTGGGATTCTGCGCCAGATACATGGATGCAGTAACACGAATCTTATCCTGCTTTCGCCTGTCCACATACTCTCTGGCAGCGGCAAAGCCGGCAGATTTCCGCAGCTTCACCTCTACGAACACCAAATATTGCTTATCGCGGACGATCAGATCGATCTCGCCAAAGCGGCTGTGATACCCGGCAGCCACCAGGGTATACCGCTTTTTTCGTAAGTACTCCGCCGCCAGGGCTTCTCCCCAGGGGCCGTCCAGATTACGCCTGGCCATAAAACTTCTTCAAAAAGGTCATCCGATGGATGGGACTGGGACCCAGCTGCCGCAGGGCATCATAGTGCGCCTTGGTGCCGTAGCCCTTATGGATCTCAAAGCCGTAGCCGGGATATTCCAGAGCCATGGCTTCCATATAATCGTCACGGGTCACCTTTGCCAGCACAGATGCAGCGGCGATATTGGCGCTGCGGCTGTCCCCTTTGACCACCGTTTCTACATTTATACCAAAATCCTTCTGTCGATTGCCGTCGATCAATGCCAGCTCCGGATGAATTTTCAACTGCCCCATCGCCCGCTCCATGGCCAGAAAGGTAGCCTGGAGAATATTGATCGCATCGATCTCTTCGTGACTGGCAAAGGCAATGCCATATGCCAGCGCCTGCTGCTGAATGATGGGCGCCAGCTCCCGGCGGCGTTTGTCCGTCAGTTTCTTACTGTCGTTCAGGCCGGGGATCTCCAACCCCTCCGGCAGTATCACCGCGGCGGCGCACACCGGCCCGGCCAAAGGCCCTCTGCCGGCTTCGTCCACACCGCAGATGATCTGAACGCCCTTCTCAAAATAGGATCTTTCGATCTGCCACAGATCCACTTGACTCATTTGATTTCCTCCGGTAATTCCAAGGTCAGACGGCCCAGCTTGCCGCCTCTGAATTCATCGATCAAGACCTTCGCCATTCGCTCGGTGTTGATCTCACCCTTTGACAACAAATAACCCCGTTTTTTACCGGCAGCCTCCAATAGTTGCCAACCGGGGGTGTCGGCTTGACATTCGATGCCGTAACGGTCTTTGAGCATGGCCGGATACCGCTGGTTCAGCAGTTCCATCAGCCGGCAGGCCAGCTCCTCCAGATCCATAACGCCGTCCTTCACCGCGCCGGTATAGGCCAGCATCATACCTACATTGGGGTCTTCAAACTTGGGCCACAGGATGCCGGGGGTATCCATCAGCAGAAGATCCTTATCCACGGTCACCCACTGCTTGCCACGGGTCACACCGGGACGGTTTTCCGCCTTGGCGCCCTTGCGGCCGGAGATCTGGTTGATCAGGGTGGACTTGCCCACATTGGGAATGCCAACGATCATGATCCGCAGCGCCCGGGTCATACCCTTTGCGGCATCTCTTTCGATTTTTTCATGGAGCAACTGCCGCACCGCGGGGGTAAACTGATTGATGCCCTTACGGCTTTTGCAATCGGTGGCTACCGCGGCAATACCCTTGCTCTTAAAATAGGACGCCCAACGGGCGGTGGCATCGGGGTCTGCCAGGTCCAGCCGGTTCAGAATCACCATTCTGGGCTTATTGCCGCAGATATTGTCGATATCCGGATTGCGGCTGGAAATGGGAATACGGGCATCCATGATCTCGCAGACCGCATCCACCTGTTTCAGGTCCTGCTCCATTTGCCGGCGGGTCTTGGTCATGTGACCGGGATACCACTGAATATTCATGTTATCCTGCATCAGCCGATCACTCCTATCCTGTCAAAATCCCGGTCCTGGGTTTCTTCGTCCACGCCGGGGATCAGCACGAAGACCGCCTTGCCTAGGATCTCTCTTTCATCAATAAAGCCAATCATGGGACTGCGGCTGTCCAGAGAATCCTCACGGTTATCACCCATCACAAACAGGCATCCGTCCGGTACGGTCATCGGAAAGGTCAGACCTTCGGAAGTCAGGGTCAGGGTGTGCAGATAGGGTTCATCCAGCGCAACGCCGTCTATATATACCGCGCCGCTTTCAAAATCGATATCCACTACCTGTCCCCCCACGGCGATCACGCGTTTGATGATACACTCGCCGTTTCGGTAAGAATCCTTGCTGGCGACGATGATATCGCCGGCCTGGGGCTGCCGATACAGCAGATTGTTGATCAACAGCAACCGGTCGCCGGGGACCAGGGTATCATACATGGAATTACCCACCACCACAACGGTACGGAAGCACAGGATATACACCAGCATAAAAATCGCCAGCATGTATAGAACATCCCGGGCATCCTTGAAAAGCTGCTTTTGCCAGTTCTCTTTTTTGGCTGCCGCGGGTGCTGCCGTTTCCCGGGGTTCCGCCGGGGCAGCCGCTGCGACTTCAGGTTCCTCCGCCGGCGTTTGGGTCTGCTGGGGATCGGTTTGTTCTGCTGTAAACTCCGGTTCCGGAAGCATATCTTCATTCATAATCATTATCCTCCATGTGCAAAATGGGTATAGAAACATACTCTATCATTATATACGAAAAATTCCCAAAAGAAAAGGATTTTTTTCCAAAAAAGCAAATAAAAAAAGAGGGTCTCCCCTCTTTTTTTATGAAGTTGCGGATTACACCTGCTCCTTGACCTTGGCAGCCTTACCCATGCGGTCGCGCAGGTAGTACAGCTTAGCGCGGCGGACCTTACCCTTACGCACGGTCTCAACAGCAGCAATACGGGGGGAGTGAACAGGGAAAACCTTCTCACAGCCGACACCGTAGCTGATACGACGAACGGTGATGGTCTCACCGATGCCGCCATGCTTGCGGGCGATGATGGTGCCTTCGAACACCTGGATACGCTCGCGGGAGCCTTCCTTGATCAGCACATGCACACGAACGGTATCGCCGACCCGCATCTCGGGCAGCTGCTCCTTCATGTACTGGCTGGACAGAGCCTTAACCAAATCCATATCTTTGTCCTCCTTAAATGTTAGGCGTTCTTGCGCGTGTTTCACCCGGCGATATGGTTCCCGGCACCGCAGAGGACTCACCTTGTTTTTTAAGACCGAGGTATTATAGCACACCGTTTTCTAAAAATCAAGTATTATTTTCAAAAAAATTCCTGTTTTTGCGCACTTTTCCTGCCCGGCTTGACAACCGCTCCTTCCCCCGCTATACTCACTGTATCACGATTTTAGGACGGTGGACCATGAAAACCATATTATTCGATCTGGACGGCACCCTGCTGCCCATGGATCAAAACGAATTTGTCAAAGCCTATCTGGGCGGTCTTGCCACCAAGCTGGTGCCTTACGGCTATGAACCCAATCAACTCATCGACGCCATTTGGGCCGGCACCAGGGCCATGGTGGACAACGATGGCCGCTGCACCAACGAGGATATCTTCTGGCGCACCTTCGCCAGTAAGTTCTCCGGGGATGTCCGGGCAGACGAGCCGATTTTCGAGGATTTCTATCGCCATGAATTCCGCTTTGTGTCCATGGTATGCGGTCATAATCCCCAGGCCCCGGAGCTGATCGGCTGGCTGAAGCAAAAAGGCTGCCGCTGTGTGCTGGCCACCAATCCCATCTTCCCTGCTGTTGCTACAGGCGCCCGCATGGAATGGGCCGGGCTGAAGGCTTCGGATTTCGATCTGGTAACCACCTACGAAAACGCCCGTTACTGCAAGCCAAACACGGACTATTACCGGGACATTCTGGAAAAGATCGGCCAGCCAGCGGAAAACTGCATCATGGTCGGCAACGATGTATCCGAGGATATGGTGGCAGAAACGCTGGGTATGCAGGTCTTCCTGCTGACCGACTGCATGATCAACCCGGACAACCGGGATATCAGCCGGTATCCCCACGGCGGCTTTGATGCCCTGCGGGAATTCCTGGAAGCGAATATGGAAGCATAAGAAAAGGCGGGGATGACCCGCCTTTTTCTTTATCCGACTGCGTTATCCGGTTCCTCCGGGGTTTCCGGGGTTTCGCGCTGGGAAACCCCGATCTCATTGGAAATGGACCGGTATTTCAGTTCGATCTTTACGGTGCCGTCGGCCTGCTTCTGCTCTTTTTCATATGCCGCCGCAACACGAAGCACCCATACCACATCGGGCTGCAGGCCGCTGAGCTCGCAGACCCGTTCTTCATCACTGCCCACAATGCCGATCACATCCCAAACGCCGGTGGCAGGGTTGTAATACTGGATCTCGTAGAAATCGCATTCCTCTTCCTGCCAGGTCAGGGTTGCCAGATCCCCGGCCACAGACGACTCCAGCCAAATATCCGCCGGAACCAGATCGCTGCGGGGAATGTTCAGCTGCGCGGCGCCGCTGCCGTAGTATATCACGCCCTTTTCTTCCCGATAGGTGGTGAAATACAACTGCAGCTCCCGGCCAAAAGCCGGCATCGTCAGATCGCCGTCCTCAAGAAAAGACAAGGTTACCGATGTACCGGTAACTGTTTTTAACTGACGCATTTGCCCGTTGGCGTCGATGACGCTGACCACGCAGGTAGCCCCCTGCTCCATCTGAAGCTGAATGGTGACGGTCTGCTTATCGGGGTCGGCGGTGTACTTGACTTCTTCGATCACCGGTTGCTGGTAGCGGGTGACCGTCTCCAACGCATTGTCGCTCAGACGGACGTTCCGGACGCCCTTATATTCGTAAGTAACGGCGGAACGGACACGGAACAGCACCCGTCCGCTGTAGGCTTCACTGGGCAGCACCAGGCTGGTGCCATCTTTTACTTCCGTTTCAAACACCAGCTCGCCGGCGCCGTTCTGGTATGCCAATTGGCCGTCGTTGGGCAGCTTGTAAAGCTGGAAAACATAGTATTCCGCCCGATTGGCCCCGGGCCAGGAGATCTCCAACTGACCGTCCTCCAACTGCCGCAGGGTGAATACACCGTCCTTCGGCATGGCAGTTTCGGCAGGCATATTGGGCTGGATCACCAGCACCACCAGCGCCACCGCGCCGGTGAGGACAACGGCAAAGATCACGATTTCGATCAATAACCATTTCAAATATTTCGGCATACGGGCCTCCATTTCCTTATCTCACGGCGATGACCGCCGGCAAATGCATATTATTTAGTATTATACTCCTTTTCTGCCCATATTGCAAGTAGGAGTTTTCCCGATAAAAAGATATGAACTTTTTATGAAAGCTATTGAAAAAATTGTCGAATTTTGTATAATATGGTAGAATGCCTTTTTGTGGGCAAAAATTATAATAAGGAGAAAAGATAACATGAAAAAGCTGCTTGCCATGCTGTTGGCCATCGCTTGCGTAGTGTGCCTGTTCACCGCCTGCGGTAACACCAACCCCACCACTACCCAGAAGCCTGCGCCCAGCACCACCACTCAGCCCACCGATCCCACCGATCCTACCGATCCCACCGATCCCACCGACCCCGCTGTGCCCACCCTGCCCGGCGCTCCCGTTGGCGGCGATAAGGTACATATCTACCTGCCCGAAAAGGGCCTGGCCCTGGGCTACAACCAGGATGCCGCCAAGCCCGCCCGTATGGAAGGCGTTGCCGGCACCGTGACCGACGGTGTTCTGACCGCTGAAGGCGCCGGTGTCTACGAAGTTGTCGTGGACAAGGACGGCTACTACACCTTCATCTGCGGCGGCAAGTACCTGACCTCCGGCGAGACCGGCAACAGCATGTCTCTGGAGTACGACCCCAGCGCTTACAGCCTGTGGGGCCTGGAAGCCGCAGCCGAGGAAGGCACCTTCTACATCTACAATGTTGGCGCTGTTTACAACGGCAAGAACCAGTACATGGAATACTATTCCGGCTTCACCACCTATGGCTTCAGCGAGTCCAATGCCGGCATCTACACCTTCCAGTTCTTCAAGACCGACGCTGAGCAGCCCGCCTTCCCTCCCAAGCCCACGCTGCCTGACTTCGATACCGAAGTGACCATCGAGGAAATGCTGAACATGCCCCTGGCTGACGGCGAAGTCACCTCCGGCCGCTACTATGTCAACGCCACTGTTTCTTCCGTTACCGACGGCCGTTTCGGCGCCATGATCATCACCGACGCCACCGGCAAGACCATCTCCGTCTACAACTCCAAGAACGAGGATGGCTCCGTCACCTACGAGAACATGACCGATAAGCCCGTCAAGGGCGACACCGTCCGTCTGTACTGCACTGTGCAGAACTTCGGCGGCACCTATGAGATCAAGGAAGCTTACATCATTTCCTTCACCCACAATGAAGTGGATCAGAGCAAGTATGCCGAGATGACCATCGAAGAAGCCAGAAATGCCACCGTCGGCACCAAGATCCTGGTTTCCGGCGTGGTGGCTCAGATCACTTATGCCAACGGCAATGTGCCCTGCGGCGTGATCCTGGTGGACAGCACCGGCTCCATCTACGTCTACGGCAACGACCTGGCTCAGAATGTAGCCATCGGCAACACCGTTACCGTGGCCGCCTCCAAGACCTACTGGATCCTGGAAAGCGAGCAGTCCAATGCCGCCAAGGCCGGCTACAAGGGCTGCAACCAGCTGGAAGATCCCTACATCATCTCCAACGACAACGGCACTACCGACTACGACAAGTCCTGGATCACCGAGTCCTCTGTTAAGGACATGGTAGACACCGACCCCAGCATCGACATTTCCTCCAAAATCTTCAAGGTCACCGCTCTGGTCCACAAGGACAACGGCCAGTACCTGAACTACTACTTCTATGACCTGGACGGCAAGACCGGTTCCTACGTCTACACCCAGATGAACTGCGGCGAATTCGGTTGGCTGGAGCAGTTCGACGGCAAGATCTGCACCGTGTATCTGATGGCTCTGAACTGCAAGTCCACCGCCGGTGCCTGCTTCTGGCGCTTCCTGCCCATCACCGTCGAAGACCTGGACTTTGATTTCAGCACTGTTAACGTTCCCGAAAACGCTCTGAAGTTCTACGCCACCACTCTGAAGAACAAGTATATTGGCCTGCCCACCGTTGAGCTGAACACCGTTGCTACCAACGATCTGGTAGGCTACAGCAATGCGACCATCAGCTACCGCTCCTCCAACGAGGGTGTTCTGTCCATCGTCACCGAGGATGGCAAGACCTATCTGAAGGGCATCGACTACGGCACTGCCACCATCACCATCACCGCTACCTACAACGGTGTCACTGCCACTAAGGAAGTGACCATCACCCTGGAAGAAGCTCCCAAGGTAGACTATGTGAACGTTGCCACCGCTGTTACCACCAAGCCCGGCACCGATGAGGCTCCTGTGTTTGTCACCGTCAAGGGCATCGTTGGTCCTTCCCTGGTCAACCAGGTGGGCTTCTATCTGATCGACGAGACCGGCGTCATCGCCATCAAGTGCGATTCTTCCGTGTTTAACGGTCTGGAGATCGGCCACGAAGTCATTCTGACCGGTAAGCGTTATGTGCAGACCAACGGCAACACCAACCACTTCGGTCAGACCTGTATCATCGATGCCACCATCGTTGTCAATAACTATGGCAACCACCCCTATAGCACCGGTACTTTCATCACCGGCAAGACCGTTGAAGATCTGTATAACCTGGATGCCACCGTGGACTACTCCACCAGCGTGTTTGTCATCAAGGCTAAGATCAACATGCCCTCCAGCGGCAACAGCCAGCCCACCCTGGAATCCGCTGACGGCAGCTTTAAGTTCTCCCTGTACTGCAACGGCGCCGCTCAGTTTGAGTTCCTGCGTCAGTTCCATGGCCAGGAAGTCACCGTGGAAGTGGCAGCCTGCAACTGGAACAACAAGACCTACTGGCGTGGCTGCGTGCTGGCCGTGGTCCTGCCCGACGGCACCCGCATCATGAACCCCTTCAACTTCGACAAGTATTAATCCATAGCACCAAGGGCCGGATCACTCCGGCCCTTTTCTATTGGCCGGAATGCAAATTGCAGTTTATCGCTCTGTTTCCACGCAATCCCGTAGGGAACGATCTAACTGCACGATAACCTGCAATTTGTTTTGGTTGCATATCCGGTGAAAATGTGTTATGATGGGAAAAATATTTTGGGGAGGAAATCCTATGAATCGGGAAAACAAGCGTAAGTCCTTTGAAAAGGGTTATTACAAGACCCACGCCTGCACCGACAGCTTCGAGTGCAGGCTCTGCGGCCGTTTGGTGGTGCCGGAGGGCGCCAGCAGCGACCATCGCAATCACTGCCCCTACTGCCTGCACAGCCTTCATGTGGACATCGAGCCCGGCGACCGGGAAAGCGACTGTGGCGGCATCATGGAGCCGGTGGCGGTTTGGGTGCGGAACAAGGGAGAATGGGCCATCATCCACCGCTGCAAGCGCTGCGGTGATCTCAGCTCCAACCGGGTAGCCGCCGACGACAATCCCATGAAGCTGATGTCCATCGCCATGCGGCCCATCGCCAATCCCCCCTTCCCCATTGAACGGATGCAGGATCTGACGGATGCCCTCTACGGCGAAGATAAGATCTGAAAAAAGGCACCTCCTTGTTGGAGGTGCCTTTTTCATACTTCAAAGCCTTCAAAAATAGGGATCCAGCCTTCTTGAACGGCGGTATCGAATTCTTCTTTGGATTTCAGCGTCCAGCTCACGCCCTGCAGTCCCCAGAATTTCCGGCAAATATCCGTGCCGAAGGTCTTCCGGTCGCAATATTTATAGGCGATGAAATCCGGCCGGGTATAGAGATTGGAAATATGGCAGGTCATGACAAATTTCAAAATCATGGGCAGTTTGGCCGGGCTGCGGAACCAGTTTTCCGAAAGCTGGCCCCGGATGATATCCGGCCGGTTCTTCCGCAGCCAGCGGGTCACCCGGGGGTCGAAGGATTCCATGCAATACAGGCCCTCATAGCCGTCCAGCATGGCGCAGGCGGCGCGGCACAGCGGCTCCACATTGTTGCGGGCGCATTTCAGCTCCACGATCAGCGGCGCCTTGCCCCGGTACAGCTCCAGCACCTGAGAGAAAAGCGGAATATGCTCCCGGCTGTCCAGCAGGGTGTAGTTTTCCAGGTCAGCGGCGGTCAGATCCTCAATATCCACTGCTTCCCCGGCCACCCGCTGCAAACTGCTGTCGTGGATCACCGCCAGGTTGCCGTCCTTCATCAGATGGATATCCAGCTCCACCCCGTAGCCCTTCTGCCAGGCCGCCCGGAAGGCCGCCATGGAGTTCTCCGGGCGGTTTTCGTTGTGCAGACCCCGGTGGGCATACACGAAATTTTGAAGCTCCCGCAGCCTGCTGTGGCCTGTGCGGCCACCCAGGCAGAACAGGTAAAACAGAAACACCGTCAGCAGGCCAAAGAAAATGGCAGGAATAATCATATAATCTCCTTAGTCGTTATCCAGCGCTTCCAGGCCGATCTTGGCTTCGGGCTTGGCATCGCCATGCTTCACCAGGAACATGGTGACAAAGGCCAGGGCCGCAAAGATGGCGGCATAGGGGAACAGCACGGTCATGCCCATTTGATCCATCAAAAAGCCGGAAAGCATGGGAGTAATCGTTTGGGCCGCCATGGAAGCGGTATAATAGAAGCCGGTATATTTGCCCACATCCGCGCCGGAACTCATTTCCACCACCATGGGGAAGGAGTTGACATTGATGGTGGCCCAGCCGATGCCGGCCAGGGCAAACAATACATTCATCACCAGATCCGGGCTGCTGGCGGTCATCATAGCCGCCGCGCCAAAGGCGGTGGTCAGCATCAGCACACCGGCCAGGATCGTCTTTCTGCGGCCGATCTTCGACGCCACAATGCCCGCAGGCAGATAGGCGATGATGGCGGCGCCCTGGGCGATCAGCATGGTGGTATTGTAATTCTTCTGCAGAACATTGGGGGCGTACACCGAGTACTTGGAAGTAACCGCGTTATAGCCGAAATACCACAGCGCAACCGACAGCAGGATCAAAATCAAAGACCGCATTTCCGGGCCGGACAGCTTCCGCTTTTCCCCGGTTTCTTCGGCGGAAACCGCATCCTCCACGCCGTAGCGGATGGAATCCGACTGCATTTGCGCCGCCCACTGAGGCTCTTTCACCGTCAGCAGGAAGGTCACCAGCGCGCCCACCATAATGGCCGCAATGACTCCAAAATACAGGGTATAATTCATCAGGGAATTTTTCACGGCGGAGGTGCCGAAGATCATGCCCAGAACCAGCACCAAAATACCGCCGGCGGTGCCCATCAGATTGATCACCGCGTTGGCCTTGGAACGCAGAGGCTTGACGGTCACATCCGGCATCAGCGCCACCGCGGGAGAACGGAATGTGGCCATGGCCACCAGCAGCACCAGCAAAATGGAGATAAACAGCACCAGCGGACCGGGATTGGCCGCAGTGCAATCCGCCGCGTAGGCCTGGCGGGTGGGCACCACATACTGGGCGTAGGGCGAGATCTCTTTTTCCCGGTTATTGTCGGGATCCACCACGGTGGCGGTATCCGTGGACAGAATGGTCACAAACTGCTCTTTGGACACATCAATGGTGCGGGCATCCTCATCCGCGCCCAGAATGAAGGCATCGCCGTCCGGGGTGGACAGGGTCTTGCCGGCCTGGGAATCGTAGAGCGTGGACAGGGCAGCCGGATCGTCAATGGCGGCAACCGCGTCCAACTGCTTCAGCTGCATCACATCCGCAAAGGACAGGGCGATCAGCGCCACCGCTGCCACGATGGTGCCGAAGCGAATAAAGGGCGTACGGCGGCCGGATCTGCTTTTATGCTTATCGGACAAAGTGCCGAATAAAGGCAGCATAAACAGCGCCAGAATGTTATCCAGCGCCATGACCACACCGGACCAGCCCTGGGACATACCGAACTTATTGGTCAGCGTCAGGGCGATGGTGGCGTCGTACGCCTGCCAGAAGGCGCTGATCAGGAAGAAGGCAAAGCCCACCAAAATGGTGCGTTTGTAATTGAGTTTCATGGGTAATCCCCCTTTTGAAATTTGCCGCAGGAATATAATGGGATTATTATAATGCAAAATCCGGCAAAAGTCCACCTTTATTTTCCGGAAGGTTACATTTTGTTTCCTTCTTCTTGACATCTATACATACTTGACACCATTTTTCCGGTTCTATAACATTTTTTATTGGCAGATCCGGATGCCCCGGAAACCTCGGGCATACCGGTTTTTTCCAATGGGAACCGCGTTGGTATAAACCAGATCCAGCTGCTGGGCGTGATCCCGCAAAGTCCGCCAGAACACCTGATCCCGGGCCGGCTCCATGGCGTTATCGGCGCACCAGTCCCGGTAGGTTTCATATAACTGCCGGGATGTGGCGCAGCCCTGGTGGTGAAATTCGATATAACCGGTGGAACACAGAAAATCCGCGATGGGATCCCCCTCCTCCCGGGAACGGCGCATGGCTTCCATGGATCGCTGGCTGACGGTGAAGGTATAATGGTTCTGCCGCAGCCGCAGCAGACCCAACAAGGCCCACATAAAGATCTGATCCCGTTCCGCCGTCAGCTTTTTCCCCAGTTCCGGGTCATCGATCCGGTCAACGGGCCGGGGCAGCGCCCACAGCACGATCTGCCGGCGGTAAAATCCGTGGCTGTGATCGTGCACGGCCCGCAGAGCGCCGTTGCCAAAGGCCATCAGCCGGGCCGTGAGCAGGCCCTGGTAGCTCTGTTCCCCTTTTCGCTCCAGGTCCATGGGGATCTCCGAAGTGATCACGGTTTTCAGCACATTGGTAGAGGGCAGCGCCTCCATTTTCATATCATCGTCCACATAGACCAGCAAATGCTCCAGATCCGCCCGGGCGAAGGGGCTGGATTCCAATTTGCTGATGGAGCCCATGGAAAGATTATCTCCGAAAATGGCCTTCATCACCAGACCGATGCGGCTTTTTCCCTCGCCGCCCTGGCCGATGATCATCAGCATTTTTTGAGCTTTTGTGGTGGGCACCAGGCAATAGCCCATAAATTCCTGGAGGATCTGAATATCCTCATAGCATAATAATTCATCCAGGAAAGACAGCCATTGCTCCGGCGGCTCCACATTTTTGTCAAAGTTCACCGGCAGCCGGTGGCGGCAGAATTCCTTTTCCGGGGTGAAGCCTTTGCCGAAGCGGTAGGTGCCGTTGGCCAGGTGGATCACATGATCCTCCAGGGGCAGGGTTTTGTGGGCGCAGGCCAGGCGCATGGTGGCAAGAACGCTGTCCACCTTTCGGCTGACACCGCTGCGGACATGGTTCTTCAGCTCCAGATAGATGGCCCGTTTCAGCAGCCGTTCGTCGGTGACCCGGCCCTCCCGGCTGAAAAACGCCCCGTCGCAGGCGATCATTTGGTGCTTTTGCAGGAATTCCTCGGCAAAAGCCACCTCGTCCAGTTTGCCGTTTTCCATCCAGTTTTGGGGTTTGTTTTTTTCCATTTAAGTCCTCCTTATAAAAAGTATTTTCATAAGTAGGTGAAAAAAGAAAGAAAGTTGCACATTTTCGTGCAACCGGCAGAAAAAAACAACCGAAAAAAATGTTATAGAACCGGAAAAATGGTGTCAAGTATGTATAGATGTCAAGAAACCGGCGGAATTGTCACTATGCCAACAACCCCTCCCAGCCGCCCTTCGGCGGCCCACCTTCCCTTACACAGGGGAGGCTTTCCGCTTCTGTAAGCAAAGAGAAAGCCGACAGACTTTGCATCTGTCGGCTTTTGCAGGCAACGGTTCTTCTGCCCGTCCTTCTGTTTACGCCAATATGGCCTTGTGGAAAACCTTTTTGCCCTTGCGGATCTTCACGCCCTGCTGCAGCATCTGCCGGGTGACCACAAACTGGGCCGCCGGCACCTTTTCGTCATTGACGAACACGCCGCCCTGCTCCACAAGCTGCCGGGCCTGCTTATTGCTGGGCGCCAGGCCGCAGGCCACCATCAGATTGAGAATGCCGATGCCGTCGTCCACCAGCTTGTCAGCAGCGATCTCGGTGGTGGGCATATTGGCGTCGTCGCCGCCCATAAACAGGGCCTTGGCGGCAGCCTGGGCCTTGCTGGCCTCCTCTTCGCCGTGGACCAGCTTGGTCAGCTCGTAGGCCAGGATCTCCTTGGCGGTATTGAGCTGGGCATCCTTCCAGTCCATCATTTCATCGATCTGCTCCAGGGGCAGGAAGGTCAGCATCCGGATGCACTTCAGCACGTCCGCATCCTCCACATTCCGCCAGTACTGGTAGAAATCGTAGGGGCTGGTCTTGTTGGGATCCAGCCATACCGCGCCGGAAGCGGTCTTGCCCATCTTCTTGCCTTCGGAATTCAGCAGCAGCGTGATGGTCATGGCGTGGGCATCCTTACCCAGCTTGCGGCGGATCAGCTCGGTGCCGCCCAGCATATTGCTCCACTGGTCGTTGCCGCCGAACTGCATATTGCAGCCGTAGTGATTGTACAGATAGTAGAAATCGTAGGACTGCATGATCATATAGTTGAATTCCAGGAAGCTCAGGCCCTTCTCCATCCGCTGCTTGTAGCATTCGGCCCGAAGCATATTATTCACGGAGAAGCAGGCGCCCACCTCCCGCAGCACATCCACATAGTTCAGATCCAGCAGCCAATCGGCGTTGTTGACCATTTGGGCCTTGCCCTCGCCGAATTCGATGAACCGTTCCATCTGCTTTTTGAAGCATTCGCAGTTGTGCTGAATAGTCTCCCGGGTCATCATGCTTCTCATATCGGTGCGGCCGGAGGGGTCGCCGATCATGGCGGTGCCGCCGCCGATCAGGGCGATGGGCTTGTTGCCGGCCATCTGCAGCCGCTTCATCAGGCAAAGAGCCATAAAGTGGCCAACGTGCAGGCTGTCGGCGGTGGGGTCAAAGCCGATGTAGAAGGTGGCCTTGCCGTTGTCGATCATTTCCCGGATCTCCGCTTCGTTGGTCACCTGGGCGATGAGGCCGCGGGCCACCAGTTCGTCATATAATTTCATTTGGGTTTCCTCCTGAATGTAGTGATTCTATAAAAATAAGCGCCCCCTGTCCAAAACGGACAGAGGGCGTAAAAATACGCGGTACCACCTCTGGTTCGCCCGCACCTCACGGCGGGGGCCTCATGGCGTCTGACAACGCCTCGCGCTGTTTCGGGCGTACCCGTCCTGCCCTACTAACTGTTCAGGCAGGCCACTCCGGGAGGTATTTCGGCGGCTTTTCCCGCTGCCTTGCACCAACCGGCAGTTCTCTGGGGGAAACCAATCGCTTACTTCTTCCCATCTTCATGTTGGGTGTATGGTAGCAAATCTTATGGAATTTGTCAAGATTTTTCTTCCCCACAGAAGCCGGTTTACATGGCGGTTTCAATGGCTTCCCGGATATTGCGCACCCGGTAGACCGTTAAATTGGCGGGAATTTCCAACTTTTCCGAGCCAAATCTGGGGATCACACATTTGCTGAACCCCAATCTTGCAACTTCCTGCAATCTTTGGTCCATATGCGAAACCGCCCGGATCTCACCGGTCAGGCCCACTTCTCCAATGGCCGCCAGATCGCCTGGGATCACCGCGTCCCGGTAGGAAGAAGCGATGGCCAGCACCACCGCCAGATCGGCCCCCGGTTCATCTAGCCGCAGACCGCCGATCACATTGATGTAGGCGTCCATAAGGCTCAGCTTCATGCCGGCCCGTTTTTCCGTTACCGCCAGCAGCAGGGCGGCCCGGTTGATATCGAAGCCGTCGGCGGTTCTGCGGGGCACGTTGAAGCCGGTTTTGCTCACCAGGGCCTGCACCTCCGCCAGGATGGGCCGCGTGCCCTCCATAACGCAGGAAACGCAGGTGCCGCTGGCGTTTTCCGGACGGCCGGCCAGCAGCATCTGGCTGGGATTGGGCACTTCCACCAGGCCGCAGTCCCGCATCTCAAACACGCCGATCTCGTTGGTGGAGCCGAACCGGTTTTTTGCCGCCCGCAGCAGACGGTAGGCGGTATTGGGATCTCCCTCAAAATACAGCACGCAGTCCACCATATGCTCCAGCACCTTGGGACCGGCAATATTGCCGTCTTTATTGATATGGCCCACCACAAAGACGGTGATGCCCTGGCTTTTGCTCAGGTTCATCAGGGCCATGGTGCAGTCCTTCACCTGGGATACCGAGCCGGGAGAAGACTCGTTTTCCTCGCAGTACACGGTCTGGATCGAGTCGATGATCAGCACATCCGGCTGGATTTGGGCCACCGCCTCCAGAATATCCGACAGCCTGGTTTCCGAAAAGATATACAGCCCCTCCGGCGCGACCCCCAGCCGCTGCGATCGCAGCTTCAGTTGTTTTTCGCTTTCCTCGCCGGATACATACAAAACTGTTCGTCCGGCGCAAAGGGCGTTGCAGATCTGCAAAAGCAGCGTGGACTTGCCGATGCCCGGCGCGCCGCCCACCAGCACCAGGCTGCCTGCCACGGCGCCGCCGCCCAGCACACGGTCCAGCTCGCCGGAGGCGGTGGAAAACCGGATCTCGTCACCGCTGTCCAGCATGGCCAGAGGCTTGGGCTGCCGCTGTCCGGCGGTAGCGGCCGTTTTGGCCCGTCCCGGCAGGGCCGGCTTTTCCATATGCTCCTGCAGGGTATTCCACGCCCCGCAGCCGGGACATCTTCCCTGCCACTTGGGCGATTCGTTACCGCATTCCGTGCAGAAATACACGGTCTTATTTTTTGCCATGGCAACCACTCCTCCTGTTTTCTTTCGTGTATTATAGCAAGCAAACCCCATGGGGTCAAGTGTTCAATTCGCCCCTTGGGCCAAAGCCGCAGCGATGACGCAGCAGAGCTTCTTTTGATAATCCTCCCTGCGCAGCAGCGCCTCTTCTGCGGCGTTGGACAAAAATCCGCACTCCACCAGGATCCCGGGGCATTGGATATGCTCCATCAGGTACACATTGGACGACGGCTTGCATTGCCGGTTGCTGCCCGGGTTCAGGGTCTGCAGGAAGCTGCTTTGCAGCGCCGCAGCCAGTTCTTCCGCGCCGCAGACCCGGTTGTAAAACACCTGGGCGCCGCAGTACCGGCTCTGGCCGAAGTAATTTTGATGGATGGACACCAGTATGGGATTTTCCTGGGCATTGACCAGCTTTACCCGGTTTTTCAGATCGGAGATCTTTTTTTCAGCCACGGTTTTCCCTTCGGTGTAAACCGCGGTATCGGTGGTGCGGATCATATAAGTCCCATACCCCATCAGATGCATCAGATCCCGCAGCCGCAGGGCGATCTGCAGATTGATCCGGCTCTCCGGAACGCCGGTGCAGGAAACGGCGCCTCCATCCTCTCCCCCGTGTCCGGCATCGATGACGAAGACCCGTTGCCGCCGGACCGGTTGATTTTCCGACCAGGCGGTGACGGCCCGGCTGCCGCTTACCGCCAGGATCATACATATCAAAAACACCGCGCAATACATGGGCCACAGGCTCAGCAAATCTTTTTTCATAGCAACACCTCACAAAAGTCTATGCCCTTTACGCACACACATACCACCGCCGGCATAGTATGACCCGGAACGACAAGTTCACACAGATTTCGTAAGGAGGAATGTTTTTTGGACAAAAACCGAAATGAACGGGATGGCTATGAGGGCAATCTCCCCGCTTCGGCACCGCTGGCCAACCCCTATGTACCCTTTCAGCCGGAAGATCCCCCAAAATACGAGGCAAGAAAAGGATTGATCCGGGGCACCTTATTCCAGGGGCTGGATCTGCCCTTCATGGGCATGGTCAACAATAAAGAAAAGCCCATCACCCCCCTTTCCGAGCTGCAGGCGCTGGGGTTTGCCCTGCAGGAAATGGCGCTGTACCTGGATACCCACCGGCATGACAAGGAGGCGCTGGCCCTTTACCGGGCCTATCAGGACATCTATCACAACGGTATGATGCAATATCACACCGACTGCGGCCCCATGAAGCACACGATCCCCGCCAACCGGGACGGCTATGCCTGGCTGGATGATCCGTGGCCCTGGGAATATTCCGGCAATTAAAGGAGGCAAGTCATGTTTGAATATAACAAAAAGCTGCAATACCCCGTGAAGATCGCCAAACCCAATCCCCGTCTGGCATCTATCATCATCAGCCAGTACGGCGGCCCCGACGGCGAGCTGGGCGCTTCTTTGCGGTATCTTTCCCAGCGCTACAGCATGCCCTTTGACGAGCTGAAGGGCCTGCTGACGGACATCGGTATATCGTTTTGTTAGTTGACTATCTATTTTTACTATTCCAAACAATTAAATAAATCGTCGCCGACAACACGAGACCTTTGGGGTACTGCTCTATCATCGGCAAAGACACGGTTCTTGACTTGCTCAATGACCGCCTTTTCTTTTTCAATTTTTACGATTTCAGCAAGTAACCGTTCTTCCTCTTGCTTATGCCACTCGGCAAGTGATTGGTGGTTTGCTCCCGTCTCCTCTTTGCTCCTACCTCGTTCAAGTCCAAACTGCTCCATCGCCTCTGCATAGCTGTCTTGCAGGGCGATTATTCGTTTTTTCTTGCCAAAATATCGGGAGGCATTAAGATACCCTCGCTCATCAGTTGGTACTACGAAGGCATGGAGATGCTGACAGCGTTCGTCTGCATTATAGTCCCAGCGTATGATTTTGTCTTTGCCAAATTGCTCCTCCAACCATTTAAGGTTCGCCTTGCGCCACCTATCAAAATCCAACTCCTCCTCCATTTCGGGGGAGAATGTCAACACGAACTCTACGAGGGAAACGGCGTCCTTCTTTCATACTTATTATGAGAAAAGGCGACATTTCTCAAATACTATGAAAGGAGCAAAAGCGAATGAAACTAATGAACAAAGAAATAGAGGCAAGGTTGCAACCCCTCTATTCCACAGACGGACAAGGTGACCAAGCAACCGTTGCCGTCAAATATTACATTCCCGACGGGAACGGTGGCGACTATATGCATTGGGTAATCACGGAGGGAGAAAAGCAAGAGGACGGCGATTGGTTGCTCTTTGGTCTCTGTGAAATCTATTGCAGAGAATGGGGGTATGTTCTGCTCTCGGAATTGGAGGGCATATCGGTAGACCGTCCAAACGGTTTGGTCGGTATCAATGTGCAGTATGCCCTTTATGATAACAAGACTGTGGCAGAGGTTGCCGGTCCTGACCCGTGGTCACACGGCTATGAAATTACAGAAGATGTGGAGGAAAGATAAATGACAAGCATTAAAATCGTATTAAGTGAGGAACGAAAAAAGCGTATCAAGAAAGCAAGTATAGAGGCAGACAAGACCTTATCTCGATATGTTCTTGACATCATTGACCCATTAGACGAGAACACAGTTAGGAACGAACTCCAAGCGGTTGAGGAGCAGTTAAACCGTTTCGGTGGTCGTATGTCCTATGAGGAACGAACTGCCCTTAAAATCCGTCGTAGCGAGT
>SVLC01000054.1 GCA_015068155.1 Oscillospiraceae bacterium | reverse complement strand
TTGGTTTCACCGGTGCGGTTGTCCCGGGTCACTTCCAGTTGCAGCAAAACAGAATACTGGCTGCCGTTGATTTCGCCGCCGCTGAAGAAATCCCCCAGGGAATAGGCCACCACGGTACCGGCTGCGGCGTCGTATTTCACCTGCTGCACATAGTGGGAATGGGTGCCGATGATCACATCCGCGCCGTTTTCCAGCAGCAACTGTTCGATCTTCTTTTGGCTGGCGCTGATGATATCGTTATAGGTACTGCCCCAGTGCAGCAGCGCCACCACCAGATCCGGCTGCTGGGCCCGGATGTTTTCCATGGTGGCCAGAATGGCGTCCTCCGCCACCTTTTGATAGGTGGAGGCATAGTCGGTATACAGCAGATTGACGCACCACTGACTGTTCTGCGGCAGGCTCAAACCGTCAAAACCCTTGGTGTAGCCAACCAACGCGACCCGGATGCCGCCGATGTCGCAGAGGGTGAAGCCCTGTTCCCGCTGGGCGGTTTCCTGGTCGGAATAGGCGCCGATGGGAGTCATGCCGGCGTTGCGGATGTTTTGAATGGTATCGTGCAGACCCAGAATGCCGTTGGTCACCGTATGGGAATTGGCAAGCTGGATCAGATCCACGCCGGCGTGGGCCAGGGCGCTCAGCAGCGCCGGCGGGGCGGAGGCGTTGGCGCTGCCATAGGGCTGACCGGCGGTGCTGCCCTCAAAGTTGATGCCGGAAGCGTCGGCAGAGGCCAGCACCGGCAGAAGATCCTGGAAAATGCCGGTGTAATCAAATTGTCCGGCCTGATTACCGGCGGCTACCACCCCATCGTTGACCACCAGATCGCCGCCAAAGACCAGTTGGATCCGGTCTGTGGGATTGAGCGGCTGGGTCGGCTGGGTGGGGGCAGCGGTAGTGGACGGGGCGGTGGAGGTGGATGGAACGGTGGACGGCTGGGTGTTTTCGCCGGTGAAGTGGCGGTAGAGCACTACGCCGATCACCAACAGGGCCACCAGCGCCACCAGGCTCAGGGTGACGGCCTTGCGGAACAATGCCCGCCGCCGGGCCCGGGCCTGCCGCCGCTCGGCATCCCGCCGCTGCTTTTTATCAAAATTGGACTCTTTGGCCATAAGGCGTCCTCCAAAATATACTCAGTAGCCTATATTCTACACCAATTTCCCAGATTGCACAAGTCCGGAAACAAGAAAACTTTTGAAAAAGAGCAGGCCGTAAGACCTGCTCATGGATTTTGTGTTTGGGCGCTTTCCAGGGTGCGGCCCAGGTCATAGTAAAAAATGTGATCCCGGGCGGGATTGAGCTGGTCCAATACGCCGCGCTGCACATAGATGGCGTAATCCCGGATCAAAATGGGACACAGCATACCGCTGTCCATGATCCGCTTATACAGATATAAAAAGTTGCTTTCATTTTCCAGCGCGCCCTGGGACAGCACATAATTGGCGGTATTGGCCAGGCCGCCGTAGCTCAGCGCGCCTTCGGGGTCGAAAAACGCGGTCAGATCCATGTTGGCGGAAAGCTTGGTCTGGCCCAGATGCAGGTCGAAATTACCCCGCTTCAGGGCGTTGGTGTAACTGGTGCCGCTGAGGGCGCTGACGGTAACGGTAAAGCCGTAGTCCTCCAGCATGCTGGCTACGCCCCGGGCGGCCCGCACCCGTCGGCTGTCGGCCTTGTTCACCAGCAATGTGATGGCCAGACTTTCAAGCTGCGCCTGGGCAATGGCCTGGGTCAGCTTTTCCGGCGCGTAGCCGTACAGGTCTGCCAAAGCCTGATTGTACAGCGGCGATGCCGGGGAAGCCGGCAAATAAGTGGCGGTGGCAAAATCCCGGTAGTATTGGCTGATCAATGCCTCCCGGTCAATGCCGTGGGTCAAAGCGGCCCGGATGGCTTCGTTGGAGAATACGGCGCTGTTTTTGTTGCAGGAAAGGAACAGGAAAATACCGGTTTCCACATCCCAAAGCTCATAGTCGCAGCGGTAGTCCACATAGGTATCGGAGCCGGGGTCGGCGCAGACGATGCTGATATTGTTGTATTCAAAATCGTCCCGCATGGTGGCGGGGCTGTCCACCCGCAGCAGGGAAATGGTGGCGGCGGTGATGGGCAACTGGGCCCGGCACCACCAATCGCTCCGCTTTTGCAGCTGCAGGCCGGATAAACCCATGTGGTAGCAGTAAGGGCCGGTGCCGGTGGGCCGCTGGGCGGCGGTTTCCGAGGCCTTTACAATGGGAATATCCAAAATCAGCGGCAGGTTTTCGTAGGGAATGGCCATCACCATTTCCACACCGCCATCTTCCGTCACGGAAACGGAAGAAAGCTGCTTGAGCCGACCGGAATATACCTGTTCGGTGCGGGCGGCCTCCATACTGGCCACCACATCCTGGGGCGTTACGGCGGTGCCGTCGGCAAAGGTGGCCTCCTCCAGGTAAAACACATAGGTCCGGCAGTCTTTGGAAACGGTGTAGGACTTACAAAGAATGGGAGAGGGGTTATACTGGCTGTCCAGGGTGAAAAGTCCCTGGTACAGCAGGGAAAACAGCAGCTTGTGGGCCACCTCTGTGGAGGTGTAGGGATTCAAGGACCGGTCGGGATAGTACCCGAAGGTCAACGCCTGGGGCTGCTGGATGGGTTGGGTAGAGGAGGGCTTGGTCATGTCGTCCTGGTGCAGGGCATCTCCGGTGGGCGTGTACACCGGCGTAGCGGTACAGCCGCAAAGCAGCATGGCCGCCAGCAGCAAAAGAGCCGTTATGCGTTTCAAGGCATTCCCTCCCCGCAGATAATAATGGCGCCCTGGCTGCCCCGGTCCGGGCCGTGTACCCGGTGGGACCAGAAGCGATCCGGCTGGCACATGGTGCAGTGGGCGCTGATGTCGATATGGGTAAGCCCGGCGTTTTGCAGGGCCAAACAGTTGATCTTCTTGAGATCCGGATAATATTTTCCGTTTTTTTCCTGAATGTACAGCCGGACGGTGGATCCGTAGGTTTCCGTCAGCGCATGGGGCACTTCTTCGTCGGTGGCAAAGCAGCACTGGCCGATGTTGGGGCCAATGGCGGCCCGGATATTCGCCGGGTCGCAGCCAAATTCACGGCACATGGCGGCTGCCGCCTTGCCGGCGATGTTCTGGGCGGTGCCTCGCCAGCCGGCGTGGACGGCGCCCACCGCGCCGGTTTTGCTGTCCCACAGCAAAATGGGGGTGCAGTCTGCGGTGAATACCACCAGGGCGGCGCCGGGATCGTTGGTGATCAGGGCATCGCATTCGGGATAGTGACGGTGGTCAAAGCCCATGTGGTGATGTTTGGTGACGCAACGCACGATGTCGGAATGGGTCTGCCGGGTCAGCACCGTGTTCAGCGGGTCAAAATTCAGGGCTTTTCCCAAAATGCGGTAATTTTCCATCACATTGGAAAAATCGTCGCCCCGATTGGCGCCCAGGTTCAAGCTGCCCAGACTGCCGGCGCTGACACCGCCCAACCGGGTAGTAAAACCGTGCTTTGCGCCGATGATATCGGTGACCAAATATTCCAATGTGCCAAAAGTTTTTGTTTTGATTGCCATAGTTGCTCCGTTGACGAGAGGAATGGTTGTTTACGGGATCAGAAATGCATGAAAGCGCGTGTCATTCTGAGGGAGCATAGCGAGCCGAAGGATCCGTATCCTTTTTGAAAATCTACGAAAAGGACGGATTCTTCGACTTCGCCGCCTGCTGGCGGCTTCGCTCAGAATGACATATTTTTGCTGCCTTGCAACACAAAACAACAATTCACCCTTACATATCCGTGGTTTTATCCTTTTGCATGCAGCATTTTTTGTACTTCTTGCCGCTGCCGCAGGGGCAGGGATCGTTGGGGCCCACCTTGGAGGCGGCCTTGCGCACCGGCTGCTTTTTTACCACTGCGTTGACGGCGGCGCCGGTGCCGGTCTCTTTGGCCACCCGCTCCCGCTTGACTTCCTGCCGGGGCTGCAGCCGCACCAGGAACATCCGGCGGACGGTTTCGTCCCGGATACCCTGGACCATGGCCTGGAACATCTCGTAGCCCTCGTTTTTGTATTCCACAACAGGATCGTGCTGGCCGTAGGCCCGCAGATGGATGCCCTGCTTCAGATCGTCCATGGCGTCGATGTTGTCCATCCAGTACTCGTCCACCACCCGGAGCATCACTACGCGCTCCAGTTCCCGCATGACATTTTCGCCGTATTCGGCCTCTTTGTTTTCGTAGGTCTGCACAGCCAGCTCATACAGCGCATCCACATCGGATTCTTCGGTAACGCTGCCCTTGGGATAGAAGATTCCCTCGAAGCGGCGCAGCTCTTCCACATCGCCGGCGGCGCTGTTCAGGGTCTGACGCAGCATACCCAGGATATTCTCCCGCAGGTCCTCGCCGTCCAGCACCTTTTGGCGCTGCTGGTAAATGACTTCGCGCTGGGTATTCATGACGTTGTCGTACTCCAGCACGTTCTTTCTGGAACGGAAGTGGACGGATTCCACATTCTTCTGGGCATTTTCCACGGCGTTGGACAGCATCTTGGCATCGATGGGGGTGTCCTCTTCCAGGCCCAGGGAGTCCATCATGGCCTTCACCCGTTCCATCCGGCCGCCGCCGAACAGACGCATCAGATCGTCCTCCAGGCTCAGATAGAAGCGGCTCTCGCCCGGGTCGCCCTGACGGCCGGCGCGGCCGCGGAGCTGGTTGTCGATACGTCTGGATTCGTGACGCTCGGTGCCGATAATGAACAGACCGCCGGCAGAGCGGACCTTCTCGGCTTCGTCGGCAATGGCGTCTTTGTACTTTTTCAGCAGCGCCTCGTACCGGGCCCGGATGGCCAGGATCTCGGGGTCGCTGGTTTCGGCGTAGGAGTCGGCCTCCCGCAGCAGTTCCTCGGGATAATCGGTTTTGGCCAGCTCCGCCTTGGCCAGGAAATCGGCGTTGCCGCCCAGCATAATGTCGGTACCACGGCCGGCCATGTTGGTGGCGATGGTCACGGCGCCAAAGTGACCTGCCTGGGCCACGATCTGGGCTTCCTGCTCGTGGTGCTTGGCGTTGAGCACATTGTGCTTGATGCCTTCTTTTTTCAGCAGCTTGCTCAGCAGCTCGCTGCGCTCGATGGAAATGGTACCCACCAGCACCGGCTGGCCCTTTTCGTGGCAGGCCTTGACCTGCTGAACGATGGCCCGGTACTTGCCGGCCACATTTTTGTATACCACATCGGTGTGATCCTGGCGGATGACGGGCTTGTTGGTGGGGATCTCCACCACATCCAGATGGTAGATGGTGGCAAATTCTTCCTGCTCGGTCAAAGCGGTACCGGTCATACCGGACAGCTTGTGGTACAGCCGGAAGAAATTCTGGAAGGTGATGGTGGCCAGGGTCTTGCTTTCACTGGCGACGGCCACGCCTTCCTTGGCTTCAATGGCCTGGTGCAGGCCTTCGTTGTAGCGGCGGCCGTACATCAGTCGGCCGGTGAATTCGTCGACGATGATGATCTCGCCGTCTTTTACCACATAGTCGATATCCTTTTTCATCAGACCCCGGGCCTTCATGGCCTGGTTGATGTGGTGGGAAATGGTGGAATTCTCGCCGTCAGCCAGGTTTTCGATGCCGAAATACTTTTCGGCCTTGGCGATGCCGGAGGCGGTGAGGGAAACGGCGCGGCTCTTTTCGTCTACGAAGTAATCGCAGTCGTAATCGTCGTGGATCTCTTTTTCCTCGGTTTTGGCAAAGACCTGCTTGCGGAGGGTGGACACGAAATAGTCCGCCATTTCATAGAGCTTGCTGCTCTCTTCACCCTTGCCGGAAATGATCAGCGGGGTACGGGCTTCGTCGATGAGGATGGAGTCCACCTCGTCCACGATGGCAAAGGCGTGGCCACGCTGCACCAGCTCGGCCTTATAGATGGCCATGTTGTCGCGCAGATAGTCAAAGCCCAGCTCGTTATTGGTGCAGTAGGTGATGTCGGCGGCATAGCTGACCCGGCGCTCGGCAGGGGTCATGCCGGGAATGATCAGGCCCACGGAAAGACCCATGTAACGGTAGACCTTGCCCATCCATTCGGATTGGTACTTGGCCAGATAATCGTTGACGGTGACCACATGCACACCCTGGCCGGTGAGGGCGTTAAGGTAGCAGGGCAGAATGGCCACCAGGGTCTTGCCTTCGCCGGTCTTCATTTCGGCGATACGGCCCTGATGCAGCACGATGCCGCCCAGAAGCTGAACGGGATAGGGCCGCAGACCGATCACACGGTCGGATGCCTCCCGGATGGCGGCAAAGGCCTCGGGCAGCAGCTCGTCCAGACTTTCACCGTCGGCGTAGCGCTGCTTGAATTCGGCGGTCTTGCCCTTCAGCTCCTCTTCGGACATCCGGCGGTAGCTGTCCTCCATGGCCAGGATCCTGTCCACGATGGGCTGCAGCTTCTTGATTTCCCGCTGGCTGCGGGAGCCGAAGATCTTATCAAAAATTCCCATAAAAGAAAACTCCTTACCTGTTCGTAAAAATGGCTATACGAAACCAATTTTACTTATTATAACATAGAATTTTAAAAAAGATAGATGATTTTGTAAAGAACAGGAGAAAAATAATTTGCTGCCCCTTTTATCATTGACAATAAAAACCGAAAGCGGTAAAATATAAGGTAGCGTGAACAAGCTAAAACGCATACAACATTTCACCGCGTGAAGGAGGGAACATGATGGACGCTGGCAGTAGTACCGGCAACCCTGAGCGAAGTAGCGAAAACCGGCTGTCCGTGATGGCATAGCCTGTTCGGTGCCTCGCTGCATCCAAAATAAGGAGGTAGAGCGCCATGGCAGAACGATTTGAAATCGTGGAAAAAGCCCTTCTGCATATGCTGGAGGATAAAAAATACGCAACCATGCGGGATATCCTGGTGACCATGAACCCCAGCGATATTGCCGCTGTCTTTGCCGATCTGGAAGACCGGCAGATCCCGCTGGTGTTCCGTTTGCTGCCCAAGGAGCAGGCGGCGGAGACCTTCGTGGAAATGGAGCCGGAGGCCCAGGAGCTTTTGATCCGGGGATTCTCCGATAACGAGCTGAAAGAAGTGCTCAGCGAATTGTACGCCGACGATATGGCCGACATCGTGGAAGAAATGCCGGCCAATGTGGTCAAGCGGATCCTGAAAAACGCGGATCCGGAAATGCGCAACACCATCAATCAGCTTCTGCGGTATCCGGAAAATTCCGCAGGCTCCATTATGACCACCGAATATGTGACCCTGCGTCCCCAAATGACGGTGGAGGAAAGTATCCTACGCATCCGCCGCCAGGGCGTGGATAAAGAAACCATTTACACCTGCTATGTCACCGAGGGCCGGAAGCTGATCGGCCTGGTGACGGTGAAGGATCTGCTGCTGGCGGAGGACGATGAGACCCCTGTAGAGCAGATCATGTTGACCAACCTGATCTCCGTCACCACCCATACCGACCAGGAAGAAGTGGCCAAAATGTTCAGCCATTATAATTTCCTGGCGCTGCCGGTGGTGGACGGTGATAACCGGCTGGTGGGTATCGTCACCTTCGACGATGCCATGGACGTTATCGAAGAAGAGACCACGGAGGATATGGAGATCATGGGCGGTATGCTGCCCAGTGAAAAGACCTACCTGCGCAGCACGCCCTTCGATCTGTTCAAGAACCGTATTCCCTGGCTGATGCTTCTGATGGTGTCCGCCACCTTTACGGGCCTGATCATGACCGCTTTCGAGGGCGCGTTGGCCGCCCAGATCGCCCTTTCCGCCTTTATTCCCATGCTGATGGGTACCGGCGGTAACTCCGGCAGTCAGTCCTCGGTCACCATCATCCGCGCCCTGAGTCTGGAGGAAGTGGACTTTAAGGATATCGGCCGGGTGCTGTGGAAGGAGACCTGCACCGCGCTGCTTTGCGGCATTACGTTGGCGGTGGTTTGTTTCGGCAAGATCTGGCTGATCGATAAGCTGTTGTTTGCCAACCCCAATATCACGCTGATGGTGGATCTGGTGGTTTGCCTGGCGCTGTGCGTTACCGTGGTTTTGGCGAAGATCGTAGGCTGCCTGCTGCCCATTGCCGCCAAGGCGGTGAAGCTGGACCCGGCGGTGATGGCCAGCCCCTTCATCACCACCATTGTGGACGCCTTGAGCCTTTTGGTGTATTTCCTGTTTGCCCAGGCGTTGCTGGGTGTGTAAAAAACAATTGCTGCCCGGCCAAAACGGCCGGGCAGTTTTTTCACGCATCAAAAATCCGGAATATAATCGGCGGTGGCGGCGCTGTCCTCCTGGATAAAGCCCTCCAGGTCGTTGAGATACATCCAGCTCAGCACCGCTTCGTATTCTTCGTCGGTGACCTTGCGATCCAAAGGCGCGGGGAGTCCCGGCATGGGGGTATACTGCCGCATCAGGCTCACCAGCACCTGCCCCGGCGCGAAGGTTTCGCCGATCCAATCCAATACCGTCAAAGAGTTTTCCACAAAACCAGGCAGGATCAGATGGCGGATGATCACGCCGCTGACCATTTTCTCGCCGTCAAATTTGGGTTCGCCCACCTGACGCACCATTTCCCGGATGGCGGCGGTGGTTTTTTCAAAATAATCCGGCGCGGCGGAAAGAGCCTTGGCAAGACGGGCATCGGCGTATTTCAGATCCGGCAAATAAATATCCACTTTGCCTGCCAGTGTCTGCAGGGTTTCCTCAGCTTCATAGCCGCCGCAGTTATATACCACCGGCACCGGCAATTTCGGCTCCAACGCCGGCAGGATCGTGGGCAAATAATGGGTGGGGGTCACCAGGTCTATATTTTCCGCCCCCTGGGCGATGAGATCTTCCAAAATGGCCCGAAGCTGTCGGCTATCGACCGCTTTTCCGGCAGGCTTGCGGCTGATGGCGGCATTTTGGCAGTAGCGGCAGCGCAGAGTGCAGCCGCCGAAGAACACCGCGCCGCTTTTGCCGTTGGGGGATAGGGCAGGCTCTTCCCATTGGTGGAGCATGGTTTTGGCAACCAGGGCCTGTCCGGGCGCGCCGCAGAAGCCGGTTTGGCCGGCGGTTCTGTCTGCTTTGCACTGCCGGGGACAGAGGGTGCAGTTTTCGTAGTTCATGGTCTCACATCCTTAGGATGGTAAATTGTTGTTTATCATGTCATCCTGAGCGAGCAAAGCGAGTCGAAGGATCCGTTCCCCGTAGTCGAAGAATACGGATTCTTCGACTACGCGGCCCTTTGGGCCGCTCCGCTCAGAATGACATTTTCGGTACGGATACTAAGCTAAACAACAATTTACCACAGCTTTTGAAAAATTGCAACCGGGGTTTACGCAGGCAAAAAAATGTGCTACAATGAAAAAAATATGCCCGGAGGGGACGCTATGCTGATCAAAAATCAAATTTACGAAACGGTGATCACCGATTATACCGCCGAGGGCCAGGGCGTTGCCCATATCGAAGGCTGCGCCGTGTTTATCCCCAACGCCATCGTGGGCGAAAAATGCACCGTCCGCATCGAGGTAGCCAAGAAAAATTGGGCCGCCGGAAAAATGGTGGAGATTTTGGAACGATCTCCCCATCGCATCAACCGGGTCTGCCCGGTGGCTAAGCTCTGTGGCGGCTGCGATCTGCAGCACATGGACTATGCCGAGGAGATCCGCATGAAGGCGGAGAGGGTCCGCCAGTGCTTAAACCGGCTGGGAGGCGAAAACCTGGAAAAGGTGGACATTTTGGCAGCCGCCGATACCACCTGCTACCGCAACAAGGCCCAGTATCCCGTTGCCGCCAAAAACGGCAAGGCCTACGCCGGATTTTTCAAGGCCGGCACCCACCAGGTCACCCCCAATGACCGCTGCGGTATCCTTCCCCGGGAAATGGACGATGTGAAAAATGCGGTCATCGGTTGGATGAACAAAAACAAGGTCGCCGCCTATGACGAGGCAAACCACACCGGCCTGGTGCGGCATATCTATGTGCGCCGGGGCGCGGTGTCGCAGCAGGTGCTGGTGTGCCTGGCCATCAACGGTCCTGCCATCCCCAAGGCTTCCGCCCTCATCGACGAATTAAAAAAGATATCCGGCTTTGCCACGCTGGTGCTGAGTGTCAACACCAAAAAGGGCAACGCGGTGCTGGGGGATGAATTTATCACCCTCTATGGCCCCGGATATATCGAAGATACCCTTTGCGGCCTGAATTTCCGGCTGTCTCCCCGGTCTTTCTACCAGGTCAATCACGCCCAGGCCCAGCGACTGTACGAAGCTGCCATTTCCCAGGCGGAGATCACCAGGGAAGATACGGTGCTGGATCTTTACTGCGGCGTTGGCACCATTACGCTGTGCATGGCCAAGGCCGCCGGTAAGGTCATCGGCGTGGAGGTGGTGCCCCAGGCTGTGGAAGATGCCAGGGATAACGCCCGGCGCAACGGCATGGAAAACGCGGAATTTTTCTGCGGAGACGCGGGACAGGCGGCTTTGGAGCTGGAGAAGAACGGCGTCAAGGCGGATGTAGTGGTGGTGGATCCGCCCCGGAAGGGCCTGAATGCCGATACCATCGAGGCGCTGGCCCGTTTTGCCCCCCGGCGCATCGTCTATGTATCCTGCGACCCGGCAACCTTAGGCCGTGACGTGGCGCTTTTGAAGGAGCGTGGCTACAAAGTGAAAAACGCCATGGCCTGCGACCTGTTCCCCCGGACTGTGCATGTGGAGACGGTATGTTTATTGTCCAAACTCAATACCAAGCAACATATCGAGATAAACTTGGATAATGGCCTGCATGACTGACGTTTGCAGCTGTATGGATCACCATATCCACTTCGCTTACCAGTTTTGCGTAGATTTCATCGGTAAGTCCGAACCTCGGCTTTTCAATGTCACCTTCTACGGTCACATAGGTGAAGCAATTCTTTTCCTTTGGGAAGTAGTATTCAAGAACACGCTTCAGTTTGGAATAATCCCGTACAAGGCAGACAATCTTTACATTTCTCCATGATAATTCTCGTAAAATATGAGAACCTAAAAAGCCCGTTGCTCCTGTCAGAAGAACACATTTTGGTTCCGCATCGGAATCAAGATTGGCATTGTCCCGGATCAGCTGATTCACATCCACTGTTGGAGCATCATTTTCCGAAACTTCTTTATGAGAGGAAAGATACTTCTCCAGCATCTCAGCCGTAGGATTGGCATAGATATCCTGAACCTGTATATCCAGAATAAGAGAAGTTTCAACCGCACCCAGACTGTCGCCTCCTAAATCAAAGAAATCATCCCGGATTCCGACACCCGTACGTCCAAGTACTTCTTCAAACGCCGCAACGATCTTTTTCTGCAGCGGTGTGGTCGGCGGTATGTGCTCGGC
>SVLC01000053.1 GCA_015068155.1 Oscillospiraceae bacterium | reverse complement strand
CTTCCTTTGTATTGGGTTTGTACAATGCTGCAGGCCCCGGACAGGCTCTGGATGAAGCCACCCGGGAACAGATCGCAGCCATTACGAGCAAGACAGATATGAAAATCCTGGTCACACTGTCGTGTACTATGTGTCCCGATCTGGTAGTGGCGGCTCAGCGTATTGCAGCAGCGAATCCCAATGTTACCGCTCATATATATGATATCCGTCATTTTGAAGAACTCAAAAACCGATATAATGTGATGAGTGTACCGTGCATGATCGTAAACGAGGATAAGGTGCTTTTTGGGAAAAAGAATATATCACAGATTCTTGAGGTCCTTCTTAAGTAATCAATATACAATGAACGGCAAACACCCCGCCTTCGAACAAAGGCGGGGCGTTGTTATAGGTGTTGTTTCACTTTTTACATACATCATTTTGACAATGGCCTCCTTCAAAGTGCCTTTACAGAGCGCGGTTAAGGAAAATGGGGTAGGGATAGTTACCTTTGCTAGCGGCTTGTTAATTTTCCTCAGCTTGGAGATAAGGAAGACGTTTCAACGATTCCAATCAAAGAAGAAGATATGAAATGGGTTGAATCCATGCATGCCGATATCAACGAGCAAATGAAAGCGCAATATCGATGAAGGACTGTGCAGCATGGACAGCGAAACAGATACCACTCTTTCTGCTTTGGAAAGAGTGGTATTTTTTGTGATATTATCACAGAACATATTCTGCAATAAGGGTATACTATGGATGTGATCAAAAAAGAACCGATCAGAAGAAAGGTGGTAATAATATGAAATTGAATGGAAAATCTATTGTTGTGACAGGTGCTTCCTCCGGTATGGGAAAGGCGATCGTTGAACGGTTTGCCCAGGAGGGTGCAAATATTATCGCAGTCGCCCGCCGCAAGGAACGGCTGGATGAATTGGCAGCATCGCTGAAAGATGCACCCGGAAAGGTCGTTCCCTTTGCTGGGGATGCTTCCAAAGAGGAAACTATGGTAGCTGCTATTGATCTTGCGGTGAAAGAATTTGACCGTTTGGATGTTCTGATCAACAACGCCGGGATCATGGATGATATGAGCCCCATTGGCGATGTGAAGAATGAGAAGATCGATCAGGTGTTTGCCATCAATGTTTACGGGCCAATGTATTCCATGCGCAAAGCGGTCCAGGTGTTCCTGGAGCAGGGGAATGGCGGCAATATTATCAATGTGGCGTCCTTTGGGGCGCTGCGAACTGCTGCCGGTGCTGTGTACGGTGCATCCAAGGCGGCGTTGGTATCTTTGAGCAAAAACACGGCATACATGTATATGCCTGATGGGATCCGCTGCAATGTCATTGCCCCTGGCGGCATCGCAACAGAGATCAGCACCTCCATGGGTATGCCCAACATGAACGGCTATAACCGGATCAAGAATGTGATGGCAACTGCGCCCGCTCCCGGAAGCCCGGAGCAGATCGCATCGGTTGCGCTGTTCCTGGCCAGCGATGAATCCAGCTATGTGAACGGTGATGTGCTGCTGGTGGACGGCGGCTGGGCAGCAGGCTAAAAACACATAACCCGGCGGTCTTTTCTGACCGCCGGGAACAAACAGAAGCATCCATAATAGAAAATAAGATCCTCCTGCATGGATTGATGCAGGAGGATCTTTGGCTTCTTGATCGGATTTGCTGCTCAGGTTGCCTTCTGCTCCAAGGTATGCTATGATGAGCAAAAAGCTTGCCGGAGGTGATGGGCGTGGAGGCCTTTGCCATGGAAATTGCCGGGCTGGTCGTGGGTGTACAGCCGTTATTTCAGAGCACAAGAGAATACTGCAGACCCTACTTAACAGACAAGCAACCTGAGTTCTTCGTGTGCGTGGCCGGTGAGGATCTGATCTTTCAGCAAATGCTCCTGGAGCAGGAGGCCGTAGAGGAGGGGCTGAAGATCCGCAAATTCACAGAGCCGTTTCTGGAGCGCGCCACCATCCAGCGCAAGGTGGCCGATGAGCTGATAAAGCGAAATACCCTGATGCTCCACGGCAGCACCGTTGCTGTGGACGGCAGGGCCTATCTTTTTACCGCGCCCTGCGGCACAGGAAAATCCACCCACACCCGGCTGTGGAGAGAATTGTTTGGTGACCGCGCGATCATGGTCAACGATGATATGCCTTTTTTGCAGATCACATCCAACGGCGTGCTTGCTTACGGCTCTCCATGGAGCGGCAAGCATGGACTTGCCACCAATATCTGCGTTCCCCTGCAGGGGATCTGCTTCCTGAGCCGGGGAAAAGAGAATGTGATCTCCCGGGCAGAGCCTGGGAGTCTTGCCGTTCAGCTCCACAGGCAGGCACATATCCCTTTGCAGGAGCCTCTGACGGAAAAAGCATTGGCCTTGGTGCAGACGCTGGCGAAAACAGTTCCCCTGTGGCAGATGCAATGCAATACCCAGCCGGAATCTGCGCAAGTTGCTTACAGAGCGATGGGCTGTGAGCAGGATTGAGCAGGGTGTTTATAAGGGCGCAAAAAGATTCCGTTTATGGGCTTGATTTTTGCCCAAACCTGTGCTAAAACCTATAGCAAAGAGAAAACTCTGCCGGGAGGAAGTCACCATGAAAAAACCAAAACTTGAGGAGCTTACATTACGGGAGCGGATCGGACAGACGGGTATTGCATACCCGGCGATGGATCTGAAGGATCCGGATGTGCCCTTCGGAATCGCCTGGTCGGTAGGCGGACTGAAGATGGCCTTTGTCAATATGGATTTTACCCCCAGAGATGATCTGAAAATGACGGCGGATGCCTATGCCCAGGAGATGGAAAAGGTAAATGCATGCCGCAAGGTCCCTGTTTTGTCGGCTATGGACTGCATTTTTGGCATCGACGGTGCTTTCTACGAAATGTCACCCATTGTGTCGGCGCCTATGATCGGTGCTGCCAATGATGAAGCACTTGCCTTTGAGGCGGGTAAAATGCGCGGACTCCACATGCGCCGCACATGCACCAACTGGTGGTGGGGCCCCAATGTGGATCTGCCGGCCAGATGGAGCGAGATCTCATATGGCCGCCTGTACAGCGATGATCCTGAGCGTGTGGCGCGGTTGGCCCGGGCGGAAATGCTGGGCTGTCAGTCTGTGGGCGTTGCGGCCACAGCAAAGCATTTCCCCGGCACTGACGAGATGGAATACCGGGACCCCCATACAAATTTGCAGATGCTGCACTGCTCTTTGGAAAGCTGGAAGCAGCGGCAGGGTAAGGTTTTCCAGGATCTGATCGATAACGGAATTATGTCTGTTATGACGTCCCATATGGCATTTCCTGCCTATGACGATACGAAGGTGAATGGCAAATATGTTCCCACATCTGCCTCCCGCAAGATCATTATGGAGCTGCTGAAGGGCGAGATGGGTTTTCAGGGTGTTGTAGTTACGGATGCGGTGAAGATGCTTGGACTTTGTACTTGGGACGGCAGTCTCCAGGAAGTATATGTGGCATCTCTGAAAGCGGGCAATGACGCTATTTTGGGCGTGGATGCGGATTATATCGATGTGATCGAAGCTGCGGTAAAACGCGGCGAGATCAGCGAGGAACGCATCAACGATGCCTGCAAGCGTGTGCTGGACATGAAGGAAAAATTGGGGCTGTTTGAGGAGCCGACCTATCACAATACAGATGATATTGCCGCATTGAATGCTGCCACCATGGCGTTGAATAAGCAGATCGCGGACAAGGCTATTACGCTGAATGTAAACCGGGTCGGACTGCTGCCTATGGATCAGGACATTCAAAGGGTACATATCATTACCATTTGTTCCGATCCCAATTTTGAAAACCAGATCCGCAATGGCCTGGCTGCCGCCTTTGAAAAGCGGGGTGTTCACGCGGGCGTTTCCGCAAATCTCTATTCTTATGAGCAGATCGAAAAAATCGCAGCGGAGAACGATCTCATTATTTACGCCTGCTGCCGTGGCCGGAAATACTGCTATTTCGATGTGGACAACCACGAGAGCTTCAATTTTATTCTCAGCGCCGGGGCAGAAAAGTCCGTGGGTGTGAGCTTTGGCGATCCTTATGTTGCATTTGACAAGCTGTCCTGTCTGGATACCTTTATCAATGCATACAGCGCCGTTCCCGAAGCACATGAGGCCGTGGCGGATGCAATTCTCGGAAATATTCCGTTCCAGACCTCTGCGTCCTTTGAAATCGTGCCCAAGGAGTTCCAAAAATACGAGCAAATGTAAAATACAAGGAGGAACACCGCCCGTTCGGGCGGTGTTTTCGCTGTTGGTGCAGAATACTTGCCTATTTGTCAAAATGTGTTATAATGAAGAAAAAGGTTGAAAGGAGTGGGCATCATGGAAAAGCAAAAGATATCCCGTGGGCATTTTCTGAAATATACGGCCAGCTCCTTTTTAAGTTCGGTGGCGGAGGAGGGCGTGTTTTTGCTTCTGACCTGGCTGCTGGGCAATTCTCTGACGGGCTTCGCATTGGCTTTGGTGCCCATGGCAATGGGGCGATTGGTATCCAGTCTTATAAATTTTTGTATCAACAGAAAGCTGGTGTTTCACAGCCAGCGGCCTGTGGGAGTGGCGCTGCTGCGCTATTTTCTTCAGGCGATCCCGGTGGCGGTGCTGCAGGTGCTGCTGACTTATGGGCTGTATGCTCTGCTGGGGATCGGTGAGGAGCAGGTTGCTCTGCGGGGAGCGATTTATGCCGGCGTGATGACAGCGCTGTTTGTAGTGAGCTTCCTGGCGCAAAGATTCTGGGTGTTTTCCGCAACGGAAAAGGCAGAAAGGGGCGGTGGCCTGTGAAACGGGAGGATGCCGTTTATCAGCAATATTTAAGCATTTTGCGCGAAGAGCTGCGCCCGGCCATGGGCTGCACAGAGCCCATCGCTTTGGCCTATGCCGGCGCAAAGGCGCGGCAGCTGCTGGGTGCACTGCCGGAAAAGGTGACGGCACGGGTCAGCGGTGCGATCATCAAAAATGTGAAAAGTGTTATCGTGCCCAATACCGGTGGAATGCATGGCATTTTGCCGGCCATTTGTGTCGGAATCGTGGCGGGTGATGCGGACAAGGAGCTGCAGGTGATCTCTGCCGTCGGCCCGGATCAGCTGCCCGCGCTGCAGAAATTCATGGCCCGGACGCCGGTGGAGCTGTCCCGGGCGGATTCAGACCTGTCCTTCGATATCGATCTGGCATTGGAAAAAGGCGGGCAACAGGTGCGCATTCGCATCACAAATCACCACACGAATATCGTCTATTTGGAGAAAAATGGGGAAGTTTTGCTGGATCTGCCGGTGGTGGAGGCCTCCGAGGATCACCTGACGGACAAGTCCTGCTTGAATATTGAGGATATCGTGGCTTTCGCTGATTGCCTGGATGTGGAGGATGTGCGCCATACGGTGGGACAGCAGATCCGCTGCAATCTGGCACTGGCAGAGGAAGGCCTCAGAAATAACTGGGGCGCAAACATTGGAAGCGTGCTGCTGAGCCGCCAGGGGCAGCTTCTCAGCAAACGGGCCGCGGCCTACGCGGCGGCGGGGTCGGATGCCCGGATGAGCGGCTGCGAAATGCCGGCAATCATTCTATCCGGCAGCGGCAACCAGGGTATTACCGCCAGCGTTCCGGTGGCGGTGTATGCCGAAGCTCTGGAGAAAAGTGAAGAAGCACTACTGCGGGCGGTGGCGGTGAGCGATCTTGTGACCATCCATCAGAAGACGGGAATTGGCCGGCTGTCCGCCTACTGCGGTGCCATCAGTGCCGGCTGCGGTGCGGGTGCAGGCATCGCCTATCTTATGGGCGGCAAGGCTCATGCGGTTGCCCACACAGTGGTCAACGCCATTGCCATCCTATCCGGCACGATCTGCGACGGGGCAAAGCCCTCCTGCGCGGCAAAAATCGCGGCGGCGGTGGATGCAGGCATCCTGGGCTGGGATATGTACTGCGAAAAGCAGCAGTTCTACGGCGGTGACGGTATCGTGACCAAGGGCGTGGACAAAACAGTGGAAAATGTGGGCCGCCTGGCCCGGGAGGGCATGAAAGCCACGGATAAGACGATTTTGGAAATTATGCTGGGAGAGGAAAACGCCCGCTCGTGCTAAAAAAGAACCCAGGGCTGGAAACAGTCCTGGGTTTTCATTATTCCTTTTTCAGCAGATCTGCCAGGGTGATGCCCTCGAAGAAATTATCGATCATGGCATCCAGGCGATCCCACATGGGCTTTGCTTCACAGCAGGTAGTCCGGGAGCAGGCCGCCGGGCCGGTGACGGAGCAGGATGCAACCGCCAGGCTGCCCTCGGTCAGCTTCAGGATACTGCCGATGGTATAGCTGTCCGCTGTGCGGTTCAGCCGGTAGCCGCCGCCCTTGCCGTGGACGGCATCCACAAAGCCTGCCTTTGACAATGTGGTCATGATGGATTCCAGATATTTTTGTGAAATATGTTCTGCCTCTGCGATCTCTTTCAGGGGGATGTATGCGCCCGGCTCTTTTTGCGCCAGACATACCATCACCCGCAGAGCGTAACGTCCTTTTGTCGATACGATCATATCTTACTCACAGTGCGCGCAGTGCTCGCAGTCGGGGAAGTCCTTGGCATCGTAAGGAATATTGTTTTTGTCAAAATAATCCTTCAATGCGCTTTTAATGGCTTCTTCCGCCAGCACGGAGCAGTGCATTTTGTGAAGCGGCAGACCGTCCAGCGCTTCGGCCACTGCCTTATTGGTCAGCGCCATGGCTTCGTGGATGGACTTGCCCATGATCATCTCAGTGGCCATGGAAGAAGAGGCGATGGCGCTGCCGCAGCCGAAGGTCTCGAACTTCACGTCCACAATAATATCATTTTCGATCTTCAGATAGATCTTCATAATGTCGCCGCACTTGGCGTTGCCCACTTCGCCCACGCCGTCGGCATTTTCAATTACACCCACATTTCTCGGATGGGTAAAATGATCCATAACTTTTTCGCTATAAAGTGCCATAAAATTTTCGCTCCTATCACAAAATATACTGCCGCTTGCCGGTTTGCAGATCCCGCCAGACGGGGGAAATGCTCCGCAGGTAGGCAACGACCTCGGGAACAACGGTCAAAATATGGTCGATTTCTTCTTCTGTGTTGTATTCGCACAGGGAAAGGCGCAAAGAGCCGTGGGCCACATCGTGGATACGGCCGATGGCCAGCAGCACATGGCTGGGATCCAGCGAGCCGGAAGTACAGGCAGAGCCGGAGGAGGCCTGCACGCCCTTCATATCCAGCAGAAGCAGCAGGCTTTCGCCCTCGATGCCTTCAAAGCAGAAGCTCACGTTGCCGGGCAGGCGATTTTTGGGGTCGCCGTTGAGAGCGCAGTGGGGGATCTGAGAAAGGCCGGATATCAGCTTGTCACGCAATGCGGTGACCTTTGCAGAATTTTCTTCCAAATTGGAAAGGCTTTCTTCCAGCGCGGCCACCATGCCGCAGATGGCGGGCAGGTTTTCTGTGCCGGCGCGCTTGCCACGCTCCTGCGCACCGCCGTCGATCACATTCGACAGCATAATGCCCCGGCGGCAGTACAGTGCGCCCACGCCCTTGGGGCCGTGGAATTTGTGGCCGGACAGGCTGAGCATGTCGATGTTTTCCTTTTTGACATCGATGGCCAAATGGCCAACGGCTTGGACAGCGTCGGTATGGAAGATCACACCGGCTTCCTTACAAACCGCGCCAATCTCACGGATGGGGAGCACAGAGCCGATCTCGTTGTTGGCGTACATCACGGTGACCAGGCAGGTATCCTCGCGGATGGCGTTTTTTACATCCTGGGCGGTGATGTTGTGATTGGTTTTCACATCCAGGTAGGTGACCTCAAAGCCCTCTTTTTCCAATTTTTCCAGCACGTGGAGCACGGCGTGATGCTCAAAGGCGGTGGAAATGATGTGCTTTTTGCCTTTTTTTGCACCCAGCCTGGCGGCGGAAAGGATGGCCTGATTGTCGGCCTCGCTGCCGCCGGAGGTGAAGTAAATTTCCCGGGCTTCGCAGCCGATGCACCGGGCGATGCGCTCCCGGGCATTTTCCAGCAGCTCCTTGGCTTCCTGGCCCACGGAGTGCAGGCTGGAGGGATTTCCGTAATAGGTTTCAAAGGCCGGCATCATGGCCTGTAAAGCCACCGCACTTATCTTGGTCGTGGCGGCATTATCAGCATAAACTTGCATATTTCAAATCCTCCTGAGGATTTACCTAGTATTGTCGTAGGTAATATAGCATCACTTACCTACTTTGTCAATAGGTAAAAGAAAAATGTATGTAAAATTCTCCCATATTTTTCGACTTTTTCAGCGGTTACAATCGGCTGTGCTTGGAATATTAAGAGGGCAGAGGCAAGGAGGATGGGAAATGAAAAAATTATTTCGACGCGCCGCCGCCGCGGCGCTGTGTGTATACCTATTAACAACTGCGGTGCTGGCCAGGGAGCTGGTGCCGGTGGGAAAGGTGATCGGACTGGAATTGCTGGACAAGCGGGTGGTGGTGGCCGGCTTCGATGAGGAGCAAGGTGCGGCGGCCAAGGCAGCAGGGATCTTAAGCGGAGATATCATTCAAAAGATCGACAACATTCCGATCACTTGTGCGGAGGATGTGCGTATGGCACTCCAGCAATCCGACGGTGCAGTGGCGGTAGAGATCTGCCGGGAGGGAAAGACCGCGCTGCTGCAAATGAAGCCGGTGATCACAAAGGATGGGCCGAAATTGGGCGTATTTCTGCGGCAGGGGATCACGGGGATCGGAACGGTGACCTGGTACGATCCGGAAACCGGGAAATTTGGTACTTTGGGGCACGGGGTCAACGACAGCAGCGGAAAACTGCTGCCCATGACCGAGGGCCGGGCATATGAAGCAAAGGTGACCACCGTTAAAAAAGGAAAATGCGGCCAGCCGGGGCAGCTCTATGGAACCGTTAATTCTCCCCAGCCAATCGGCGTATTGAAGTCCAACACCCAGCAGGGGGTTTTTGGTATTTGTGAAAATGGCTGGGAAGGGCAGGCAATGGAGGTGGCGAGCGCAGCACAGGTAAAGACCGGCGATGCAGTGATCCGGGCCAACATTTCCGGAGATGGGGTACGGGAATATTCTGTGAAAATTCTTAAGATTTATCCCAAAGCCCGGGACAACGGGCGGAATTTGCTGCTGAGAGTGACCGATCCGGAGCTTTTGGCGGCCACCGGCGGCATCGTGCAGGGGATGTCAGGAAGTCCGATTATACAGGACGGCAAGTTGGTCGGCGCCGTGACCCATGTCCTTGTAAATGACCCCACAACGGGGTATGGAATTTTTATTGAAAACATGCTGGACGCAGCAGCATAGGTTAAGCCCACACCATACGGTGTGGGCTTTGGTATTATCGTAGTTATATGGTCTCCGTTAAATCTCCGTCAGCCGATTCTTGGTTTATTATTTCTTGCAACCCAAAGAGTGAATTAAATTTGACAGATTATTGTTGACTGTAATTAAAAAAATGGTATAATTATTTTAATTAATTCAATTAGAGGATCCTATAATGTAAACTCACTTTAATTACGGATCTAAGATGTTATGTTAATTAAATCGCATTTTAATTAGGAATACTACATAGAATAGGAGAGAGATAAATGGAGTTCCAAAACAGGGCGGGTTATTTTATGAATTCAAATACTGGCTATAAATCCTTCGTTCCTGCTAAACTGCCGCCGGAACCGCCAATTCAATATGATGCAGAGATGCAAACCCTATTATCGTTAGCAGATCGAAAGCTAGGAAGACTAGATGGTATCACACAGATTTTGCCCAATCCAGAACTGTTTGTTGCTATGTATGTGAAAAAAGAAGCGGTTCTTAGTTCACAAATCGAAGGAACACAAGCGTCTTTTGTGGATGTTTTGGGTGCTGAATACAACCAAGCAGACGATCAGCGCAGAGATGATATCAGCGAAGTTGTAAATTATGTAAATGCGATGAATTGGGGTCTTTCCCAATTGGGGCAATTTCCGCTTAGCTTACGACTAATTAGAAACATTCATGCTAAACTCATCCGGAATACTAGAGGTTCGCACAGAAACCCAGGAGAGTTCAGAAAATCGCAGAACTGGATCGGTCCAGCTGGATGCACTTTGAGCACAGCGACATTTATTCCTCCGACAGTTCCAGATATGGAAACAGCTTTGGGAGAACTAGAAAAATACTTTTATGAGGATGATCTTACACCTGCTCTCATAAAGATTGGGCTTATTCATGCACAATTTGAAACCATTCATCCTTTCCTTGACGGCAACGGAAGAATGGGTAGACTTCTGATTACTTTCTGGCTCTGTCAGCAGGAAATACTAACCAAGCCACTTCTTTATTTGAGCTATTATTTTAAGAAGAATAGAAGCGAATACTATGACCGGCTTATGGATGTTCGCAGAAAAGGAGATTGGGAAAACTGGATTAAGTTCTTTTTGAAAGGTATTGCTGAAGTGGCTGACGAAGCAACCAATTCTGCTAGTGCGATTATTAAGTTAAAAGAGGATTATACTAAGCTCCTTTACCAAAAAGACGGAATTAACAGTTATTATCCGCAGCTTCTAGATATACTGTTTGAGCAGCCTTTTATAAAGAGGACTGATGTATCAGAACTGCTGGGCGTTTCCAACCCGACCGCTGGTAACCTAATCGATTCTTTTTGTCAAATGGGTATTCTAGTAGATCGGAATCCCCAAAAAATGAGAAATAAAATGTATGCTTTTGACAAGTATCTTGCAATTTTGAACAAAGGCACTGAATTGGAATAGTAATCTAACAGTAGTATTAACACAAGGCCTCCGGATGTTCCGGAGGCCTTAAAAATTACCCTTTATGGGGACAGACACTTGCGTTCCCCCCAAAAATCAGAATTTGTCGAAAAGGGAGGGAAAATTAAAAGTCCCCTTTTTCGACATTTCATCTATGTCAACTTAGGGATTCTGGTTGAGCTATGTAAAAACCTCCCTTTTTGTGTATTTTAGGTATATATTCGCAATTTTTCTGCAATTTTCTTTTGTCCCCTACTTGACATCAGTGTGTCCGGCTCGCCGATTATACAGGACGGCAAGTTGGTCGGCGCGGTGACACATGTTCTTGTCAACGACCCAACTACCGGCTACGGCATCTTCATTCAAAACATGCTGGACGCGGCAGCGTAATTAAGGCGGGCAATTCCCCGCCTTTTCTTTCTTGAAAATATGTAAAGTGTGCTTGACATTCCAAATACAATATGCTATACTGTTGATGTAAAGCAAGCTTTACATTTGGTAAGGAGGTGCCTTATGAAGAACAAAATCGAGAACATAAGAAGAGAGCAGGGAATCTTACAGGATGAAATGGCAAAAGCTTTAGGTGTTTCCCGGCAGACTATCAGCTCGTTGGAAAACGGACGGTATAATCCGTCTATCATGCTAGCATATAAGATAGCAAAATACTTTGGAATGACCATTGAAGATATATTCGTTTTTGAAGAGGAGGAGATTTAAATGAAAAACGATAGAAGAA
>SVLC01000052.1 GCA_015068155.1 Oscillospiraceae bacterium | reverse complement strand
CAGGCGGTCAAGTTTACACTGTTTTCCGTTTCCGCCGGTGTGATCCAAATTGGCTCCTTTGCGTTGCTCGAAATCTTTATCAAGGATTACTGGATCCCGTACACCCCTTTGAGGGACACCCCTTTAAGGTAACGGATAACGAGGAAATGGACCAGCTGGTATGGAGCGTCCTTACTCAAGGATTGCTGACCCCGCTGGTGGTTCGTCCCTTGGAGAATGGAGAATATGAGGTGATCTCCGGGCATCGGAGATTGCACGCATGCAAGAAGGCAGGAATCGAAACGGTTCCTGCCTTAATTTATGAGATTGACCGGGATGCGGCAGCAATCGCCCTTGTGGATAGCAACCTGCACAGAGAAAGTATTCTCCCCAGTGAGAAGGCCTTTGCTTATAAAATGAAAGCGGATGCAATGTGCCGGCAAGGCAAACGATCTGACTTAACTTCGGGACAACATGTCCCGAAGTCGGATGATAACAGAGCAATGGCCGTGATTGGTGAGCAGGCTGGTGAAAGCTATAAAACTGTTCAAAGGTATATCCGCTTGACACATCTGCTGCCGGAGATACTGCAAAAGGTAGATGCTGGGCAGATTGCCTTTACTCCGGCGGTGCATCTTTCCTATCTCTCCCCGGCAGAGCAAGGTTGGGTGTTGGATGAAATGGAACGCAATGACTGTACCCCTTCCGTTGGGCAGGCTTACCACCTCAAGGAACACAGTATGGCAGGCACGCTGACCAAAGATTTCGTGGCGGGACTTATGAGCCAGGAAAAAGCCAACCAAAAGGAACGGTTGAAGATCCCTATGGAGCGCATCCGCAAATACTTCCCCAGGCACTACACCACTGCGCAGATGGAGGATGCCATTGTAAAGATGTGCGAGGCCCAGTTCCGCAGACGAGCCGACCGGGATGCCCGATAAGGAGGTGACGCCTATGCCCGAACAGATTTCCCAGGAGCAGACAGTAGAAGTCACCACGCAGAAGACCGAGGATTACGGCGCACAGCTGCCGGAGCATGTCATTCTCCGTTTTGCCCGGTTTTTACTGCCCAAGATCCAAGAAGATTTGGAAAAGAAGGATGAATAAACACACCGGATGGCAGCGGGTTTTGACCTGCTGCCATCCACACATTTGAAGTAAAATACGCAAATCGATATCATAAATGCAAAGGAGGAATTGTATGAATGCGGTAATTTATGCCCGATATTCTTCGGATCGGCAACGAGAAGAATCTATCGAAGGTCAGCTCCGTGAATGTACGGACTATGCGATGAAAAACAATCTGACCTTGCTTGGCACCTATGTAGACCGGGCGCTGTCTGCAAGAACGGCAGACAGACCGGACTTTCAGCGGATGATCGCAGACAGCGCCAAGGGGGTGTTTGATGTAGTGCTGGTATGGAAACTGGACCGCTTCTCCCGTGACCGCTATGACAGTGCCCACTACAAGCATGTTCTGAAAAAGAACGGTGTCCGGGTGATCTCCATCAAAGAGAATATTTCCGATGGCCCGGAGGGCATCATTCTGGAATCCATGCTGGAAGGCTACGCAGAGTATTACTCAGCAGAGCTTGCACAGAAGATTCGCAGAGGTCAGCATGACAATGCTATGAAGTGTATGAACAACGGCGGCAATACACCGCTGGGTTATTATGTGGACAAGGCAACCGGTAGATTGGAAGTTAATCCCGAAACCGCACCTTATGTGCAGGAACTGTTTGCCCGGTATGCTGATGGTGAACGGCTCACCGTTTTACAAGCCGAAATGGAAGAACGAGGCCTTCGCTCCAAGCGGGGTAATGCTTATTCTGTCAGTGTTCTCAGCAATCTTCTGAAAAACCGTAAGTACATCGGTGAATACAAGTATGGCGATGTTATTACCCCGGATGGCATTCCGGCGATCATTGACAAAGAATTATTTGAAAGGGTGCAAATGCGTATGGCAGCAAACAAGAAGGCCCCGGCACGGGCAAAAGCGGAAGAGGAATACTTGCTTACAACGAAGCTATACTGTGGCGATTGTGGGCGGCTGATGGCCGGTGAGAGCGGCAAAGGCTGCAAAGGAATCGTCTACCACTACTACAAGTGCAGCGGCGCCAAGCGGCGGCTTGGGTGTAAGAAAAAAGCTATCAAAAAGCATTGGATAGAGGAAACGGTTGTAAAGCTGACGGTCTCCAAAGTGCTGACCGATGAAGCAATCAACCGCATCGCTGATGCCATCCTGGTCATGCAGGAACAAGGCGATACCATGACACCTGTGCTGAAGCAGCAGTTGCAGCAGTGCGAAGCTGAGATCCGTAATGTGATGAAAGCCATCCGTCAGGGCATCATCACCGAAACCACAAAGGAGTGCTTGGAGGATTTGGAAACCCAGCGGGATTCTCTGAAAGCCAGTATCCTGCAGCTACAGTTGGAGCGCCGCAAGTTCACCAAGGAAGAGATCGTGGATTGGATCAGCAAATACAAGTACGGCAACATCAATGACCTCGATTACAGAAAAGAAATCATCGATACTTTCGTAAATTCCGTCTTCGTATATGACGATAAACTGGTACTCACTTACAATTACAAGGACGGCACCGAGACCCTAACCCTGCAAGAAATTGAATCTGTTTTAAGTTCGAATTTAACTAGTATGTGTCCACCAAGCAAAACCCACACCGAAAGGTGTGGGTTTTTTGCTTGGTGGACAATAAAGATATAGGGCTCGAACCCCTTTCAATGCGGCGCGCACTCAGCGCCGCTCGCGACGGCTTGACGGAGCGACACCATGATTAAATCGAGTCCTATATCGTCCACCATACATGAAAAATCCGAACTACTTCACGATAGGAAGTGCGTTCGGATTTTTTATTTACATCCAAGATATTACATATTGATGCTATGGCCCAGAGGATTTAGTTGTCCTCTGGGCTTTTTGTTTATTATGTGTCAAAACGCCGATGGCCTCGTTGGATTATCGTGTTAACTTATGCTCCAGCAAATCTACAATCTCTATTCCGCGACATAAGGGAACACACGCAATTAGGAGGCCCATTCCCACGGAAGTAAAAAAGGGGAATAGAGCGTGATCAAAACCTTTGAACAGTAGATTAAACAAAAACAATAACATACCACACCCAGTCATTGCTATGGCTATTAGTAGTTCTATCCCACCATGTATTTCGAATGTTGCTTCTACTCCATTATCGATAGAAGTCAATCGTCCAGAAGCGCGTTGAAACATCAGCTGACCCCGAAAAGCTCTCTTGCTGCACAAAAGAGAAAAATAATCGTTTTCAATTTTGAATTCTCCGCCGTAGGCAGATGATTTTAGGATTGCACACGCCTCTTCATATGATTTTTGACATCGAACACTTCGTTTATAGATAACCATAGAATTCTCCTTAAATCATTACGCTTCTACCAGATTGCGGGTATGGCAAAAACCGTTGGGCTGGAACAATCACGGTCGTCACCTTGTTCCCCGGCGGGAGCAAGTCCCCGCCCTACAATAGAAAATGGGTGTCTGGGCGATTCGTGTATGGCCGCTACAGTAGGATAACATCCCTATACATAGCCGCCAAAAGGTGTGGGTTTTCTTTGTAGTACGGAATGAGAACGGATTTTGCCGGGCGAGGTTTGCTTGACAATTCTCCGCTTATTTCTTATAATGAAAAAAACACAAAAGAGGTTATGCTATGTCTTATTCCGCTACACATTCCGGACCGCGAATTTTTAGCGGCAATGCACTAAAGTGCATTGCCGCCACTACCATGGTGGTGGACCATATAGGTGTGCTCTTCTTCCCTTATGAGGCGCTGTTCCGGATCATCGGCCGCCTGGCCTTTCCCATTTTCGCCTTTATGATCGCAGAGGGCTGCCATTACACCCGCCATCGTCTGCGCTATTTTTTGGGTATTTTTCTGCTGGGCGCAGTGTGCCAGGTGGTATATTTTGTGGCTTCCGGCGATGTATATTGGAATGTGTTGCTGACTTTCTCCGGTTCCATTCCCGTGATCTATCTTTTGCAGGAATGGAAAACCAGGAAGAATCTCATGTGGATGATGCCTTTTTCTGCCGCCGTGGCCGCGGCCTATGTGCTGAATCAATATGTAACCATTGATTACGGCTTTTGGGGCATGATGCTGCCGGTGTTCGTCGCGCTGATCTACCCGGAAAAGGGGGAGAAGATCTCCGGTTGGCGGCATTTGGGCCGTGTGGGGCTGCTGACGCTGGGGCTGGTATTGTTGGCCTGCGATTCCGGCAAGATCCAGTTCTATAGTCTGTTGGCGGTGCCGATCCTGCTGCTGTACTCCGGGAAAAGAGGGAAGGGCCGGTTCAAATACGGCTTCTATCTGTTCTATCCGCTGCATTTGGTGGCGCTGCAGGTCATTGCCTGGCTGTTGGCGTAACAATAAGAAAACCCATCCAAAACGGATGGGTTTCTTTTTTAAGGGTTTTCCGGGAACAACTGTGCCATTTCTGCGTTTGTCAGATCAAAGGTCTGCTGCAGATCTTCCTTGGCCAAGGTCCATCTGTTCCGCAGCATGGTCCGCAGATTGTTGATGTTTTTCTGCCAGTTCTTGTAGGATATGGCGCCCCAACGGCTGCATTGCCGCACCATTTCCTCATCGATCTGGGCGGCCATTTCATCCAGAATTGCCACCAGCCGATCGGGATGGAAGGTGGTGTTCATATACTTGGCGTACTGCTCCACAAAGTATTGCCGGAAGCCTTCGTTTTGCATCAGACCCCGGGCAATGGTGGTACTGAAGGCGTTGCCCACGCCGTGGCCGGATTGGGCCAGGAATTCTTCGATGTGATTCCATTTGTAGGTGCTGGGGTACATGGCCCAGTCCATATCAAACAGTATCCATCGCCATTTTCCTTCCCCATCTTTGGTGCAGTAGAAGCGGATATTGCCGGTGTCGGTGTTGCCGAAGAAGGATTCGGTGATCCAGTAGTTGGTCCATTCCTCCAGATCGATCTGGGAAGCCACATAGTCAAAATATTTCTGGTTGGAAAGATCGTGACTCTTGATATAGTTCAGCAATTCCTTGTGAGCGGTATAGGAACCGGCCTGGACGATGGAATTGCCTTTGATCAGGTCCAGATTGTCTTCTTCGATGCCGTGGTGATTGTACAGATAGGATTCGTTGATCTTTTCCCGGATATAGTACAGTCCCCAGTATTCACCGTTGACATACACCGCAACGGGAATATCCCGCATGATATCCAAATCCATCTCGCCGTTGACTACCCGGGCGCAGTAGGCGTCGATCAGGTTGGTGTAGTTCCAGTCCTGGCCACCGGTGCGCAGCAGCAGATTGTCGAAAACGGTGATTTCATCGGTGCCGAAGAAGGGATAGTAGGAGGTGCCGGAGCCGTAGGCCTCCTTCAGATTGATGGAAACGGATTTCTGGGCCTGAGCGCGGGAATATTGGCCGTGGTTCTTGATGCCGGCGGAAAAGGAAATGCCCAGGGTGCCGTCGGTTTCGTAGTATTCAAAGAACACCTCCCGTTCCCAGTCTTTCCAGAAGTTAGCGCCGGTGTGGGGGTAGGTATCGGTGTAACCGGGACCCTTGGCCCAAATGCCGGTTTCTTCGCTGAAAAGATCATCGGGATCGCAGGTCAGGCAGACCACATTCAGCTTGTGCTCGTTGGTGATCAGAAAGGTCTGGGTAGCGATCTGAGAGGGGAGAACGCCGTCGGCGTAAACGATGGCCCGGATGGAAGCGGATTTTTCCAAGGTAATGGGACCGGTGTAGAGTGTGCTGCTTTGATCGGGGGTGGTGCCGTCGGTGGTGTAGTAGATCACACCGCCGGGCTGCAGGGTAGTGATGGTAACGGTATGCCGGTCTGCCACCAAAACACCGGCGGAGGATTCCAGTTCTGCCGGCAGGGCATAGGCCTGGCTGCTGCCGTTGGCAGCGTTGGCCTTACCCTTGGTGGCTGTGGTAAAAAAACGCCGGACCAGGGTATTGTTCTCGATCACACGGCCGGAGGTCACGCCGGAGCGCTGCAGACCGGTGTCGAAACTGTCGGTGACCAAACCGTCGGCATCCACCAGATACAGGGTGTTGCCGGTGTGGCTGACTTTGAAACCGGCGTCCAGGCTTTTGACGCTGTAGGACGCGGTGCCGCTGGCGGAGATCACCAGGTAGCTGTGGGGCTGAATGGTCACGCTGGGAAAGGTATAATACCGCAGATCGGAAACGTATTTGCTGAGGGACCAGCCTTCCAGATTGATGGGCTGATCGGTGTTGTTGTACAGCTCGATCCAGTCTTCCTTGGAAAGTCCGGAGACGCTGGAGGAACTGACGGCGCACACCTCGTTGATATAGACCTTTTGGGTCATGGCGGCCAGTACAGCGGACAGCTCCACAAAGCCGTTGGCGCTGTTTGCTTTGCCGGGTGTGGGGCGGGTGAAGAATTTCCACTGGGTCGGATCTTCGGGATCGCGGCCGTAGGAAATGTTGTCGGGAACCTGCGCAATGCCGATGCGTTCGATCAGTAACCCCTTTTCGTTGGAGAGGATCAAGCCGTCATCGGTATCACCCAGCTTGAAGCTGGCGTGTAAATAGGGGTTTTCGGCGGTGTAGGTCTTTTCCTTGCCGGACAGCAGGATCAGCAGGTACGCGCCGGGCTCCAGGGTGATATCCGGGAAGACCCATTTCATGGGATCGTCATACTTGTCGGAAAGACCGTAGCCCAGCAGGGAAACGGGCTTGTCGGAGGTATTGCGCAGCTCCACCCAGTCGGGGCAATCGCCGTCCTCGTCATAGAGGATACCTTCGTTGTTCATCATGAACTCGTTGATGCAAAGACCGGTGCCGGTAATTTGCAATTGTCCCAGCACTTCGGCGTAACTGCCGCCGTTTTCCACGCCGGGGGTGGGGGAGGCGAAATATACATGCAGCAGGTCTTCGCCGCTGGTGATGGAGCCGAAGGAAATGTCGGCGATCATATCCAGAGGTGTGGCCAACTGGGAGTATACGGTGTTTTCGTAGCTCAGCACCACGGTCTCACCGGCGCTGACCTTGAAATTGGTATGGATCTGGCCTGCGTCGGTAACGGTGTCCCGGCCGGAGGCGAAGACCACCAGGTATTGATAGGCGCCAATGGTAACATTCGGCAGCGCATAGCCCTTGGGCTTACTGACGCTGTCAGACAGATAAAATCCGTCAAGAGAGATATCCTGATCGGTGGTGTTGTACAGTTCGATCCAGTCGGAATACTCGCCAAAGGCGTCGGCCAGGCTGGAATCGTTAGAGGTCATGACTTCGGTAATGATCACATCGCCGGCGTTGTGAGGCGGAGGCGGCAGAGGCACATAGGCGCCGCAGACATCACATTGGGTATCGCGATCCTCGTCCAAATGCACCGCCACATTACTCCATTCGCCGCAGGCGCACTCGTTCCAGTGGATGGTATCGTTGGAGCTCCATTCGGCCTTGAAGCTGTGTACATGGGCGCTGGAACTGGGAACGATAGGCTTGGTAACGGTGGTAGGGGGCGTGGGCTGCGTGGTGGGCTGTGTTGTTGGTTGGGTGGTAGGTTGCGTCGTCGGTTGGGTAGTAGGCTGTGTCGTTGGCTGGGTGGTAGGTTTGGTGGTGGAAGACGAGCCGGGGTTTGTAGTAGCTGTGGAACTGCTATTGCTGCTACTGCTACTACTACTGCTGCTGGTCCCGGTGGGACTGTTGGTCCAGATAGGACCAGTAGAGGTGGGATCGGGATTTAATAGGCAGCCTGCCAGGGTGGTGGCCAGCAATAAGATGGATAACGCCAAAGCGGCGATTCGTTTGAAAGATATTCGCATAGATCGGTCTCCTTTCGATGGAACTGGTGGGAACGGATACAACGAATACATTATATCGTAAACCGCACCTGATAGCAATAGAAAAAGCTGGCGTAATGTAAAAAAATCGTGAAGGATGTCGCAAAAAAATGGATGCAGTTCCATGAAGTGGAAGCGCGGAAGAAAATGAAACGGTTTTTATTGCGCGGCTGCGGCAGATGTGCTAGACTAAAGAAAATGTGGCGCGGGAGGTGAGACAGGATGATCAAAATCGCCATCGTGGAGGACAGCAGCGCATATGCCCGGCAGTTGGAGGCCTATCTTCGTCAGTATGAGCAGGATTTTTCTGAAACCTTTGATATCAGTTTCTACAACGACGGCAGCGCCATTTTGGGGGATTTTCGTTCCCAGTTTGACATTTCCTAATGGATATTGAAATGCAGTATATGGACGGCATGACCGCCGCGGAGCATATCCGCAAGCAGGACCAGGAGGTGGTGATCATCTTCATCACCTATATGTCCCAGTATGCCATCCGCGGCTATGCCGTGGAAGCGCTGGATTATATTCTCAAGCCGGTGTCCTACTTTGCTTTTTCCCAGCGGCTGGCCCGGGCCATCCATCGCATGAAGAAAAGAGAGCATAAAAGCGTGATCATTCCCGTCAAGGGCGGCAGCGTGCGGCTGGGCATCCAGTCCATTTACTATATCGAAAGTCAGGGGCATGATCTGATCTATTACGCCGACAGCGGCGCTTATGTGGCGCCGGGCACCATGAAACAGACCGAACAGACCCTCAGACCCCATCATTTCTTTCGGGGCAGCAAGTGGTATTTGATCAATTTGCAGCAGGTCACGGGTTTTGAAGAAGGCAATGCCCATTTGAAAAACGGATGTACTGTACCCATCAGCCGTGGACATCGCAAGGAGTTTATGGAGGCGCTGGCCCAGTACTGGACAGAGGTGATGAAATGAGCGGAAATGCAATACCCGATATTCCCAGAATTTATACGGCCCTGGCCGAGTGGATATCCTGCCTGGCAGTGGTATTGATGCTGCAGCCGCAGGTGCGAAAAAGCAGGCTGGCGCTGCTGGCGGCGCTGTATTTAGGTGTCCTGGTGGTGTTTATGGAGCTGACGGCTACGGTGGCATTGTGGCTTTGGATACCGTGTATGCTGGCGGCATTTCTGTCTATGGCATTGTTTATGTGTCTGTGTACGAAAATGGACCTGTATCGCAGTATCTACTACGGCGTGCTGGCATTTACTGCCGCCGAATGTATGGCTGCTATGGCATGGCAAGTGGTGAATCTGGGCAGCCGGATATGGTATTTGGAAACGGCGGTGCTGCTGGCGGTTTACGGCATGGTGGTGCTCATTGAGTATCGTCTGTTTGGCCGCAGAGGCGCGGTGGGCAAGCAACTGGAGATCAGCCGGGGAGATTGGTTTACAGCGTTGTTTATCGGCATCATCGTGTTTGCCGGCAGTAACCTGCGGTTTGTCACTGACGATATCTACGCCCCGGGAACCTATTCCAGGGAGATCGCCAATGCCCGTACGATGATCGATGTGGCCGGTGTTTCCATGCTGTACGCCCATCATGTTTCCTGTCACAATCATGCTACGGTTCGGGAATTGGAGGCAGTGCAGAGCACCCTGAAGACCCAATATCAGCAGTATATGCAATCCAGGGAAAGCATTGAGATGATCAATGTAAAATACCACGATATGCGCCATCAGATCCGGTTTTTGCGCAGCGAGCAGGATGCACAGAAGCGCAATGCTTTTTTGGATCGGATGGAACAGGAGATCGTGCATTTCCAGGTGCAGAACAAAACCGGAAATGCGGTGTTGGACACCATTCTGACCGGTAAAAATCTCTATTGCCATCAGCACGGCATCACCATGACCAGCGTGGCGGACGGTAAGCTGCTGGATTTTATGGATGTGCAGGATATCTGCAATATTTTTGGCAATGCCATTGACAATGCCATCGAATCCGTGATGGAAATAGAAGATCGGGAAAAACGGCTGATCCATGTAACCGTGTCCCGGGTGAACGCCTTTGTTATGATCCGCATTGAAAACTATTATGAGGGCACGCTGCATATGGACGGCGCTAACTTTTTGTCCACAAAGCAGGATAAGAAAAACCATGGCTACGGCATCAAAAGTATTCGCTACACCGCCGATCGCTACGACGGCGCAGTGTCCATCAATGCCAATGACCACTGGTTTGATATCAAGATCGTAATTCCTATGAAAACAAGCGGCAATGCGTAAGCATTGCCGCTTGCTGTATCTTTAGGTAAATTATGCTTCTTCGCTGACTACTTCCACGCAAGGCTTTCTCAGGCGTTTGCGGATCTTCAGCGCCATATACACCATGGCTGCCACGGCCAGGATATCCCAGCCGATGAGGATCAGTTTGTAATAGGCAAAGCCGTTGACAAATTCCGCGCCGTGGACAAAGCCGTTCATGCCCGCGGAGTTTACCACGGTATAGAGAATGTGGTGGGCGGCATCGCGCCCCATACTCTGATAGGCAGGATGCTTGGCAATGTTGAAACCGAAAAGGGCATCCATACCCACCGTCTTCAGCTTGGCGTCGCCGCCGGCGCCTAAGGTCTGCAGGGTGTCCATATAGCCGCCCTTGCCCTGACCGACTTCGTAATCGGTGAGTACAAAGCCGTTGAAGCCCCATTCACCGCGAAGCACCTCGGTGATCAAGGCGTAATGGCCGCCGGCCCATGTGGCGCCGATGCGGTTAAAAGAGGTCATCAGCGCAGTGGCGGCGGGAACGGTGGTGGTGCGTTTTTCATACCCCAAAATCTTGCCGTTGTCATCCCGGATGGCTTCGTTGTAGAAAATTTCCACGGTGTTGTCCACGATGGTCATTTCAAAGGGCTTGAGGTAAAGCTCGCGGATGGTCTGTTCGTCGGCAAAGGTTGCCAGACCCCGTTCGTCGCGATGGGTTTCCTGGTCATTGAGGGCGAAATGCTTGATAAAGGCATACATGCCCTTTTGGGCGGCGCCGTTGACCTCGGCTCTGCCCAAAGCGCCGGAGAGGAAGGTGTCTTCGGAATAGTATTCAAAGTTTCTGCCGGCAAAGGGGGTGCGGTGAATGTTCATGCCGGGACCATACCAACCTACGGTGTCGGCGTACAGACCGTCCTCTGCGATACCCCGGCCCATATCCTCCGCCAGAGTCACATCCCAGGTGCAGGCCAGCATGTACTGGGTGGGCCAGGTCATGGCCCGCAGGCCGTCACCGATGGGCATGGAGCCATGGGCGATGATGTCATTCAAACCGGCAGGACCGTCCAGATCGGTGACCTTGGGTTTGTTGATGGAAGGGACGGCAGGGGAGCAGTAGCCGCATTCATCGATCAGCTTGGAAAGTTCTTCCAGAGTGATCTGATCCAGCAGTTGTTCCCATAACGGATCATCGTAAGCAAGACCGCGCAGATCGATCAGGTCGATGTCGCCGGCTTTGCCGAAGGTGGGGGCGGTGATGGCCTGCCCCTCGGCCGGATTCAAAGAGGAGAAGGATTGCAGCGCCTGCAGCAGCTGGTCGGAAATTTGGGACTGGAACTGCTTGCCGCCGATCTCGGCGCGGCTGGCGGTCTCGGAAGCGCTGCCGTAGCGCAGGCCCCAGTTGTCCATTTGCTGCCAGTTGCTGCGGGAAAGATAAACGGCATCGGACAGCGTAGCATCGGGGAAACGGTTCTGCACCGGCTGCAGACCGGTGGCGGCCACGTTGTAAGTGGTGCTGTCCTGAGTTTCCTGCATATACACACCCACCATGGTCTGTCCCTCGGCAGCGGTGCTGGCGTCCTGCTTGCCTTCTGCCCATTTTCCTTCAATGGCTTCCACACCTCTGGTCTGCAGAATCCGGTTGAGGGCCTCATGGGCATTACCGGCAGCGGCGATGTAGTAGTTGCCGGCATCCAGAATGTATCCGCCGCGGCCGTTGTTGGCATGCATGTCGTAAGATGTCAGATCCTTTTTGGAAACGGTGACGGTTACGGTCTGGCTGGCGCCGGGTTTCAGGTTTTCCGTCTTGGCAAAGCCTACCAGGACAATGGCGGATTTTTCCACATTACCCAGGTAGGGGGCTTGGGCATAGATCTGCACCACATCCTTGCCGGCCCAATTACCGGTGTTGGTTACGGTGACGGAGACCAGGAAATAATCCTCCGTTTCCGACATGGTAAAGTCGGACCAGCGGAAGGTGGTGTAACTCAGTCCATAGCCGAAGGGATAGAGGACGGTGCTGCTGTAATCGTAGTCGCCGGCATTGGCCCGGCCGGTGAGGACATCTTCATAGCGGGTCTCGTAGTAACGATAGCCGACGTAAATGCCCTCCGCGTAGTTAACATAGTAGTAATCCGTGCCGGTAAAGGCGAAATCGCCCATGTTTTGCATGGCGGGAGAGGAGAAATTATCGTACACCCAAGTATCCACCAGACGGCCGGAGGCGGAGAAGGGCTGCCCGGCGGCATCCAATCCGGTGAGCATATAG
>SVLC01000051.1 GCA_015068155.1 Oscillospiraceae bacterium | reverse complement strand
TGCAACCTGCAAAAAAGGAAAGGACACTTTCTGAAAATCGTCCAGAAAGTGTCCTCAATAGCTCGTGCTATACCGTATTTAGATCTGACAGTTTGTCATCCTGCATCATATCGCGTTATTTAATACATGCGAAATTGTTGTCAAATTGTTGTCAACCAAAGTGGAAAAGCCGAAAAAGCGTTGCGGCACAAGGGTTTTTCACTCAAGGGGCCGCATCGTGGGAAACAGAATGACCTCGCGGATGGAATCGGAATTGGTAAACAGCATCACAGCGCGGTCGATGCCGATGCCCATGCCGCCCGTGGGGGGCATACCGTATTCCATGGCGTTGAGGAAATCCTCGTCCAGCATTTCGGTCTCGTCGTCGCCACGCTCCCGCTGCTCCACCTGCTTCATGAAGCGCGCACGCTGATCGATGGGATCGTTCAGCTCGGAATAGGCATTGCCCATCTCGCTGCGGCAGATGAAGAACTCGAAGCGCTCGGTCAGCCGGGGATCGGCGGGAGAACGCTTGGTCAGGGGGCTGACTTCCACAGGGTACATGGTGATGAAGGTGGGCTGCACCAGATGCTCCTCCACCCGCTGATCGAAGCAGGCGTACAAGGCGTTGCCCCAAGTCTTTTCCGCGGCGTCGGACAGCTCCACGCCCTTTGCCTTGGCGGCGGCCACAGCCTCGGCATCGTCGGTAATGGCGTCAAAATCGATGCCCACATACTGACGGACTGCCTCCACCATGGTCATCCTGGGCCAACCGGGCGCCAGGTTTACCTTTTCGCCCATCCACTCCAGCTCATAGGTACCCAGTACCTTCTGGGCGAAGGTGGTGAACACGCCTTCGGCGATATCCATCATATCGTGGAAATCTGCATAGGCTTGGTACAGTTCCACGGAGGTAAACTCGGGATTGTGCTTGGGATCCATACCCTCGTTGCGGAAGATACGGCCGATCTCATACACCCGGTCCATACCGCCGATGATCAGCCGCTTCAGAGGCAGCTCGGTGGCGATGCGCATGAACATATCAATATCCAGGGTGTTGTGATGGGTCACGAAGGGCCGGGCGGAAGCACCGCCGGCGATGGTATTCAGCACCGGTGTTTCCACTTCGATGTAACCCATATTGTCCAGGTAATCCCGCAGATGCTTAATGAAACGGCTGCGGATAATGAAGTTCTGCTTCACCTCGGGGTTGACCATCAGATCCACATAGCGCTGACGGAAACGGATCTCCTTATCGGTCAGGCCATGGTATTTGTCGGGCAAAGGCAGCAAAGACTTGGAAAGCAGTACAATGGCGCTGGTGCGGATGGAGATCTCACCGGTCTTGGTGGTAAACACCTCGCCCTCGGCGCCCACGATGTCGCCGATGTCATTTTTCTTGAAACGGTTGAATTCCTCTTCACCCATTTCGTCGATCTTTACGAAGAGCTGGATACGACCGGTGGTATCCTGCAGATCACAGAACAGCACCTTGCCCATGCCGCGCTTGCTCATCAGACGGCCGGCCACCCGGACCACCTTGCCCTCAAACGCGGCGTAATCTGCCTTGATGGCAGCAGAGTCGGTATTAAAATCAAACTTGGTGATCTGGAAGGGATCCTTTCCCTCGGCCTGCAATGCGGCCAGCTTATCCCGGCGAACCTGAACCTGGTCCAGCAGGGACATTTCTTCCTGCGGTACAAACTTTGCCATGGCTTAGCCCTCGCGAGAAACGCTGACCACCTTCATGGTATAAGAACCGGCGGGCGCGGAGAAGGTAAAGCTTTCGCCTGCAGCCTTACCGACGATGGCGCGGCCGAAGGGAGAGTCATCAGACAGCTTGTTTTCCATGGGATTGGCCTCCTGGGAGCCGGTGATACGGTAAGCAGTCTGCTTGCCGGAGGCGTCCTCCACCACAACGGTGCAGCCCAAACCTACGCGGCCGGTAGCTTCATTCTCATCTTCAATAATAACGGCGTGGCTCAGCACATCCTCGATCTCGGCGATACGGCCATAGAGCTTAGCCTGCTCGTTCTTGGCGGCATCGTACTCAGAGTTTTCGGACAAGTCGCCGTAGGAACGGGCCTCGGCAATCATGGCGGCGATCTCACGCTCACGGGTGGTCTTCAGATAGTTGAGTTCCTTTTCCAGTTCAGCCAGACGCAAACTGGTGATCTTAAATTCTTTTGCCATATTACAAACATCCTTTCTCAGATAAAAATATCCATAGCTCCCAACATTATAGTGGATTATTTCAGGTTAGTCAAGGAATTTTTCCGGAATTTCCGGTATTTTCCCAGTTGGATATGGCAACCATTTTGTCAACATCTTTGATATTTGCAGAGATCACCCTCAGCGGACCCTTTTTACATAGTCTAATCCCAAGTGGGAGCCTGTACCTGCTGCTATAAATAATAACCGCAGCATCCAACGCGATGCTGCGTTTCATAATTCATGGAATGAATACTTATTTATCCCGTCCAAGCAGCGATATCGCACCGCAGATCAAACCGGAAATCACCGAAGTAAAGGATACAAGCTCAGGAATGTTGCTGCTTTCTCCCATTGGAAAAATACTTAACCAAATGCCAAACAGCAACAGAACAACGGATATGCCTTGTAGTTTTTTCATTTGTAACGCTCCTATGTAAAATACGCGCTTACTGTTTCTGTTCAAATTATGCAAATACATTATGGCAAATGTAATGGCAATACCCACCAGTACCCAACGAATGGCATGCTCACAAAAATCAAGGAAAGAACCGCCCACAAAAACGCTGACAAAATAGATAGCAAGCGATATCAGTGTTACAACAGCAGTAACAAGCACCACTTTTTTATTGGCCTGCGCAAGCTTTGCGTCCTTTTCTATTTTGATCTGCATTTTCTGATCGCCCTTTAGTAATTCATCGATGCTGATGTTATAAAGGTCGCTCAATTTGATAATGCTTACAATATCCGGCAAGGATTTACCTGTTTCCCAATTCGATACGGTCTGTCTTGAAACCATTACCGCTTCCGCAACCTGTTCTTGGGTGAATGCCGCTTTTTCCCGCATATCTTTTAACTTCTTATCAATTTCCATGTATATCCCCTCCTTGGAAATGATTGTAACAAACCTGCCAAAACAATGCAGCCAAAATCCTTTGACAATTCCTGTCCAGCGCTGTCAAAAAGCTTTTACAGGCCGATCAATACACGTTATATTATCCATTTGTATGGGCAATTCGCAAATCGCCGGAAAACCCCACAGGTATTTTAACCTGTGGGGTTTCTGTAACGATTCACCTGACAAATACGCATTTATTTTTTAGTTGCCCTTCAGCGCTTCGATGGCAGCCAGGATCTGGGGGTCCTCCATGGGATCCAGAGTGCCGGCCCGGATGGCAGACATGGTCTTGTTGTCCACTTCCACCACATGATCCGGGGTAATACCAACGCCCTCCAGGCTCACGCCCTTGGGGGTCACATATTTACCAATGGAAACGCCCACCGCTGAACCGTCGGACAACTGATAAACCACCTGGTAATAGCCCTTGCCGCTGGTCTGCTGGCCCACCACCGTGGCCCAGTCGTACTCCCGCAGCGCCGCCGCGAAGAACTCCGCCGCGGAATAGGAGCTGCCGTTGACCAGCACCGCCATGGGCATTTCCAGGCACTTTGCATCGGACATGGTCACTTCTTCCTTGCCGGTATAGTCCACGGTGCGGAACAGCTCCCCTTCCGGCAGCAGATAATTCAGCACCTTGTTCATCTCGTTGGCATATCCGCCGCCGTTGAACCGGACATCAAAGATCAGCGCCGTGGCGCCCTGGTCAATCAGGGACTCAATGGCGGCGATGGTCTCCTTGGCGCAATTGGTATTGAAATTCTTGATGGTCACCAGACCGATGTTATCCGGCAGCAAAGTAGCCTCAGCCACCGGAGTCTTTACGGTGCCCCGCTTGACAGAGAAGGTCTGTTCCGCGCCGGATCTGTCTACCGTGATCTCCACAGTGGTGCCGGATTCTCCCTGGACCAACTCCTTGCCCTGATCGGTGGTCATACCGGCCACCCGGGTGCCGTCCACCGCTACGATCACGTCACCGGCCAGCAGACCCGCCTTTTCCGCAGGACCGCCTTTGGTTACCTCCTCAATGAGATAACCGTTTTCCGCGGCGGAAATGGTGACGCCGATACCCACATAGGAATTCTTCTTCTGATCCTGGTAGGAATCGTACTGGCTGGCAGGGATATAGTAGCTCCAGCGGTCTCCCAGCGCTTCCACCATGGCATCCGCGGCGGCATCTTCCATCTCCGTGCGATCCACGCCGTCGATAAAACACTCCTCCAGCAGGTCCGCCAGTTCTTCCAGCTTGGTGTAGTGGGCAGGCTTGGCGGTGAGCACCAATGTCAGGGTAGCCGCCGCAGCCGCCACTGCCAGATAAGAAAGAACGATGATGATTTTATTCTTCATAAATACACCTCATAAACGGATTTTCCCACAGCCTATGGGGCTGTGGGAAACCAAGATCAGAAATCAAAGAACAGCCGGGGATCCATATAAGTACCGTCCTTAGCAATGCCAAGGTGCAAATGCGGACCGGTGGAACCGCCGGTGGATCCCACATAGCCGATGATATCGCCGGCCTTGACCCGCTGGCCCTGGTAGACAATATAATGGGTCATATGCATATAAATGGAAATATAGCCGCCGGTGTGTCCCAGGGATACATAATAACCTGCGCCGCCCTCTTCGTAGGCTGCCACCCGGACCACACCGTCGCGCACCGCAAAAATAGGTGTGCCGCTGTCAGCGCCCAGGTCAATGCCCTTGTGATAGGTATTGACCTTGCCGGTGACCGGATGGACACGGGGGCCAAATTCACTGGTCACGGCATAGCTGCCCTTGGGCAGGGGCTGATACCAGATATAGCCATCCACTTCCTTATTGCCGTTGCCAGCCTGGGTAGTGGGCTGGGTGGTGGGTTTGGTGGTAGGTTTGGTTGTGGGGTTAGGCTTGGTGGTAGGCGCCACCGTAGGCTTGGGAATGGTAGTGGGGGGCACCGTAGTGGGAGGCACCGTGGTAGTGGTCGTGGTGGTAGGCGGCACGGAGGTGGCCAGCCACTCTAAATATTCTGCCCAGATCTTATCCTCTTCCAAACCTGCCAGTTTATCCATCAGCTCATGCTGCAGTTTTTCCGACTGGTCCAACTCAAAGGAATAATCCTGGCCCTTTGCCACCAGATCCAGCAAAAGTCCATCGGCCTCTGCCTGCTTGACCGTTAGGGTATCCGCGGTCTGCTTCAGCTCCTGGCGCTGTTGCTCCAGGCTCTGCTTGTGGGACAAAAGATCGGCCCGGGCCTGCTCTACCTGCTGGGCCACGGTGCGGATCTCTTCCAGCCGCTGCCGGTCCGCCTTGGCGATCTCAGCCGCCATATTCAAATGGTCCAGCATCTCAAAAAAACTGCTGGCCTGGAAGATCACAGACCAGTACGAAATCTCGCCCTGCTCTTCCATGGCGCGGATGCGGTCCTTATACGCCTCGTGCAGCAGCGCCAGCCGTTTTTCAGCGGCATCCAATTCGTCCTGCTTGTCGGCGATCATCAGGTTGTAGGCGGTGACTGTCTGATTGACCACGGTGATCTGGCTGTGCAGCAGGGCAATCTGCTGATCAATGCCGTTTTTCCGGGCCACCATGCTTTGCACGTCTTTTTTATTTTGGGCCAGGCTGCTTTCCAGCTCCGCCATTTGCTGCCGGAGTGCTTCCTGCTCTTGTTCCAGCTTGTCGATCTGATTTTGGATCTCACCGGAAGAAGCGGCATTGACCGACCCGGCCAGCAGGCCCAGTACCAGTCCCAGTACCATCGCCAGCGCCAAAGCCGCAGCCAGGACCGCTGCAAATCTCTTCTGCTTCATATTATCTCCTTATACCTTCAGGAATCGGCGGATAGAGGACCAACTGCCCACGATACCCACGAACAAACCGGCCAGGGCGCACAGCGCGATCATAGGACCACGCAGCTGCCGGAAAGGCACGAAGGACAGCATCTGCAAAGTATCCGATGCCGCCAGGCCTTCCACCATAAAATTATACAGATAACGCACCAGTATGTAAGCGCCGCCGGCGCCCACCATGCCCAGCAAGAAGCCTTCCACCACAAAGGGCACCCGGATAAAGCCGTTGGTAGCGCCCACCATACGCATGATGGCGATCTCGTCCTTCCGATCTGCCATGCCGATGCGAATGGTGTTGGAAATGATCAGCAGAGATACCACCAGCAGCACCGTCAGCACTGCCACAAACACCACCTGCATGATGTGCTGAATGGTGGCGAAGCCTTTGGCCAGCTTATGGGCCGCGGAAATATCCGCCACACCTTCGATATTCAAAAACTGCTCAATGGACTGATCCATCAGCGCATTGTCCTCCAGCACGACCACCACGCGGTGGCGCAGTGTCTGGGCATCCACGCCGCTGAAAGCAGAATCGCCCTCATGCTCGGCGATGAACTTCTCCAACGCCTCTTCCCGGCTGACAAAACTGGCGCTGAGTACATTGTCCAAAGGACGGATCTGGGTCTCGATGCTGCGGGCCGCGGAATCGGAAAGCTGCTCGTCGATATAGACCACCACTTCGTTGGTCTGATTCAGCTCGTTGACCAAAATATTCACATTGTACATCACGCTGGCAAACATACCCATGATCAGCAGGCAGGCCAGGGTGACGCAAACTGCTGCGAAGGACATGAAGCCGTGGAGAAAAATGCCGCGGATGCCCTCTTTCAGCAGATAGCCTAAATTATTGATCCTCATGTTTACGCTCCATTTACTCTGTCGCTAACGATCAGGCCGTCGTTGATCTCAATGACCCGGTTGGAAAACCGCTGCACCAGGTCCATCTCGTGGGTGACCACCAGCATGGTCGTACCCAGCCGGTTGATCTCCTGCAGCAGCGACATGATCTCATAAGAACGGGCCGGATCCAGGTTGCCGGTGGGCTCGTCAGCGATGATGGTGGACGGATTGTTCACCAGCGCCCGGGCAATCGCCAAACGCTGCTGCTCGCCGCCGGAAAGCTCGCCGGGTAAACGGCGGCTCTTATTGCCCAGGCCCACCAGATTCAGAACATAGGGTACCCGTTCCCGGATCTCCCGTTCTCTGGCGCCGATGACCCGCATGGCGAAGGCCACGTTATCATACACGGATTTATTGGCAATGAGCCGAAAATCCTGAAACACCACGCCCACAGTTCGCCGCAAATAAGGCACCTCGCTGCGGCGGATGGTGTCCAGACTGTAGCCGTTGACCTGCACATGGCCGGTGCTGGGCTTCAGCTCGCCGGTGATCAGGCGGATGATGGTGGACTTACCGGAACCGGAAGGACCCACCAAAAATACAAATTCCCCGTCCTCGATCTGCATGGAAACACCGTTTAACGCGGTGTTGCCCACGGAATAGGACTTGGTAACATTCTGAAAAGTAATCATTACATACTACCCCATTTTTAGAGTCATATTATTTTACCATATTCTAAAATTGAAGTCAATGGACAGTTACACTATTTTTATGAACATATCATAAAATCACCGCGACAAAAAGCCGGAGCGAATACCGCTCCGGCTTAGGTTATCAGCGAATTTCACGGCTGGAAAGATACTTGCGGACCATCAGCGCCACCTTGAACACGATGGCATGGTCGAATTCCCGCAGATCCAAACCTGTCAGCTTTTTGATCTTCTCCAGGCGGTACACAAGGGTGTTGCGGTGGACGAAGAGCTTACGGGAGGTCTCGGACACATTCAAATTGTTTTCGAAGAACTTGTTGATGGTAAACAGCGTCTCCTGATCCAGCGAGTCGATGGAGTTCTTCTTGAATACCTCGCTGAGGAAGATCTCACACAGGGTGGTGGGCAACTGATAGATCAGCCGGCCAATGCCCAGGTTTTCATAGCTCATGATGCTCTTATCGGTATCAAAGACCTTGCACACATCAATGGCGGTCTGGGCTTCCTTGTAGGAGTCGGCCAAGCTCCGCAGATGCTCGGCCACGGTACCGATGCCGATGACGGTCTTGACAAACAGCTCGCTTTTCAGGGTATCCTCGATGTTGCGGGCGATCTTCTCCAATTCCTCGGGTTCCGTGTCGGCGGCGATCTGCTTGACCACAGCGATATCCGTTTCATTGATGCTCAGCACAAAGTCCTGCATTTTATCGGGGAACATACTGCTGAGCACATCCACCGTAGCCACATCGCCATGCCCCAACTGCCGCACCAGGAACACCGCCCGGGGGGCATCGGTGGCAAAGTGCAGTTCCTTGGCCCGGATGTAGATGTCACCGGGGAGGATATTGTCCATAATGATGTTTTTTACGAAAGTGCCGCGATCGTGCTTCTCTTCATAGAACACCTTGGCATCATTCAGGGCGATGTAGGCCAGCGCGCACAGGGTACGGGCCGTATCATCGTCACCGGAGCAGAACACGGCATACTCAAAAAAGCCGGTGCCGGAAAGGATGGGCTTGAAGGTCCGCTGACCGAAAGCAACCACATTGTCGGCCATGCCGGAGATCCGCAGCGCGGCTTCGGGCCAACGCTCACCCAGCAGCAGACCGTCGGTGCTGGAAATGACACAGCCCTCGGAATCGATGACACCAAAGCTGCGGTCGGAGATATCCTTCAGCTGCAGCATAACGCTATGGAACACACTGTTAGACATGATAAGCGCCTCCTAAAAAGTGCATAAACATATTTTTCACAATATTGTACGATTAGTATAGCGCACTTTTGCGCATTTTGCAAGTACCTTTTGACATTTTATTGCAAAATATAGCATCTTTTTTATGAAATATACCGATGCATCGGAGATTCAAGGCCATTTGGTGGCTATCTTGCTATGTGTAAAATGCTGATATTGCTGTGCAAATCGCACAGTATCAGCCATCAATGGCAGCAATTTCCTCCTCCGTGAGCTCCCGGGTCTGCCCGCGGGGCAGATCTCCCAAAGTCAAAGGACCCTCCTGCTGCCTCTCCAGATAACTTACCGGCATGCCCCGGGCAGCCATCATCCGGCGGACCTGGTGATACTTACCCTCGCAGACGGTGATACGACTCTCCCCTGCCCCCAACGGTTCCAATTTGGCCGGCAGGCACTGCGATCCGTCCCGCAGAGTCAGTCCCGCGGCGAAGGCCTCCACATCCTCCGGCCCAGCCTGCCCCTCATGGCGGGCGTAATAAACCTTGGGCACTTCCTTTTTGGGACTGATAAGCCGATGCAGCAGATCGCCGTCGGCGGTAAACAGCAGAAGGCCCTCGGTGGCCTTGTCCAGCCGGCCCACCGGCTTCAGATCCATATGCCTATACGACGCCGGCAGCAATTCCATAACCGTTGGATCCTGCTTATCTTCCGTGGCGGTAACATAGCCGGCCGGCTTGTTGAGCATCAGCACCACCCGGCGCTTGCCCCCCAGTTTTTCTCCGTCCAGGGTCACCACCGCTGTCTGGGGATCCAATTTCAGGCTTCCATCCTTCACCGTCCTGCCATCTATAGCCACTCGGCCGGCCTTTAGGATCACCTTCACCTGGCTGCGGGTGCCAACGCCGCTGTCGCATAAGAATTTGTCCAATCGTTCCATACTTGCTCCGTTCTATCCCTCACCGAAGAAGCATAAGGTGTTGTGTAAATCATATTTCCTATTGGGAGGGATGTATTATGTTAGTCATGACCGCAAAGGTCGATAAAAAAAGGCTTGCCATCATCGCCGCCGGTGTGGTGGCATTGGTAGTAGCGCTGATATTGCTTTTAGGTGGGAAAGATGCCACCCCAACCGGCACAGCAAATGTATCCGGCAACGAAGACCGGGTACAGTTTTTAAGCAGTTTTGGCTGGGAAGTGGCCACATCACCGGTGCAGACCAGCCAGGTGCGCATTCCGGAGTCCGCCAGTCAGGTATTTACCCGGTACAATGCCCTGCAGCAATCCCAGGGCTATGACCTTTCCCCTTACGCCGGCAAAACCGTGATGCGCTATGTTTACACGGTAAAAAACTATCCCGGCGCTACCGAGCCGGTATACGCTACCTTGCTGATCTCCGGCAACCGGGTCATTGGCGGTGATATCACCGATACCGCCCCCACCGGCCTGATGCAGGGATTTCAAAAAACTGCGGTAGAATAATTGCCGTCTGCGCCGCCGATCGGCGAAATAACCACTGATCTGCCTGTTATCCTATCACAGAATCCGGCACTTGACAAGGTGATTTCCAAATGATATACTGAGCAAAAATAATACTGAGTCTTCAGGGCGGGGTGTGATTCCCCACCGGCGGTATAGCCCGCGAGCGCAAGCTGAACCGGTTGGATTCCGGTGCCGACAGTATAGTCTGGATGAAAGAAGATTGTTACGACAATACTATGCCCTGAGTGTATGCTCAGGGTTTTTTTGTTGAGGTAAACCTATGGAAACACTATGGAACACCCTTGTGGAAAATGTCAAATTTGTGGGCATATGTCTGATGATCATCGTCGCATTAGCCCTGCTGGCCAAGCTGTCGGAAAAATGGTTGCCTAGTCTGCATCGGGTCAGCAAAACCCGGCGCATCTGCATCATCGCGATATGCTCCACCCTGGCAGCGGTACTGCACATGCTGGACTTTCCCCTGCCCTTCCTGGCGCCACCTTTTTACAAGCTGGACTTCTCCGAACTTCCGGTGATGCTTTGCGGTTTTTATTTGGGACCTGCCGCTGCGGTAGCCTGCGAGGGCATCAAGATCCTGCTGAAGCTGCTGCTAAAAAGCACCTCTACCGCCTTTGTGGGAGATTTCGCCAATTTCTGCGTTGGCTGCAGCCTGGTGCTGCCGGCAGTAATCGTATACCATGTAAAAAAGAGCCGGAAGAGCGCCATTGCTGGCCTGGCAACCGGCACGGTGTCCATCACCGTATTCGGCTCCGCCTTCAATGCCATCTATCTCCTGCCGAAATTCGCCCAACTGTACGGCATGCCCCTGGAGGCCATCATTGGCATGGGCAGCGACATCAACAGCAGCATTACCGATATCTCCACCTTTGTGCTGCTGGCAGTGGCTCCGTTGAATCTCATCAAGGGTCTTATGATCTCGGTGCTGACCATGCTGCTATACAAACGGGTAGCCCGTCCCTTGTTCGGAAAATAATATTGTTTGTAAAAAGAACCTGCCAAACGGCAGGTTCTTTTATCAAGCCACAGAATTACCAGTCTGCGCGGAAGCGCAGCCTTGTCGCACTCATGCCCCCATCCTTCTTGCGGCAGGCAAAAACCAAGAACGGACTCAAACCGCTTACAAAAATACTTAAAAGCAAGAACAGTGTGGATACATTGGGCATACAGGATGCGTACAGATTATGCAATGCGATATAGTAGATCACCGCGTATGCCACGGATACACCACTGTAAAGCAGACTGGCCAAAAGAAAGGCGCCTATTGCGGTGGCATCCACTGCCCCGGCCATTTCCATGATGGCCTCGGCCACGGAAAGCGTCAAAACAAGGCCGAACAGGGAAGCCATCGCAATGGCAAGCACCAGCAAAGTGGTGCGGCGGTTGGTATTTCTGCCGTTAGCTCTCTGCTGATACTGGTCTGCAATACACCCCACGATCCATTCGCTGCCCACAGGGATCCAAGCCAGCCAGGCATTTCGGATGCCACGGCGTTTGGCTATGGTATACAGGCCCAGGCAGGCGAACACATAGGGGACAATCGCACACGCGATAACGAAGGCACACACCAAGATGAAAGGTAAGAAGTTTCCCATACTTTCTCCCTCCGTTTTCTTTTAACTATACCATTGTCCGGCACATATGTCAACGAAAGATTGCCCGGTCCATTGGGACCTGGATCGGTTGCCGGCTGATCGCCGCAAAATATCCCAAATCCACCATTGATTATTTATAAATATGTGCTATAATTATTATGTATGACTATGCGCTCAGCGCCCCTAACGAAAAAATATTTTGGATATATAAGGAGAACAACATGATCACAGTTTCTAATCTTGGTATGCAGTTCGGCGGTCAGTGGCTGTTCCAGCATGTGGACCTGCAGTTTTTGCCCGGCAACTGCTACGGCATTATCGGCGCCAACGGCGCCGGCAAATCCACCTTCCTGCGAATCCTTACCGGCGAGTTGGAATCCACCAACGGCAGCGTTTCCGTGGATCCCGACAAGCGTGTTTCCGTACTGAAGCAGAACCAGAACGCCTATGACGATTACTCCATCATGGACACCGTCATCATGGGCAATCAGCATCTGTACGACATTATGAAAGAAAAGGATGCCATCTACGAAAAGGAAGATTTCACCGACGAAGACGGCATGCGCGCTTCCGAACTGGAAGCCGAATTTGCGGAATTGGGCGGCTGGGAAGCAGAATCCGACGCTTCCCGTCTGCTGCAGGGTCTGGGTATCCCCACGGAGATGCACTACGATGCCATGGCTACCACCGACCCCCGTCTGAAGGTGAAGGTGCTGCTGGCCGCCGCCCTGTTCGGTAATCCCGACATCATCATGCTGGACGAGCCCACCAACAACCTGGACATCGAAGCCATCAACTGGCTGGAAGACTTCCTGCTGGACTTCCCCGGCATGGTCATCGCCGTGTCCCACGACCGCCACTTCCTGAATACCGTCTGCACCCACACCGTGGATATCGACTACGGCAAGATCAAGATGTACGTGGGCAACTACGACTTCTGGTACGA
>SVLC01000050.1 GCA_015068155.1 Oscillospiraceae bacterium | reverse complement strand
CCTTTAATCGCGTTTCATACCGGAAATCCGTTCAGCAATCGTTTCTTCCCGCTGCCTCATTTGCTTTTTCATAGGCCCTTCGTCCAGGTGGTCGTAGCCAAGTAAGTGCAGCATGGAATGGATGGTTAAGTAACCCACTTCCCTTTTGACGCTATGCCCGAATTCCCTGGCCTGAGCTGTTGCCCGTTCCAAGCTGATGCACATATCACCCAGCGGAACCATACCTGTTTCCGGGTCCTTGTATTCCTGCCAATCCGCAGGGGGATTCCCCGGCTCCAATTGGAACATGGGAAAAGACAGCACATCGGTAGGCTTGTCAATATTACGGCTGGCCAGATTCACGCCATGGATGCCAACATCATCGGTGATCATCACATTGATCTCGCAGGCTATCGTCACCTTTTCGGCCTGAAGTGTGGCGGCGATACACTTCCGGATGTGAGATGCCAACAGCGGCGCCTTGATATCAAAGCATTGATAGGAAATGTTGATCTTATTTTTCATATTTCTTCCTCTGATAGCTACCCTTGAAATTCTGGGCAGGTTTCTTAATCTCTTGTTTATGGGCCGCCTTTTCATAGGCGTTGATGATCTCCTGCACCAGAGCATGGCGAACCACGTCTGCGGAGGTCAGTTTGCAGATAGCAATATCCTTAACACCCTCCAGCACACGAATGGCATCCTTCAGGCCGGAAACCTTATCGTCCGGCAGATCGATCTGCGTTACATCGCCGGTGATGACGATCTTGGAGCCAAAGCCAAGGCGCGTTAGGAACATCTTCATCTGCTCTTTTGTGGTATTCTGGGCCTCGTCGAGGATAATGAAACTGTCATCCAATGTACGGCCTCTCATGTAGGCCAGCGGCGCTACTTCGATGGCTCCCCGTTCCTGATACTTTTGGAAGTTTTCCGGGCCCAGCATGTCATACAGCGCATCATACAGCGGACGCAGGTAAGGGTCTACCTTGTTCTGAAGATCGCCGGGTAAAAAACCCAGTCGTTCGCCGGCTTCTACCGCCGGACGGGTGAGAATAATGCGGTTAACCGTGCGTTCCCGGAATGCAGCCACAGCCGCGGCCACCGCCAAATATGTCTTGCCGGTGCCAGCAGGACCCACCCCCAGCGTAATGGTATTTTTCTGGATGGCCTGCATGTACTTTTGCTGGCCAACGGTCTTCGCCTTGATGGGCTTGCCTTTGGCGGTGATGCACACCACATCGTCAGCCATTTTTCCCACTTCCCCATCTCTGCCCTCGTTGACCAATGTAATGAGATATCGGACACGCTGTTCATCAATAGGGTCTCCCTTGGCCGCAAGTTTCAGCAGTCCCTCCAGGGTACGCACCGCCTTGTCGGCAGATTCCTCGTCGCCGGTTACCTTCAATTCCGCGCCACGGTTGACAATCGATACGCACAGACTATCTTCAATGCGGCGAATATTTTCATCGAACGAGCCAAACAAGCAGCTCAAATCGTCAATAAATTCCGCATTCACTGTTCTTTCAATCACTTTTGCCATAATCGGGTATACTCTCCTCCATTCGCACCAAGCCAAGATTTTCCAGGCAGCCGTAAACTCCCTCCAACTTGATGCATCCATTGATCGTTGTGATTTGTTCGTTGATATGCTCCAAGACCCCCGCTGAGGTTTGGTCAAGCACATATTGCCGGGCAAAAGCTTTCAGCCGTTGTTCACTATCCGTCCAGACCGATGACTCTGTTCGATATGCGATCTCGGTCTGACAAAGAACTGAAATTGGTAATTGAAAGCCGCCCGGCAGAGTCACATACTTCTGCTCATATATTTTAGCACATGTTGTACCCGAAATTCCACTATCTTTGAAGAAATTTATTTGTTTTTTTCCAATTATGAGAGAAAATTTTTTCTTTTGAGATGATATTTCATCTTTATTACCACATTGCTGCGGAAATATTACTGTAATTTGGCGTTGCGTCCGGCCAAAAATCTCTCCATCGGCCCGCTCCGCGCGAATACTGAGACCACAGTCGGTGTAGCCGGAGATCAACACTTGCCCGGCTTTCACCGCCTGGCCGGGCTTACAAAGACCGTTTCCCCGTAATGTAGTCATGGATACTATAATGCCGTCTCTGGCTGCCACGATACTGCATACCCCTTCCTGAGGGGCAGATTGTTCCGTCTGCGCACGTTCTCCAACCATGATCACGGCTACGCATCCCTCAGTTCGTACACCGGCCCATTGTAACTGTGGCAAACAGGAAAGCAGCCGATCCTTTACCTGCTGACTTCGAACATGGCTGCGTGACGCGCCGAAATATATGCCACAAGTTTCCGCCTCCTGCAAAATGAGTCGTGTGGGGATTTTTTGGTTTCCTTCCACCCGGATAAACAACACCCGCCTGGGCAAAAAGATGGACAGCAAAATCAATAAGGCTATACCAAACACCAATACCGGCCGTTTTTTTAGTGCTTTTGCGGACCAATACGCCCCCTTATGACTTGTAACACATACTTGGTCGCCTCGCTTGTTCGCTATTCGCTTCAAAATCACTGCGGAACTACGGCAAATGGTAAAGTGCCAGCGCATTTGATCTTCGGCCGTTACATCCCATACATGAACACCGAGTTTTGTCAATGCCTGCAGTGTACCTGCCGGATCGGCGCTGGTCAATGTCACCCGGTACTGACCGGATAACCAATTCCAAATATTCATTCGCTCACCCCTTCTGCAGATGTACACTCTGAATCGTACCACTGATCACAAGCTGACAACGGGACATTTGGCACACTTTTAGCTGCTGACCATGTACCTCCACAGTACCAAATCGTACCCGAATGCCGATTCGTTCATTGGTATAGGCGGTGACACCGCTGTGGTTCTCAACCAACACCCGGCTGTTGCCGCAAATCTCCACTAAGGACTGCAGCGGAAGATTTTCTCCAGGCAATTCTGTTCGTCCGATGATCTTTTCCATCCACATTCTTTGCTTCATACCTTCCCTCCTTGAGAAATTATATGCCTTGCGGGGATGAATTTTTCAACCGGCGCATAAGATCTTTTGAGGTGATGGCTTTGAAACGGAAATGGCAGGTGTATGCTATGCTGGCGCTTTTGGCGGTACTTATCGTGGATAACAAAACGGCGCAAAACGCCATAGCTGACGGGCTACAACTTTGTTTGTTGACATTGATACCGGCGCTGTTTCCTTTTTTACTCCTGAGCAGCCTTCTGGCCGCAGGCATTTCCGCCATAAATATTCCCGGCGGTGGTTTCATCGAGAAAATGCTTCGTATTCCCCGCGGCAGTGCCAACATATTTTTTCTTGGCCTTTTGGGAGGCTATCCTATTGGCGCAAAATGCATCTGTCAGGCGCACAAGGAAGGACGTCTCAGCGGCGAAAACTGCCGCCGCATGTTGGGTTTTTGCTCCAATGCCGGCCCCTCCTTTCTCTTTGGAATTGGTTTGACGCTGTTTCCGGAGATAAAATACTGCTGGTATGTATGGTTGATCCAGATTCTTTCCGCGATGATCACAGGCGTCATAACACCCGGCGGGGATCGAGATGCTATTGCACCTGCCAGGAATAATAACCTCAAGCCGGGAACGGTTCTCCGGCAAAGTATAGCTACCATGGCCATGATCTGCGGCTGGGTGATTTGCTTCCGCGTGGCCCTGGTCTATTTGCATAAATGGATCTTGATTTGGTTCCAACCGCTGCTGCAAACCAGCCTTGGCGGTATACTGGAGCTGGCCAACGGCTGCTGCGAATTGAAGCATATAGATGACATCGGCAACCGGTTTGTTATATTTGCCGGTCTTTTGGCATTTGGCGGTCTATGCGTTGCCATGCAAACTACGGATCTGGCGCAGGAAGCAAAGGTAGATACCGGAGGTTATCTGCCGGCCAAAGCCTGCCAGGCCGGCGTTGCTGTGATACTGTCGGCTTTGATTTTCCCGGGACATATCGGTATCAAACCAAGCTGGCTGCTGTTTACACTGGTTCCGGTCATCTGCTATCCTATTTTTCTTGGCACAAATCAGAAAAATCATGCTGGAATTCATCAGCTTATTGGTGTATAATGAAAGCATTCTACACTAGAGGTGATGCTTATGCTTTTTCGCAAGAAAACCGACCGCTGCTGCGGCCTATGTATCCATGCAACCTTCCGCAACGAAGATATCCTGGTATGTTCAAAAAAAGGGCAACGGCAATATGACGATAAATGCATTCAGTTTTCCTACGATCCCTGTAAGCGGATGCCTGCCAAGGCCAAAGCGCTGGATACGGAAAAATATGCAGAATATGATTATTCCTTGTAATTTTTAAGAATAAAATAAGTTGCGAATTGAACTATTCTGTGATAACATATTGTAAGTATCCTGCCCAATCGTAGTTCAAGAAAGGAATGAACACTACATATGAAAAAAGTGATGTTAATCTTTGGTATCCTGCTGCTGGCATTTTGTTTTGCGGCCTGTTCCGGCCAAAACGATCTGCCTACGCTGCCAAATCCTACTACCCAGGGTCCCACGGTAAATCCCTGTGTGGACGGACATACCTTCAACGACACCAGCGATACCTGCGAAAAGTGCGACGCCAACTACTATGATGAAACGCTGGAGTTTACACTGTCGGAAAACAGAGAGTATTATATCGTCTCCGGTCTTGGCACCTGTACCCGCACCGTAATCCGCGTGCCGGCTGTACACGCAAACAAGCCTGTCAGTGAACTTTCCAGCTCCGCTTTTAATGCCGCAAGTAACTTTGCTTGCGAAAAGATCACCGAAATATATCTGCCAAGTTCTATCCGCACTATCAGCAGCAACGCATTTTTTAAGTGCTGCGGCCTGAAAAAAATCGACATTCCCGAGGGTGTTACTAACATCGGCCAGGATGCTCTGCGGGAGTGCACCGCTTTGGAAACGCTGCATCTGCCCAGCACCGTAGTGGATATCCCCGGCGGTCTTGCGCAGATGTGTTCCTCTTTGAAGTCCGTGGAGTTTGCCGGTAATATCGTGCATATCGGTTCTTATGCCTTCTATCAGTGCTCCAGCCTGGAGTCCATCATCCTTCCTGACTCCCTGACCAAACTGGACGGCGGCGCTTTCAATGGCTGCACCTCTCTGAAGGATGTCACTATGTCCTGTTCCGTCACCAGTGTCGGAAGCTCCATCTTTGAAAATTGTCCCGCACTGGAGCTCAATGAGTACAAGGGTATGGGTTATTTGGGCGACAAGAAGAATCCCTACTATATGCTGATCCGCAGAGTGGACGCTGAACAAAAAGATGCCCTGATCCATGATGACACCATTTTGATCATGCGTGATGCCTTTGTCGATGCCGATATCACCAATCTGGTTCTGGGCAAAAATGTCAGCATCATCCCCTATGCTACGCTGAGCGAGCTGGCTTACCTGGAAACCATTTCTGTGGCAGAAGGCAATGCGCTGTACCATGTAGAAAACAACTGCCTCATCGAAACCGCAACCAAGATCCTTGTCCGCGGCACAAAGAACTCCGTGATCCCCACCAATGGCAGCGTCACCAAAATCGGTGACTTCTCCTTCAAAAACCAGAAGGGTTTGACCTCCATCGAGATCCCCGAGACCATTATCGAACTGGGCGGCAGTGCGTTCTCCGGCTGCACCGATTTGGAGTATGTTGTTCTGTGTAAAACTCTGACAAAAGTACAGTTTAACATTTTCTCTAACTGCAACAATCTGCGTGCGATCTACTTCCTGGGTACGCCCGCTGAATGGAGCGCTATCAATATTCCCGCCGGTGCCGGTGGCGGTGGTTTGTCTTTCGGCGATAACGATGTGTTCCTGAACACCACCCGCTACTACTATTCTGAGGAATTCCCCACCAGTCTTGGCAACTTCTGGCACTATGTTGATGGCGAGATTACCATTTGGGATAACAAGCCCGCGGAATCCCCTGACGAAGAGAAACCAGAAGAAGAGAATCCTGAGCAAAACTAAAAAATATCCAGCGTGGAAGAAATTTCCACGCTGGATTTCTTTATTTAATTCTGGAAGTAAGCTGCAAGGCCAATTCCCTTAAAAAATCGGAATTATCAAAGGCATCCAAGGCTTGCAAGGCGGTATCCGTATACTTACAAACCATTTCATCACATGCTTCCAGTCCATAAAGCCGCACAAAGGTGTTTTTCTGTTCATCGGTGCCTACGGTTTTTCCCAGTTCTTGCTGCGAGCCTATCACATCCAACATATCATCCCGAATCTGGAAGGCCATACCCAGTCCTGCGGCAAACCGGGAAGCTGCCTGGATCTGCGTCTCATTGCCACCGCCGGCTATAACGCCCAGAACGCAGGCAGCATTGATCAACGCCACGGTCTTCCGGCTTTGGATATCATAAACCTCCTGCTGGGAAAGCAACCGGTTTTCACTGTCGATATCCAGACTCTGGCCGCCTACCATGCCCAAGGAGCCGGCATTATGCGCCAAAACCCCCACCGCCAGGGCAACATCCGCCGGGTCATCCAGCTCCGCAGAAGCCGCCAGCATAAAAGCATCTGTCAAAAGGGCGTCTCCGGCCAATACAGCCATCCCCTCGCCATAGACCTTGTGATTGGTTGGAATGCCCCGACGCAAATCATCATCATCCATACAGGGCAGATCATCATGGATCAGGCTATAGGTTTGGATAAGCTCCACCGCGCCTGCAAAGGGGGCGGCCTTTTCATAGCTTCCGCAGCACATCCGACAAAATTCCAGGGTCATAATAGGCCGCAGGCGTTTTCCGCCTGCAAAAAGGCTATAATTCATGGCGTCAAACAGCCTTTTTTGCGGTAAATCCGAAAAACGGCTGTAGAATTCTTTGAGAAAACCCTCGATAAACTGCTTATCTTCCAACAACTGCTGCTCAAATTGCGTCACTGTGGAAATCCTCCTCTATCGGTTTGCCATCCGGACCTGCAACCACCAATTTAACCTGTAGTTGCGCATCGTCCAGTAATTTTCCGCAGGTCTGCACCAACTCAGTACCTTCCTTGAAAAGCTTCAGAGATTCCTCCAATGCCACATCTCCCCGTTCCATAGCCCGAACGATCTGCTCAAGCCGCAGCATATTCTCTTCAAAAGTTTTGTTATTCTGATTCATAGAGTCTGCTCCTTTACTTCCTCAACAGTAGCTTTAAAACGGCCGTCGGCCAAGGTAATACATACCCGGTCGCCGCAATGCACATGGGCAATTTCACGGATCAAAACGCCATCTTCCCGCTGAGTCAAGGCATACCCCCGGGATAATACCTTCAAAGGACTCATGGCGTCTAATTTTGCGGTCAGGCCGATATATCGTTGATTTTTTTGACCAAGCAAGTGATTTTGACTGCTTAGCAACCGATTTCGCAACAGCTCCAGGGATTTTCGACGTTGCTGAAGATACCCTTCCGGGCTTTGCAGCGCCGCGCATTCCGATAGCATCTGCAGATGTTTCCGGCAATTACCAATTTGACGACTCATAGCGGTGACCATGGTGGCAAAATTCCCATCCAAGGTCTGACGCAAGACATCCCGGTCCGGTACTGCCAGTTCCGCAGCATTGGAGGGTGTGGCTGCCCGGAGGTCTGCCACAAAATCGGATATCGTCACATCCGGCTCATGGCCCACGGCCGAGATCACCGGAATATCTGACGCATAAATGGCCCGGGCCACCTGTTCATCATTGAAGGCCCAAAGGTCTTCTATGCTGCCGCCGCCTCTGCCAACGATCAACAAATCCGCCAGGCGATAGTAATTGGCATATCGTATGGCTCCCGCGATTTCCGCCGGCGCTTCTGCGCCCTGCACCCGTACCGGCAGCAGCCGTACACGGCTAGGAGGATAACGCTTATTGAGAATCCGCAGCATATCATGCACCGCCGCTCCGGCGGGACTTGTGATGATGCCGATGGTGCCGGGGAAGACAGGCAGGGCCTTTTTATGAGCCGAGTCAAACAGACCCTCTGCCTGCAATTTCGCCTTCAGTTGCTCGAAAGCGGCATAAAGATCCCCTACCCCATCTATGGTCAAACCGGTACAGTATAGCTGATAGGCGCCGTCTCTGGGAAAAACGGAGATCTTACCTATAGCAATAACTTTCATGCCGTTTTCCGGCCGAAACCGAAGTCTTTGCGCGTTGCTTTTGAACATGACACATCGCAGAGCTCCGCCTTCATCTTTTATTGTAAAGTAGTGATGCCCTGAAGGATAAAGCTTATAATTGCTGATCTCTCCCTTGATCGCTACGTTGTTCAAAAGACGGTCTGCATCCATCATGGCGCGAATGTATTCATTGATTTGGGTAACTGTAATCACTTGCTGCGTCATATCATTCCTCCGTCAGTCTGGCGGCCAGCACAGCTACGCCCAGGGCATTGTCTGTAGAGAACTGGGGCTGTGAAAACACTGGGTTTAGCGGCGCCATAACGTTTCGAAGCATGGAATTGGATGCCACGCCGCCGGAAAAGACCACTTCCAGATCCGGAAACTGCTTTAGAGCGTTTTTGGTAGCCTGCAGTACGGCATTGCACACACATCGTAAGGCAAATGCCGCCGTTTCGGCAGGACTGTGTTCTGTAAAATATTGCTGCACCTTATTCTGTACACCGGAAAGGCTAAACTCCAACGCAGGACACTTTACCTTAAAAACATCGGTGCAGACAGCCTGCTTGCTTAATTCATCCATATGTCTGCCCGCCGGGAAAGGTAACTGCAGCATGACGCCGGTGCGGTCGATAAGCTGGCCGGCAGAAATATCCGTGGTGCCGCCAATGCGGGTACATTTCACATTTTTTCCCTCCGGCTGCACCAGCAGTAGTTCGGTGGTGCCGCCGCTTAAATGCCAGGCAAGATGGGGCTTATCCATCAGATCCAGCCGTCCTTCGCTCCAAAGGCAGGCAGCCACATGACCCTGCTGATGAGAGACCTCCACCAGAGGCACTCCCAGACTGTCGGACAGCAGTTTTGCATGAGCATATCCCACCATAAAGCAAGGCATATAACTGCCCTCCACGGCTCTGGGACGGGTGCTGACACCAATGGCGCCGATCTTCTCCCTTTTTACATGGGAAAATAGCCTGCCGGAAAGCTCCGGCAGGCTTTTGATATGAGAAAATACGGCATCGGACTGCCGAAGCCCCAATTCACCGGGCTTTACAGGCAGCAGTTGGGAGCAATTAACACCGTCAACACCGTCAAAATAGGCGATGGAGGTGGTGTAGTTGCTGGTATCGAAGCCGATCGTTTTCATCAGACTTCCTCCGTATTCTTCCGGCTGCGGATGTAAGCGCCCAGAATGCCGTTAACGAAAGCGCCTGTATCGTCGCCGTCGTATTTCTTCGCCAGGCGAACTGCCTCGGCGGCAGCTACCCCTTCGGGAACATCATCCACAAACAGGATCTCAAAAATAGCCAGCTGCAAAATACAGCGGGTCAGCCGGGAGATGCGGGTAATGTCCCAGCCGATGGAATAGCGGCTGATGATCTCATTAAGTTCCTCGCAACGGTTGGACACACCGGTAACAACCGTATCGATATAGCCCATCTGCGCGCGGCTGGGGCGCTCGGCATAGATGTCGTTTTCCTGGGACAAAACATGATAATAATCCTTATTCAGCCGGACAGATACCACCTGCTGGGGCTCTTCGCCGGTGAATTCCCGACCATAGATCAAATGTACCGCCAGTTCTCTGGCATTTCCTCTCGTCATGGTGTCTCCTTATTTCCGGACGATGCCGCAAACATTGACATTTACTGCCAACACCTTGGCGCCGGTAGTAGACTCCAGCGCGGAAGAGACAGCGGACTGTACTGCCTGGGCAACAGAAACCACGCTGGCGCCGTAGCTGACCAGAACATTGCAATCTACAGTCAGATCGTTATTTTCAGAAATGGTTACCTTGATACCCTTGCCCCAGTTCTTCTTGCCAATCAGATCGGCAATGTCAGCGCCGGGCTTTGCCATCAGGCCGGCGAACCCGTCGATATCACCCACGGCATTCAAAGCGATGGTAGCCACTACATCTTCGGAAATCATCACAAGACCGTTCTCCTGAGCCTGGATGATGTACTGCTTGTTTTCAGCCATAGAAATTACCTCCAAAACATTGATTATACCTCGGCAGTATAACATTATTTTTTGTATTATACCACATCCGTTAAAAATTTACAACTGTTTTTTCTGAAGAATATCCTGGATATGAGATTCAGATTGCCACTGTGTCATATAAACAAAGCAAGACGCACTCCACAAGGGAGTGCGTCTTGAAAAATGCTGTTATATGGAGATGAATTACTTCTCTTCGTTGGCGTAGGGCTCCAGGAAGGCGTGGAAGTGACGCATGGGCAGGGTACGGCCCTGGGTAATGCGCATGTTGGGAATGGACTCGCGATCTTCGTACAGCGCCTTGACAGCTGCGATGACATAGTCCATATGCTCCTGGTTCAGCTGGCTGCGGTTGACAGCAAAACGAACCACGTTGCACAGCTCTTCCTGCTGCTCGGGGGTCTTCAGATCGTATTCCATGGAGTAGTCGCCCAGCTCGGAGGTACGGATGCCGTAGCGACGGATCAATTCGATGGAGAAGCCCTGGCCGGCGAAGGTATCGTGACCGCGCTTATTATCGAAGAACTCGGTCATGTTAATGTAAACACCGTGGCCACCGGCGGGCAGGATAACGCCCTTGACACCGGCCTTGTAGAAGCCCTGGGCCAGGTATTCGCACTGCTCAACGCGGGCCTTCTGATAGTTGAAGTTGCACTCCTCGTACAGACCTGCAGCCAGAGCCATGATGTCACGGCCGGACATGCCGCCGTAAGAGTCGTTGCCGTAGCAGGAGATCTGCTTAACCTTCAGGCGAACACCGATATCGAACAGCAGGTTGCCGTTCTCATCAAAGTCGGAGAACTTTCTCCAGAAACGGCCCTTGTCGCGGAAGGCCAGCATGCCACCCATGTTGGCGTGGCCGTTCTTCTTGGCGGACATGGTGAAGCCGTCGCAGTAGCTGAACATCTCGGTAGCGATCTCGGCAATGGACTTATCGGCATAGCCTTCTTCGTTGACCTTGATGAAGTAGCAGTTCTCAGCCCAACGAGCAACGTCGAACATGAAGGGAATGTCATACTTCTCAGCGATCTTGGCAGTCTCACGAATGGACTTCATGGAAACAGCCTGGCCGCAGACGGTATTGTTGGTGATGGTGGTATAGATCAGGGGTACATTCTCGGGGCCGACAGTCTCGATCAGCTGCTCCAGCTTCTTAACATCCATATCGCCCTTGAAGGGGTTCTTCTCGTACACGCCGCCTTCGGGAACTTCGTACAGCAGCTCCTTGTTATACAGATTGCGGGGAATGGAGCCCATCTGCTTGATGTTGCCTTCGGTGGTGTCGAAGTGACCGTTGGAAGGAATGGTGAAGACCTTGCCGGGATGACGCTCGGACATGATCTTCTTGACCATCTCAAACAGCACGGACTCGGCAGCGCGGCCCTGCTGAATGATGAAGGTGTTGGGGCGCTCCAGCTGAGCGGCGCCGCCGTTGAACAGACCGCCTTCGTACTCGCACAGATACAGCTCATCCATCATCTTGTCGATGTCGGTGCAGTCGGTGCGGACCAGGTCGATAGACTTCTTCCAGTTCTTTTCGCCGCCGCGCTCGAAGATGTCGCGGAAGGCATCCAGCAGAACGTAGTAACCCTTGTTACGGCCGTAGCTCTCGTCGCCCAGGAACATCATGGCCCACTGTGCGTCGGTCATGGCGGTGGTGCCGGAGTCGGACAGCATGTCCACGGTCAGCATACCTGCGGGGAAAGCGAACTCGTTGTAGTGAGTGGCCTGCAGGGCGCGCTCACGCTGTTCAACGGTCACCTCGGGAACATTACGGGTAACATAGGTAACAGAGCGGGGAGTCTTTACGTTCAGGGGATATTCTTTTGCCATTTTGATTACCTCCAATTATTTTTTAGAGGCACTCCGGTCATCGGTAGGAACGACTGGCGGACAGTACCTTGGTGATTTCCACCAAATATTTTATCAGCCATAGTCCGGTTTGTCAACAACTTGTTTTGTAAAATCCCGTTAAGAACAGGGAGAGGCGTAACGCCCCTCCCCTGCCGTTATTGAATCATATTGAGGAATTCTTCCTCACTGAGGATAGGAATACCCAGTTCCCGGGCTTTCTTCTCCTTGGAGCCGGCGTTTTCGCCGACCACCACATAAGTCGTCTTTTTGCTGACAGAGCCGGCCGCCTTGCCGCCATAGGCTTCTATTTTTTCAGTGGCTTCCTCCCGGGTAAATTTACTCAGGGCGCCGGTCAGCACGAAAGTCATACCGGCAAATCGTGTATCCGCTAAGGTTTGCTTATTGTCCATGTTCAAGCCGGCTTCCTTAAGACGCAACAGTAAATGCCGTGATTGATTATCCCGGAACCAGCCATAGATATTCTCTGCTGTTATGGCGCCGATATCCTCCACCTGGGTCAACACCTGATGGGAAGCCTCGGCCAATGCATCCATACTGCCGAAATGCCGGGCCAAAACTTTACCGGTCTTAGCGCCAACCTGGCGGATACCCAGGGCGTAGATCAGCCTGGAAAGATCCTGATTTTTGCTGTTTTCAATGGCAGCCAAAAGTTTTTTGGCTGCGGTATCGCCGGATTTCCAAAGGGACTTGATATCTTCCAATGTCAGATAATAGATATCCGCCGGAGATTTGATCAATCCTCGTTCAACCAGATTTTCTACAATTGCAGAACCAAGGCCTTCGATATCCATAGCATCCCGGCTGGTAAAATGTGCAATATTTCGCACCAACTGGGCAGGACATTCTGCACCGGTGCAGCGCAGGAACGCTCCATCGGCATCCCGCTCCACCTTACCGCCGCACACCGGGCAAGCGTTGGGCAGATAATAGGGCACACTGGTGTCCGGTCGCTTGGAAAGATCAACCTCGAGGATCTCAGGGATGATCTCCCCCGCCTTGCGGATCAATACCGTATCGCCGATACGGATATCCCGCTGACTGATAAAATCCTGATTATGTAGTGTGGCATTGGTAACGGTCGTACCGGCCAGCCGTACCGGCCGCACAACGGCCTTGGGCGTCAGCACGCCTGTGCGTCCCACTTGTACCACAATATCCTCCACCACAGTAGGCTTGATTTCCGGCGGGTATTTATAAGCTGCCGCCCACCGGGGGAATTTTGCGGTAGCGCCCAGTACTTCCCGGTCAGCCAGATGATTAAGTTTGATTACCGCGCCGTCAATATCGAAGCTGTAATGCTCCCGTCGGCGATCAATATCCAGCACCTCAGCAATCACATCATCGGCATTTTCTTTCAAAGAATAAGGAATCACCTTGAAACGACGCTCTTGTAAATACTTCAATGTGTCGACATGACTTACAAAATTCACACCGTCACACAGTTGAATATTGAAGATCAAAATGTCCAAACCCCGCTGCGCGGTAATTTTGGAATCCAACTGCCGTAAAGAGCCGGCAGCAGCATTTCTTGGGTTGGCAAAGAGAGGTTTTCCCTCCAACTCCTGCCGGGTATTTAGTTTTTCAAAGCTTTTTTTCGGCATGAATACTTCGCCCCGAACGATGAGCCGGGCCAAGAAAT
>SVLC01000049.1 GCA_015068155.1 Oscillospiraceae bacterium | reverse complement strand
TGCCCGTTTACGGGCGGCGGAGCAGTTGATGCAGAAGAAATAATATTCAGTGCATCTTTAGATGCCCGCCGGTAAAAAGCCCTTCTAGGGCTTAATCAAGCCTCCGGCTTAGCCGGAGGTCATGACTTGGCGGTATCCAGGCTTTTGCGGAAGACCACAAAGCGTTGGAACAGATATTCCGTCACAAAATTGATGAGCATCGTGCCGATCAGAACCACATACTCGTTCCACAGAATGCCGTAGACAGGTTCCGTCAGCACAGCTGTCCACCAGGTGGACAGGGGGGTAAACACTGCATAAAATCCAGCCACTTTTAGCATGGCAATGGGCACATTAGCGGCGGACTGAAAAGTGAATTTTCGGTTCAGGGTAAAATTCCAAAGAACCGATAGACACAACGACAGCAAATAGGACACCCATTCGTAGGGAATCTTCAGCAGGTCGTTCATCAGCGCAAAGCTGACGATTTGGATCACACCGGCGCTAATGGAAAACAGGACGAATTTCAGCGTTCTGAGCCATTCCTTCTTTGCGTTCATATGTTCCTCCTTTATTTGTTTCGCAGTTCCCAGAATGCCACAGCGCTGGCGGCAGCTACATTCAGGGAATCCACCCTGTGGAACATGGGAATCTTTACGGTATAGTCACAGGCGGCGATGGTGTCATCGGATAGGCCGTCCCCCTCGCTGCCCAGGGCAAGTGCCAGGCGGCTTTCCGCGGCAAGCTGGGGATCGTCGATGGATACGGAATCGTCCGTCAGTGCAAGAGCTGCGGTTTTGAAGCCCAGTTCTTGCAAAAACGCCGGCCAGGAGGGGATATCCTCCGGAAAAAAGGTCCAGGGAATTTGGAAAACTGTACCCATACTGACTCTGGCACTGCGGCGGTACAGAGGGTCACTGCAGCCGGGAGTCAGCAGTACGGCGTCCATGCCCAAAGCCGCGGCAGAGCGAAAAATCGCGCCCACATTGGTGGGATTCATTACATTTTCCAGCACGGCGATTCGACGGGCATTTTTGGCGATATCGGCAGCCAGGGGCAGGGGAGGGCGGCGCATGGCGCAGAGGACGCCCCGGGTCAGGTGGTAGCCCGTAAGCTGCGCCAGAAGATTCTCGTCAGCGGTAAATACCGGAATATCGCCGCATCGGGCGATGACCTCCCGGGCAGAGCCGTCGATATCCTTTCGCTCCATCAGCAGAGATACCGGCTGGTAGCCGGCGTCCAACGCCCGGTGGATCACTTTGGGGCTTTCCGCGATAAACATGGCCTTGGCGGGCTCGAAGCGGTTTAACAGCTGCGCTTCAGTCAGACGGGCATATACATCCAGATTGGGGTCGGAAAAATCCGTAATTTCAATTACCATATCGTTGTTTCTTTCCGGTTAGTTTTCGGCGGAAGGGAAGTTTAACTTGGCAACGGCATCGGCATAGGCTTGGGGGCCAACTAAGTAGGCAAGGCCGTGACCGGCTCCGGGCACTTTCAAAAGTACATTTTCGGCAGCGCAGGCTTTGCTGCAAGCGATGCTCATTTCGCATGGCACAAAATCGTCAGCCGCACCATGGACAAAGAATACGGGAATTTTGCAGTTTCTCATGGCTTCAATGGAAGAAAACTCCTCCAGATCGAAATGGCCAAAGAGCCGGGCGCCCAATTTGACAAAGGGGTAAGCCAATTTCGGGGGCAGGCGCATATCCCGGATCACCTTTTGGATAATCTCCTTGGGGGAGGTATAGCCGCAGTCGGCGATAACGCCCACCACATTTTCCGGCAGCTTTTGCCCGGCAGCCATCATAACGGTAGCGGCGCCCATGGAAATGCCGGTGAGGATGATGGGCAGCTTGCTGTCAAACCGTTTGTTCAGGAAGTCTACCCAACTCAGGCAGTCCCGGTGCTCGTTGATGCCAAAGGTAATGATATGTCCGTCGCTTCTGCCACAGGCTCGCTGATCGATCAGAAGAACACTGCGCTTCATGGAAAAGGCGCGCTGCACACCGCCGCATAAATCCCGTTCGGCGGCGCCGCGGTAGCCGTGCATCATCAGTTCAATGGGAGCGCCGGGGGCGTATTCATAGAAATAGCCCCGAAGGGTCAGTCCGTCAAAGGAGCGGATGGAAACATCCTTCCGGTCAAGGGCTCGGGTTTCTTTCATCCAGGCTACCATCTGCTCCCGGAAGGGTTCATAGATTTCACCGTCGGGGATGGGATATTCGTCCGGGCCGATAGGAACACGGTCCGGGGAATAAAATGCCATGCGGTAACAAATGTATGCAGTTAAGATAATAAGGGCAAAAATCACCGCCGGGATCAACACATAAGCCATTATTTGGCGCCTCCGAATCAAGATGGCTTTATTATATCGCGGCGAGTGAAACAATGCAAGGGCATAAAAAGAAATAACCCTTGACCGCCGTTCTTTTCGAACTGTCACAGCCAAGGGTTATTTCTCTTCACTCTTATTATCTAACATCATTGGTTAACCTCTCTTTCTTAAGGTAAGGAGATTGCAGCTCATTTCATCGAAATCCACTCCGCATCACATACACTTCCATTTTCCCATCAGCGGGATGCTCTTTTGTGTCGGAATATTTCCTATTTGAAACAGCTGCCGTTTATGGCTCCATCAGATCCTGTAAGGTTATCAGCTATGCCAGCATACAGCGTACTCATTGATTACTTACTTCTTCAATCCTTCTGCTATTTCACTGGTTAACGAATGTCTGCGATAGGATATTAGCACTTGACTCGATGTTTCGTATTTGCTTTTCTCGGTTCGCGATTGCGATCTGTTATTCGGCTTAACTACTTACTCATCGCTTAATGCTTTGGCAATCTTTCCTGTCGCTGATTGGCCTTCGAATCTGATTCCCGAGGGAGTCACCCCTTGTGTCTATAAGATAACACAGGATCGAGTGAAAATCAATATGGCAGATTGTACAAAGTGAACAAATGTGTATTGTACAAAATGCAGAAGTTAAGCAAATAGCACAATAGTTGTTGACAGGGTGGTTACAGTGGTGTAAAATAAAAATGTTGGACGGTTTTCCGCCCAACATTTTGTTTCCGGGGGCGCCATTTATGCGCCCAACATTTATACTTTATCACAAGGACAAATGTATGTCAATAGAAAACGCTGCGTAAAAATTGATTTCTCTCATTTGCCTAAAATCTGCCCCGGATCTTTATGAACTATCCCAACTTGCAAACCGGCAATTGCCGTGGTAATATATAGACACAAAGGGGTGATACCAATGATCTGATACATCCCAGGTTCCTATGAAAAATGGAACCGAGGTCGCAGCTTCCCAATAACTTCTGATAACATATAAACCATTCAAAATCCAAACATGAATTCTAACAGAAGTAATTCAGATTTCGTCATGGAAGCTGGCGGCTAATCTGCAGAAAGAGAGGTTAACCAATGATCGAACCCAAGAATTCAGCGGAATAACCCTTGACCTTTCACAGTGAGTTAGGTGATCGGTCAAGGGTTATTTCATTTCCGGATGAATTTAGGGTTGACAAATGGTGATCTGCATTTTACAATATTTTTAATTTCATAAACCGTTGAGGCGGGGATAAAGGCGATGAAAGCCATCACAGAGAGTCCGGGGTGCTGGGAGCCGGATATGAAACGCATCGTCAAATGGGCCGCTGAGGGCGCAGGGAAAGGCCATGGCTTAGTATTCTGCGACGTGAGGGCATACGTCAGTTGCCGGGAGTATGTTGGTACTTCGCAAAAGCGCGCGGCTCATGGCCGCGAACCAAGGTGGCACCGCGGATAAATTGTTTATTCGTCCTTGACAGAGCATAAGCTGCTGTCAGGGGCTTTTTGTTTTTGGCAGTGAAATAAATCAAATCCCAGGAGGCTTGCACCATGAATTTGAACGGTATCGATTTTGAAACTTATTTTAAGCACTATCCCGATGAAAAGGGCTTTTACGGCAACTACGGCGGCGCCTATATCTCCGATGAGCTCCGCAAGGCCATGGAAGAGATTACGGAAAGCTACTTCACCATCTGCAAATCCCGCCGGTTTATCAGCGAGCTGCGGCGGATCCGCAAGGAATTTCAGGGTCGCCCCACGCCCATTTCCTATCTGGAACGGCTGTCCGGAACTCTGGGAAATGTGCAGCTGTATGTGAAGCGTGAGGATTTGAATCATACCGGCGCTCACAAGCTCAATCATTGCATGGGCGAAGCCCTGCTTGCCAAGTACATGGGCAAGAAGAAAGTTATCGCAGAGACCGGCGCCGGTCAGCACGGCGTGGCCCTGGCTACCGCCGCTGCCTATTTTGGCTTGGAATGTGATATTTACATGGGCAGCGTGGATATCAAGAAGCAAGCCCCCAATGTGGCTCGGATGAAGATCCTGGGTGCCAATGTGATTGAAGTTACGGAAGGTCTGGCTACCCTGAAGGAGGCTGTGGACGCTGCCTTTGCGGCCTACTCCCGGGAGTATAAGGACAGCATCTATTGCATCGGCAGTGTGGTTGGCCCCCATCCGTTCCCCATGATGGTTCGGGACTTCCAGAGCATCGTGGGCATCGAAGCCCGGGAGCAGTTTGTTGGCATGACCGGCGAGCTGCCTGACGCGGTTGTGGCTTGCGTTGGCGGCGGCTCCAATTCCATGGGTATGTTCTCCGGCTTCCTGAATGACCCTGTGGATATTTACGGCGTAGAGCCCTTGGGCAGAGGCACCATGCTGGGCGACCATGCAGCCAGCCTGCAGTATGGCACGGAGGGCATCATGCACGGCTTCAACAGTATCATGCTGAAGGACGAAAACGGCGATCCTGCACCGGTTTACTCCGTCGCCAGCGGCCTGGATTATCCCTCCTCCGGTCCGGAGCACGGCTTCCTGCGAGATTGCGGCCGGGTGAAATACGATGTGGTGGATGACGAAGCCGCGGTGGATGCCTTCTTCAAGCTCTCCCGGCTGGAGGGTATCATCCCTGCCATCGAAAGCTCCCACGCCGTGGCGTATGCCATGCAGCTTGCCAAAAAGATGGGCAAGGGTTCCATCCTCATCTGCCTGTCCGGCAGAGGCGATAAGGATATGGATTATATCATCGAGCGTTACGGGATTCGGTAAAATAAGCCGGGGCATTTGCCCCGGCTTATTTTACTTCTGCAGCTGGCGGTTGAGCTTTTCGGTAGAACGCTTGGTGACGGCATAGATTATCAGCCACACAAGACCGTAACCGGTGATAAAAACGCCAGTAAAGACCAAAATCGCGCTGAGCTGATTGACCAGCCAGCCGTTGACCAGATAGATCAGGATATATGTGAAGTACAACACAATTCCGTGGATCAAGGCTTTGAGAAAGACCGGCAGACGCTCAACTTGGTAAAGCGTGGTGCAGCCGGCGGCGATGAAGGCCAGCAGGCTTATGGTCAAAATGCCCCGGCATACTTCCCAGGGGGACAGCGCGGTGACAGTGCCGGTGGCTCCCAGGACAGCATAGATAATGGCTAAGATCACCGGCCCGCCGCCGGTGAAAAACAGTCCTCTTTTGACAAATTCCCAAACATATTTCTTCATTTTATGTCAAACCTCCTTTTGATCTGGGCGAAGCATCGCCGGGAAACATAGTCCTGGTAGCCGCTTTTGAATACGGCGTTGATGCCACCGGAGTAGGTTGCGGAGAACCGGGCGATTCCATTGGTGTTTGCCAGAGTGGATTTGTTGATGCGGATGAAATAGTCCGGCAAAGTTTCCTCCAGCTCGTATAGCCGTTGCTTCAGTCGGAGCTGCTGTCCATTACGATCAATGGCGTAGGTTTTGCCGTCTAAAACGGTGCAGCATTCCACCTGAGTCAGAGGGAGAAAAAGCGTGTCATCTTCGGTGTAGGCGGTCAGTGTATCGGATTGTCTGCCGGTGACCAGCAGTTCCAGCTGGTCGGTCAGTGCGGAGCGCTCTCTGGCAGTGACCACCACCTCTTCGTCTTTGGTTTTATCGATAATCAGGCGAAATTTCATAGGCATAGCCTCCTTGTGCCTGCATTGTAGCATAGTTTGCAGGAAAATTGTTGACTCTCTGATATAAAAGGTAAAAAAACAGAGCCAAGCGGTATAGCATGGCTCATAGATTATTTTCTGCGTTCTGTATATAAAACAGAGGGGCAGCTTTCAGAGGATACCGGGAAAGCTGATTTCCGTCCAGATTCTCCCGGTGCATATCCACCCCGATGATCTGTTGATTATCATAGGTGGTATAGTAATAAATACCCTTGTCGGCGTTGCAGCAGGAGGTATAGATGGTGATCTCGTAGCTGCCGTCAGCAAGTCGGCAACAGCCCCTGGTTTGCGCCACTGTGCCCAGAATGTGAAAAAACTGATGCACGCTTTCCGTTTCCGAAGCTCCGGAAACGGAATTTTCTTTTGTAAAGGCTGCCCGGACAAAACGGGACTGGGAGGAAAGATCCCCCGGCAGACCGATGGCACCCATGCCCCGACTGTAAGCGGACAGTTCCAGTTTGGGGGAGAAGCAGCTTTCCGGCTCGTTGGGTGAAAGGTGCATAAAGTTGGCAAGCTGCTGCATCTGCATATCAAAGGGGGGATTATTGGTCAGCACGCCGATGGAGTTTGGATAGATGCGCAATCCGTCCTTTGTAGCTTCCACGGTGATGGCCTCCCAGCGGTCAGCGATGATCCAGTGCAGGGGAGTGGGCGGGAGCTGGGAGGAATAAGGGGTGTCCGTCAAATTTAGATTTGCGAGCACAGCTTTTGCCTCATCCACAGATGCGCATTTGCAGAGAAGGTAGGGGACAAACTCGAAAGCCGCCACATTTCGTTTGCCGTCAATGGGCTTTTTATAGCAGGCATTTCCCGGGAAATTCAAGCCGGCCATGGCAAGACCCTTTTCGTTTACCGCATCGTAATACAGGGGATAGTTACCCACCACATGGGCCATGCCGATGATGGCATAGTGGCCGTCCAAAATTTCTCCGCCCCGGAAAGCAAAGGGGTAATTCCGAGGGGTGACGGTGACTTCTTCGCCGTAGGAAGATTCATAGTCCAGGGTTTGACCGAAATAGAAATCTGTTGTTTTATAGGTAGCGGCAGTACACACAGAGGATCAGCTCCTTTTCGTTGGAGCTAGTTTGTGTGATCTGTCCCAATGCTATACTTCTTTCGCACTCATGGCGATCAGTACCTGGCTGGGCAGATAGAAGAACCAGGAAAGATGGAATCCGGAAAACAGCAGACTATGCAGCCAGCTTCCTTCGGCAATGGGCAGATACCCGCCGCTGGCCACCTGGAGACCAATGACAGTGTCACAGAGGATAAACAGCACAAAACCTATGGGCATCAGCTTGTTTTTTGGGAAACGACTGAAGCTTACCGCGGCGTTCATCAGCAGCATTGCGTAGTAGGCCATGGAGACTGCGGCCAGAGGATCCAGTTTCTCCCGAAGTACCAGGGCAGCGATGCCCTCGGCGACCAAAATGAGTCCTGCCCGAATTGCCAGAAAAGGCTTGCTTTTTGTTTTCTTATGCAGATGTACGGCATAAAACGTCTGGGCTCCCAGGAAGAACACCATGCCCCAAAGCTGCTGCTGCGGTGTGTGGACAACCAGAAAGTAATCCGCACCCAGTGTGCAGGCCAATGCGCTGACAATCGGCGGACTGCTTTTTCGGCCCACCAGCAATGCAAAAACAAAGCACAGCACGATTGCTCCGTAAGAACTGGCAACCAACAGTGTGCCGCCGGTTGTCAGGATCAGATAATAGAGGATAGCTTCAATCAGCAGAAAACACAGAGTAAGAATGTTTAGTTTTCGGGCATCCATCATAACGCGTGTCTCCTTGGCGGCATACATCATTAAAGTATATTATATCACAATTCGCAGAAAAAGAAAGGGGCAAGGGATAAGACATTGACGGAAGGAGCGCCCTATGGTAAAATAATCAAAAAGGGGAGTGTTGGGTATGAAAAATGTCAGGATCACGGCAATCCGAAAGATAAGTTACCCCGATCTGATGGAAAAATACGAAAACCCCATAGAGCATGCCTGCGATGTTCAGGAGGGCCAGGTTTGGATCTGTCAAAACGGAGAAAAGCCCGATACGCTCTGCGAAAGCGCATGGGAAAGCATGGCGTATTTCGTTCGGGAGTTGGCATCCGGCGGTGGAAACTTCTATGACGGTTGGATGAAAAACCCCCACTCGGCTATGATTAGCTGCAACGACGGTTTTCGCCCGGTGAGTTTTTATCTGGAAACGATCGATGAGGAATGCTAAGAAAGACGGAGTGACTTGTTCACTCCGTCTTATCGTTTGTATCGTTCGAGAGACCGGCAATAAGCTTTTTGCAGGCCGCTACTGTATCTGGAAATAGATAATCTGAAAGTTCATTTTCCTTTATCCAGCGAAAATCCTCGATCTCGCCCGCCCGAGGCTTGGGCGTACCGCTGATCAGTCCGGGGAATAATACCACCTGTTTGCGGCTGGAGGGAGGTACGGGGTATTCTATCGTGGCAGAGATATTGGTGTCAAGGACGGCGGTGAGACCGGTTTCTTCAAACAACTCTCGCAGGGCGGTTGCTGCTTCGGTTTCTCCGGCTTCCATATGCCCCTTGGGCAGACTCCAGCATTGGGAAAACTGCTCATATACGATCAGATATTCCTTTTCTTCTCCCGTTGTTCGATAGGGAAGAACGCCGCAGGATTTGTAGAATAGGGAAAGGTAACGGGTGTCAAAAAACTGTTCCTGAAAATTTACAGCTTCGGCAATCTGACCCTGGTGAAAAATCATACCTTCCGGGGCGGCTACCAGTTTGTCCTCGCAATCATTCATACGAAGCACGCCGCCGACAATCTCACCGTCAAAGCTGCTCAGGGGTTGGTTGACTCCCAGAACATACACATCCTGGGCCTCGCCGTCACCGGCGATGGTGCCGGGAATGAAGCCGTAGTTGATGGGGTAACGGATGTTTCCGTGAAGATATCCAATAGGACGGTCGATCTCGATATGTACTTTTTGCCCCAGCATTTGCCGGATGTACCTTTTCCGATTTTCCATATTCTTTCTCCTTGCTTACGGTATGTACATTTTAGTCGATGGCAGGAGAGAATGCAAGCCATATCTGCATTGACTTTATACTAAGCAATTACTATAATAAAATGGTGTTTAGAAATGATGACGCTATCTGCTTAGGAGCGAACGATGAAAAGAAAGATCCAATTATCCGATCACTTTACCTATGGGCGGCTGATTCGCTTTACCTTGCCCTCCATTGGTATGATGATCTTTACCTCCATCTACGGCGTGGTGGATGGCTTTTTTGTGTCGAATTTTGCGGGAAAGACATCCTTTGCCGCGGTCAATTTGATATTTCCACTGCTGATGATCCTCTCAACGGTGGGATTTATATTCGGTACCGGCGGCTCGGCAATCGTGGCCAAGACTTTCGGAGCAGGGGATAAAGAACGGGGCAATCGCTATTTTTCCCTGTTTGTGTATGTGGCCTTTGCTCTGGGCGTGCTGTTTGCGGTGCTGGGAATTGTGTTTATCCGGCCCATCGCCATACTGCTGGGAGCCCAGGGGCAGATGCTGGAGGATGCTGCGCTGTATGCCCGGATCATCCTGCTGGCGCTGCCGTTTAATGTACTGCAATTTCTGTTTCAGTCCTTTTTTGTTACAGCGGAGCGGCCGCAGTTGGGCCTTGCTGTGACGGTTTCTTCCGGATGCACCAATATGGTTTTGGATGCCCTGCTGGTGATTCTGCTACCCCAGCCCTATAAGCTTATCGGCGCGGCGGTAGCTACCGCTATGAGCCAGGTGGTGGGCGGCGCGGTGCCTTTGTTCTACTTTTTTCGAAAGAATACCAGTCTGCTGCGTCTGGGAAAGACGACTTTTGAGGGCAGGGCAGTGTTGCGAGCCTGCGTAAATGGGTCCTCGGAGTTTATGAGCAATGTTTCCATGAACCTGGTAGGTATGCTCTACAATATCCAGCTGCTGGAGCACGCCGGGGAAGACGGCGTGGCGGCCTATGGCGTGATGATGTATGTTAGCTTGGTGTTCGCTGCCACATTTATTGGTTACTCCATCGGCACTGCCCCGGTGATCGGATTCCACGACGGCGCGGGGAATCACGAAGAACTGAAGGGGCTGCTGCGAAAGAGTCTGATTTTGGTCGGCGTTTTTGGAATCATTATGCTGATAGCGGGAGAAGTCTTGGCAGTACCTCTGTCTTTGATTTTTGTAGGGTATGACCAGGGACTTTTGCAGCTGACAGTGTCGGGTTTCCGTATTTTTGCGATTTCTTTCCCATTTATGGGGTATGCGATCTTTGGCTCCGGATTTTTTACAGCCCTGAACGACGGCGTGACCTCGGCCATTATCTCCTTTCTGCGAACCCTGGTGTTCCAGGTGGCAGCGGTACTGCTGCTGCCATTAATCTGGGGCATTGATGGAATCTGGTTCTCCATTGTGGTGGCAGAACTGATGGCGGTGGTATTCTCTGCCGTGTTTCTGGTGGCAAAGCAGAAGAAATATCATTATTGACAATGAAAAAGAGGTGAATCTGCCTATGCTGGAAACCGAACGACTGATCCTGCGTCCCTGGCAGGAAGGAGACGCGGAAAGTCTGTATGAATACGCAAAGGATCCCAATGTGGGGCCTCCCGCGGGATGGCCGCCTCACACCAGTGTGAAAAACAGCCGTGAAATAATCAGGGATATTCTTTCCACACCGGAAACCTACGCGGTTTGCCTGAAAGGTGGAAAACCCATAGGCAGTATTAGCTTGAAGCTGAAAGGCAGCACGGATATGACAGACAGGGAAGACGAGTGTGAGTTGGGGTACTGGATCGGCAAGCCCTTCTGGGGGCAGGGCCTGATCCCGGAAGCAGCCCGGGAGCTCCTGCGCCATGCCTTTGAGGATCTGGGGATGCGGGCTGTTTGGTGCGGCTACTATGAGGGGAATGAAAAATCCCGCCGTGTGCAGCAAAAGCTGGGCTTTGTGTACCGCTATACTACCCATGGGCTGGATGTGAAGCTCATGAACGAAAAGCGTACCGGCCATACATCCCTGCTGACGAGAGAGCAGTGGGGAGCAAATTTTAAGAGGTGACAGGATGCTGATTAACGGATGCCAGGAAGGCAAGGGGACACCGCGGCTGACGGAAGTGAAATGTCCCAAATGCGGCGAAATTGTGGAGGTGTTTGTGCTGATGGGCGGTCCCATCGGCAAGACCGGCACTCTGGCCAGCGATGAAGTTTGCGCTTGCGGTCATATTCTTCCCGCAGGCAGCTACGAAACGGATTATGAACAATAAACCAGCGAATGCCCCAATCGGGTGAAGGGTATTATAAACTATGACACAGCGTAAGAGTCAAGAGCTTTTTTATAAGAATTCCCGGAATCGGCAAAACCGATCCGGGAAAAGTTTATGATTGTGGAGATACGGAGGGCAGATTGCCCAGATTGTTGTTTTCGCTTCCATCGGGGATGGATTTGAGGTATTCCGTATCTCCCCGGTGGGCGATGCCTACACCGGCAATCTGGCCTTGTTTCGCCATGTTTACTGCCTGCTGTTTTTCCACAATGGAATTATCAGAAAGCTGATACCCGGTGATCCTGCCGCCTTCCTTCACAAGACCGACGATGCGTTTTGCATTGGAATTTGTCTGGGGAATCTGATCGAGTGTCTGCTTTGCAAGCTCTTTTCCGTCCATGAAAATCACTCCTTTGAATATAGGGTTTGCAGAAAAAGTGATATTATACGCGTTTATAATGGGGGCATGCTGGACTTTCAGTCCGAGTGGGGAGACTCGTTTGCATTTTCTTCCCGAGGGGAAGAAAATAGAGGTGTTGCCTCCGTCGAACTGTCGGCAAGCGACTGTCCACTGGACAGTCGCATTTGATCTTTCGAGTCACGCTCCATTCAAAAGATAAAAGCCGAGAGAGCAAATGCTCTTTCGGCTTTTATGGTCCGAGTGGGGAGACTCGTTTGCATCTGCGCCGAGTGGCGCAGATAGAGGAAGCCACCAGTTTTTGAACTGGTGTCAACGATAAGCCACTGGCATATCGTGATTTAAATATTCGAGTCTTCCTGGACATAAAATAAGAGGAGGATTTTTGCCCTCCTCTTATTTTATGGTCCGAGTGGGGAGACTCGAACTCCCGGCATCCTGCTCCCAAAGCAGGCGCGCTACCAACTGCGCTACACCCGGATGGGGTATCGGAGAGCATTATACTACACCTCACCAGAAATTGCAATCAAAATCTTATAATCCCGAAAAAGTGCCGCCGGAGAATTTCTCCGGCGGTGCGATTTTTACACATTGAACAGGAAGTTGACGATGTCGCCGTCCTTCATGACATATTCCTTGCCCTCGCTGCGGACCTTACCCTGGGACTTGGCGTTGGCCATGGTGCCGCAGTCCTTCATGTCCTCAAAAGCGATGACTTCCGCCCGGATGAAGCCACGCTCAAAGTCGGTATGGATCTTACCGGCGGCCTGGGGCGCCTTGGTGCCCTTCTTGATGGTCCAGGCGCGGCATTCGTCGGAACCGGCGGTGAGGAAGGAGATCAGACCCAGCAGGGCATAGGAGCTGCGGATCAGCTTGTCCAAGCCGGACTCAGCAACGCCCAGCTCTTCCATAAACATGGCCTTCTCCTCGGGATCGTCCAGCTCGGCGATATCTGCCTCCAGTTTGGCGCAGATGGGTAGCAACTGACTGCCTTCCGCATCGGCCAGAGCCTTGACGGCCATGTAGTGACGGTTGTTTTCCGGCTCGTTGATCTCATTTTCCGCCAGGTTTGCCACGTAAATGGTCTTTTTCAGGGTCAGCAGGTCAGAGGTGCCGATCAGTGCCAGATCCTCTGCATCGTCGGTATAAGTCCTAGCCAGCTTGCCCTCGTTCAGGTGCTGCAGCAGGCCGGTGAACAGCTCAACTTCCCGGGCGAACTTCTTGTCGCCGCCCTTCATGGCCTTCTGCGCCTTGTCGATACGCCGTTCCACCATTTCGATATCCGCCATCACCAACTCCAAATTGATAATATCGATGTCACGGAGGGGGTCGGTAGAGCCTTCCACATGGGTGACATTGGAATCCTCAAAGCACCGAACCACATGGACAATGGCATCGGTGGTGCGGATGTTGCTCAGGAACTTATTGCCCAGACCTTCGCCCTTGGATGCGCCCTTCACAAGGCCGGCAATGTCCACGAACTCGATGACGGCCGGGGTCGTCTTCTTGGGCTGATGGAAGTCGGACAGCCAATTCAACCGCTCATCCGGCACGGACACCACGCCCACATTTGGGTCGATGGTGCAGAATGCGTAGTTATCCGCAGGAACGCCTGCGTTGGTAATAGCATTGAACAGAGTGGACTTGCCGACATTGGGGAGTCCCACGATACCTAATTTCATTTTTTTATATTCTCCTTCAAAAAATCCTTTATTTGCAAGGGTTTTCGGCTTTCGGCACTTTTGGGTTTACGCCATTTTTACGCCATTTTGCTATGGAATAACATAGATTTTTATGCCGATACCCCATTTTTCTCAAATTGCTTCACAGCTTGATCCATAGCTTCGTCCGTCACGTGAACATACCGATCCATGGTAGTTTGGATGCTGGCATGGCCCAGCAATTTTTGCAGCACTTTAGGCTGCATTCCACTTTCGATGGCACGGGTCGCATAGGTGTGACGTAAAGCGTGC
>SVLC01000048.1 GCA_015068155.1 Oscillospiraceae bacterium | reverse complement strand
TACAATAGCTAACTTTTCTTCTTTGCTTCGTATAGTGTATTTACCAGCCATAATTCCACCTCCATGTCTATAATAGCATAAAAATAATGGTAGGCACTTTCGTGTCTACCATTATTTTATCACTTCACTGCGGAGAAGCGCAGTCCGGTTTTTTGCAATTTCTGTATTCATATGATGGCTGGGTCTGCGGGAACGCCTTGGGAAAGGATCATTCCCAGGTGGCCCAAATCTCGGGGCAGAAGCCCACGGTAGCCTGCTTGCCGTTGCGGACGACGGGCGTCTTCATTAGTGACGGATCATCGAAGACCTTATCTTCTTTGGCAAGCTGATCATCCATATACTTCATGTTGGTGATCTGCTGAGATTTATTGTCCCAGTCGATCAGATTGTCGATACCACCGACAGCCCGAAGCACGGAATCGAACTCCTTGCCGGACATGCCGTATTTTACCAGGTCAATGGACTGGAATTTGATACGGCGCTCTTTGAACCAGCGCTCCGCCTTCTTGGTATCAAAGCATTTGCTTTTTCCAAATATCTGAATGTTCAATAGGTTACCTCCATTAAGCACAGCCCCTGGGCCGGCGCCAGGAAGCCGGCAGCCTCCCGCCTGCCGCCGAACAACTCAGGTATGCTGTCGGGGTCGCGCGTTGCTCTGCCCACTTCGATCAGCGTACCAACCATGATACGGACCTGATTGTGGATAAAGCCGTTGCCGGTAAATTCTATGTGCAATTCCTCTCCGCAGCGGATGATCTTTGCCGAACGGATGAATCGGACAGTGGATTTTTTGAATTTGGGATTGCCGCAGAATGCGGAAAAATCATGCTCCCCTTCCAAATAGCCGGCAGCCGCCTGCATGGCCGCAACATCCAGCCGTTCCGGCAGCACCGTAACATAACGGCGCTGGAACACGCATGGCTTTTCGGAATGCCAAATACGATAGCGGTAGGTTTTTTCTTTGGCATTCAGGCGGGCGTGGAAACGCTCGGCGCAATCCTTACAGGACAATACCCCGATATCCTCCGGCAAATACCGGCGAAGCTGGGTTAATATTTCCCCACAGGGCATGGCGCTTTCACAATGAAAATTCGCCACCTGTCCTTCCGCATGAACGCCGGCATCGGTGCGTCCGCTGCCGGCGATCTCGATACACTCGCCTAAAACGCGGGACAGGCACTGCTCGATTTTCCCCTGGATGGTAGCATCCGCGCCGGGCAATCGCTGCCAGCCGCGATAGCGAGTGCCATCATAGCAGATATCCAGGCGAATGTTACGCATGTTCCGCCTCCATACATCCCTGACGCTTGAGCCAATCCAGAATATTCTGATAGACCTCTTCCCTGTTCAGTTCGTTGAGCACCTCATGACGGCACAGCGGATACAGCCGCATGGATACATTTTCCACACCGGCCTGGGTAAAGGCCTGGACCGTTTGCTTCACGCCCTGGCCATAATTGCCCACCGGGTCATCGGAACCGGCAATGAATAAGACAGGGGTATCCTTCCGCATTTTTATCAGATTTTCCGGTTCCTGGTTATACTTCATGCCGGTCAGCATATCCGCGGCCAGGCCCGGCGTAACGACAAAACCGCAGAGGGGGTCTTCCACATAGGCATCCACAACGGCATTGTCACGGGTAAGCCAATCAAAGGCGGTGCGCTGATGCTCCACCCGGCGATTGTAGCCGCCGAACATCATCTGATTGATCATTTTGTTGGGTTTATCAATACCCTGGGTCTTGCCGGCCAGCCTGGCGGCAGCAATACCGGAATTGATAATACCCCGATGCATCCAGGCAGTGCCGCTGATAATCGCCGCCGAGACACCGCATTTGGGATATTTGCACAGCAGCGTACGCACCAAGAACGAACCCATGGAATGACCCAGCAGAATATAGGGCACATTGGGGTGCTCCATTTTTGTGTAGCTCAGCAAACGGTGTACATCCGCCACCGCCTTGAACCAGCCGCCCTGGAAATAGCCACGGATGCCGTCATCGCCAATGGAACCGCCGTGACCCATGTGATCCTGGCCTATCACCAAAAATCCCTGCTCGGCCATAAAAGTGGCAAAATGGTGATAACGCTGGACATACTCTGCCACACCATGAACGATCTGGATCACGGCTTTGGGCTCGCCGTTAGGCTCCCAGCGGCAGCCATGGATCATACCGCCGCCGCAGGAAGGAAAATAAAAATCAGTATGCATCATAAATCCCTCACTCCATTACTTCATAACCTGCATCTACAATAGCCTGCTTCAAATCCGAGAGCGCTGCGTCACCGTGGACGGTGACGGTTTTCGCTTTCAAATCCACCACCGCATTCACCGTGCCGGCAACTGCCTTACAAGCCGCTTCCACCCGGGCCTGGCAATGGTTGCACATCATGCCTTCCACATGGAGAACCTGGGCGGCCGGCGCCTTGGACGGCTGACAGGTACATTCCGTCGCAGACGCCGGGGCAGCCTGATGGGTAGGCCGGAACAGTCGCAGCCGCAGGGCGTTGGACACCACAAACACAGAGCTCAGGCTCATGGCTGCCGAGCCGATCATGGGGCTCAGCAAGCCGCTGAAGGCAACGGGTATACCAAGGCTGTTATAGAAAAACGCCCAGAACAGATTTTGTTTGATATTGCGGATGGTGGCCTTGCTTAGCTCCACGGCGCTGCATACACTTAAAAGCGAGCCTCCCACCAGCACCACATCCGCCGACTCCACGGCAATATCCGTGCCGGCGCCGATGGCCATGCCAACATCGGCAGTAACCAACGCAGGCGCGTCGTTGATGCCGTCGCCCACCATCAGAACATGCTTGCCCTTTGCCTGCAGTTCTTTCACTGCATCGGCCTTATCCCCGGGCAGCACATCGGCGATCACATGGGTAATTCCGGCGGCGGTCGCAATGGCTTTGGCCGTTTGGTCATTGTCACCGGTCAGCATGATCACCTCCAGGCCCAGCTCCTGCATCGCCGCAATGGCTTCCGCCGAATCCGGCTTCAGCACATCCGCCGCGGCAATGGCGCCCAAATACTCCCCGTCCTCGGAACCGAAATACAAGGGAGTCTTCCCTTCCTGGGCCAAGTATGCCAAATCCGGTATGCAAATGTCCTGTTCCTGCATCAGCCGCGCATTGCCGCCATAATAGCGGACACCGCCAATGGTGGCGGTGATGCCCCGCCCCGGCAGGGTTTCAAAATCCTCCGCCCGGATGCCCATGCCACCTTCGGCTTTTTCCAGGATCGCCCGGGCAAAGGGATGCTCGGAATATTCTTCCAACGCCGATGCCACAGCCAGCAGCCAGGTTTCATCGCTGTCGCCGGGAATAATATCGGTGACTACCGGCTTTCCGGTGGTCAGCGTGCCGGTTTTATCCAGGACCACCGTATTTACCTTGTGAAGATTTTCCAGGGCCGCGGCGTTTTTGAACAGTACACCCATACGGGCGCCCCGGCCTGTGCCAACCATGATAGCCACCGGCGTGGCCAATCCCAATGCGCAGGGACAAGAGATCACCAGCACGGATATGGCAGCGGAAAGGGCAAACTCCATCTCTTTACCGGCCACCATCCAAACCGCAAAGGCAATGGCCGCAATCGTCATCACCACCGGCACAAATACGCCGGCGATCTTATCGGCCAACCGGGCAATGGGCGCTTTGGAGCCACCGGCTTGTTCCACCATACGGATGATTTGGGAAAGCGTAGTATCTTCCCCCACCTTTTCCGCCCGGAATTCCAAATATCCGGTGCTGACGACGGTGGCAGCGGCCACCGCATCGCCGACGGACCGCTCCACCGGAATACTTTCACCGGTAAGGGCGCTTTGATCCACAAAAGCATTGCCGGAAAGCACGATGCCATCCACCGGAATGCTGCCGCCGGACCGCACCAAAACGGTATCCCCCACCCGAACCTGTTCGACGGGGATCTGCTGTTCCTTGCCCTCACGGCGGACCAGGGCGGTTTGGGGCCGCAGATCCATTAGGGCTTTGATGGCGTCACCGGTCTTACCCTTGGCTCTGGTCTCCAGGAATTTGCCCAGGGTGACCAGGGTGAGGATCATGGCAGCGGACTCAAAATACAGATTATGCCGGTAGTGATCGATGGCGGCTATGTCTGCCGCAGCCATGGCATCCGAAATCAAAAACAGTACCGCAATACCGTACACCAACGCCGCCGAAGATCCCACGGCGATCAGCGAATCCATGTTGGGCGCCCGATGCCACAGGGCCTTAAAGCCCCGGATATAATACACCCGATTTAAGTAGACCGCAGGAAGGGTCAGCAAAAACTGCAGCAGCGCGGCAGTCATCGCATTGTCACGGTACCAGCCCGGCAGGGGCAGACGGAGCATGTGCCCCATAGAAAAATACATGAGGATCACCAGGAAAACAGCCGAGCCGATGATGCGGATCTTCATTTCCCGCAGACCATTGTCCGCCGGGGCAACCATTTCCTGCTTATCCGAACCGCCGATGCCATAACCCGCATCCATAACAGCCTTTTCAATGGCAGCGGACACATCGCCCTCCGACTCCACCGTCAGTTTTCCGGCCAGCAGATTCACTTCCGCTTTTTGCACACCCGGCACTGCTGCGCTGACCTTCTCCACCCGGGCAGCGCAGGCCGCGCAGGTCATGCCCGTAACACAGAAAATTTTCTTCATAACAGCACCTCTCTTTGGTTATATTATCTTCCATTTTCCCCGAAAAATCAACTGCTTTTCAAAAATATTTGACACATTTATGGGAATATGATATAATGCATCGGAATGATAAAACAGACTGGAGACTTGTATTATGAACATTAAAATCTTATCCGACTCTACCTGTGATCTGTCTCAGGCAATTCTGGATGAAAACAACATTACCATGGTACCGCTGACGGTGGTGATGGGAGATCAGCAATACAAAGACGGCGTGACCATTACCCCCGCGCAGATTTTCGACCATGTGGCTGCCGGTGGCGCCCTGTGCTCCACTTCTGCCAATTCCGTGGGCGAGTATGAGGATTGGTTCCGCAAATTTGTCGGCGAATACGACGGCGTGTTACACATCAATATCGGCTCCGGTTTCTCCTCCTGCTATCAGAACGCCTGCATCGCTGCGCAGGAATTTGACAATGTGGCAGTGGTAGACTCCATGAATCTGTCCACCGGCCAGGGCCTGGTGGTGCTGGAGGCTTGCCGGCTGGCAAAGCAGTGCGCAACGCTGGAAGAACTGCGGGAAAAGGTCCAGGCCTTCACCAGCCGGGTCGAAGCCAGCTTCCTGGTGGATAAGCTGACCTATTTGGCAAAGGGCGGCCGCTGCTCCTCCGTGGCAGCATTGGGCGCCAATCTGCTGAACCTGAAGCCTTGTATCGAGGTAAAGGACGGCAAGATGCAGGTGGTAAAGAAATACCGCGGCAGCTACGCCAAGTGCCTGGCCTCCTATGTCAAAGATCGGCTGGACGGCCGGGAGGATCTGACCCGCGAGATTTTGTTCGTCACCAACACCCCGGTGACCGACGATTGTTACGCCGCCGTTATGGAGGCAGTGGGCCAGTGTCCCGCTTTTGAAACCGTGTATAAGACCAATGCCGGCTGTACCGTCAGCTGCCATTGCGGTCCCGGTACGCTGGGCGTACTGTTCGTACGGAAAGCTTGATCCAAAAAGGCACCTGTGAAAGCAGGTGCCTTTGATATATGTTTGGGCCGTTTGGCTGTGTCTGCGTATCAGGCCAAAATAAAAATATCCGCTTTAAGAAACTTGCGGACAGTTGTATTTGACAAATACCCAAACCTTTGCTATACTATCCGTAGAGGCATTCGCTTATCAGCAAAGGAGGTTATCCCATGGAAAAGAGAATCATTACCATCAGCCGCGAATTCGGCAGCGGTGGCCGCACCATCGGCCGCGAAGTTGCCAACCGTCTGAGCATCCCCTTTTACGACAAGGAATTGGTGGATCAGATCGCCCTGGAAAGCGGCTTCGCCCCCAAGTTTGTAGAGGAAAACGGCGAGCATGCTCCCGGCACCAGCCGCCTGTCCTACGCCTTCTCCCATCAGGGCGTTCCCGGCATCATGAACGGTCTTTCCACCGCCGATTTTTTGTGGAGCATTCAGTGCAGCGTGATCATGCAGCTGGCTGAGCAGGGCCCCTGCGTGATCGTAGGCAGAAATGCCGACTACATCCTCAAGGACCGGAAGGATGTGCTGGATGTATTCATCCATGCCGATGACGACTTCCGGGCTGACCGCATCGTACGGCTCTACGGTGAATCCGAGAAGAGCCCCGTTGCCCGTCTGCAGGAAAAGGATAAGCGCCGCAAGATCAACTACCAGCACTATACCGGCCGCACCTGGGGCGCCGCCGAAAACTACCATCTGTGCATCAACAGCGCTGTGATCGGCATCGACCAGGCTGTGGAGCTGATTCTGGCCGCCGCCAAGTAAACATACATAACAAAATACCGAGATCGTTGAAGATCTCGGTATTTTTTATTCTTCCGTTTCTTTTTTGTGGGGTTGGATCACCGCAAGGACGCACATGATCGCCGCCAGCATACAAAGGCCGGGTAATTCCCGCACCAACAAACCCGTCCAATCCGAGGCTTTGACATACACCGGCACACTATAGGCTAAAATGCGCACCAACAGGATCAGCGCCACCGCAGCAAAGCCCACCAGCCGATAAGGAAAACGGCCTGCCATGATCAACATTACCAACTGCGCCACCGCCAGGTATGCAGCCACCGCCAAGATCGTCCGCGCCAAATCCCCATAGAAAAGGCTCAGGCCCATCAGCACCAAAAAAATCAGGCATGCGGTGATTCCCAGCATGACCGTATCCTTCTGGGGAATCACATGAATCATCAGACACCACACAAACTCCACCGCCATAGGAATGGCCATATAGATCAGAAGCTCCGGCAGCAGCACTTCCGTAACGGAACGGATCAGCAAAAAGTATACCGCCTGGATCAAAAAGGCGGCGCCCATCAACGCACCGGAAACGGTAACCCAGGGGCTTTGCCTGCGAAGGGTATAGTAAATATCATGTTTCATGTGGGTTCCCCCCTTTCTTTTCCACCATTATACGGCAAAGATCCGAAAATAGCAACCGTTATTTCTGCCTGTACAAATCAAACCGGCAATTCCTCTTTTTCCTCGATGGAAATATTAACGCCGTTGACTTCCACATTTTCTTCCGCATTGATCAGAATGTACTTCACGCCGCCAATCACGCGAGTTTCGATCAAGTCGCCCCGATCAGGCGCTACTTTGATAATCACATCCGGGGTTTTGATCTCGATCTTCTTATGGTCGATCATATTGGTCGGATGGATCTGCGCTTCAAATCCGAAAGCTTCATCATAATCAATGCCGAATTTGGCGATATGGGCTTCTGAAACGCCGCATTCCGTAAGCGCGTCCTTCACCACTTCTTTGGAAACCGTGAGGGCCTCGGGCACCTTGCTTTCCTTGTGCATGGCGATCTGCTGGCAAAGCTGATCATGGACGGTCTGCACCACTTCCATGCTGCATTCCTCCTCCAGGCTGCGGTTCAGCAGCGCCTGGAAGGACTGCTTCTGCTGGAACGCAGGCTGCGCAACAGGGGTGTTGAAGATGGCCTGGACGAAGGCCTGGTGGTTATCCTTCTGGTCCTTGCAGTAGTAAAGTGCATTGTAGATATTGGTAGCCCGGTTATCAAAAGCCGGGAACAAAAATCCCAACGCCGGGGCGGATACCACATTGGCCATATTGCCGTCGTGGAACTGCTTCTCTTCCGCTACATAGTGGAGATTGGCCTTGGTCTGCTTGACAGGGCAAATGGCGCACAAAAGATATGTATAGCTCTCGTCGGAGCCGGCAGAGAAGGTATCGCCGTCCTTGCTTTTGAACGGAACATCATAGGTATCGGTGCCCAGCAGGATGAGATAGCTTTCATCCAATTCCAGGGACTGCATGACTTTTTGGTAGAAGGACAGCCGAAGCCCGTCATCCTGCAAGCCACCCTGGCGCAGCTGCATGAGAAGTTTATGTTCTTCAGAATCCGCCACCTGGGAAGTTTTGAAGGTTAGATCCAACAAATTTTTACCCAGCGTGCCGCCAAGGGTGCGGCGCAGAACGGCAAAGTATTTTTCCGCTTCATTCTCGGGCATCATGCCGATGCTTTGACGGAACTCCGAAATGATCTCTTTATTATCGTTGATATAGCAGCCGTAGATTGCAGTCATATTACTGCGGTCCCGGCGCTGACGGCGGCGGATCTCGCCGATTTCTTTGGTGTTCATAAGCTACCTCGCTCCTAGTCGATATTCCAGTGGATTATAGCACAGAAACGCCCCGGTTGTAAAGCAAAAAGTGCGCCGCAAACGCAGCGCACTTTCCTAATCTTCCTCTATTGTCTCCAAAGTTGAGAACGGGATACCAAAAGCGCCAGCATAGTCTGTTATCAAAACCTCTTCGCCAATTTCCGTTTGCTCATAAATACTTCTGCGAACGGAAAACTCTTTAAACTCTCCGTTTGGCAAGTCCACGGTGCAATAATACGATGTACTCCTGCTTCCCCGGTATTGGCGTTTATCCAGCACCTGGGCTTCATACGACGGTTTGTCATGAAAATCCAACACATAGTTCAGTTGTCCGACAGTTCCGCTGCTGAAGATCATCAGAAGCAACGCCAACAACACATGGTTTACCGGTGTGGTTCTGACACGAATACTGGTAACCAGGCCACCTATAAAGGCAGCCACTTCCACAAGCAACATGATACCCATCATCACGAAAAGATATCTGCCTTCCATGGTGAAGTTTTCCAGCATGTTCAATGTCATAGCGATTGCTGGCGCAACCAGAGCAGGCCAAAGTTTCCCCGGACGGCACTTAGGCTTTGGGGAATATTTCTTGGAAGTTTCCTCTTCCAACGTGAAGGATTCCCGGAAAACCATAGGCAACACAGCAGCCGCAAATAAGCATAAGAGACAGAGGCAAGCCAGAATACGACTGGGTTCCCCCCAGAGGGAAAACACAAAGGCCAGCAGAATGGAAAAGCCATTCAATCCCCAGGTGATCCCGTGAATCGTAGGCATCGGCAGACCGTTCCACTGCGCCGGCTGGCGATGATGGACATGGGCCCCCATGAAAAAAGCATCCAGAAATTCCGGGGTGTAGTCGCTGCCGAAGGTATACTGCCGCAGATCGGAGCCTACCCAAAACTCCAGTTCATCACCGGTTTTGGTGCCAGTGGTGATCACATAGCGCAAATTTTCCGCCTTGAACGCGGATGCGCGAAAACCTTGTTTGCGCAGCACTTCTTCGCTGCACGGATAGATCCGTAACAGCTTCTGTAAGGCCTTTTCCGACCATTTCGCATCGATCCAAATCATATGATAATGGGAAGATGCCCGCAGTAATAAAAATGTGTTTTCACCTCTGTGGATGTGCAAATAATCCCGTTCCGTCAACGCCATGGTTTTCCCCTCCTCTCTATTTTTAATTATACAATTATTGGAGTATTATTGCAACAAAAAAGTGCGCCGCAAACGCAGCGCACTTTTGGGGAATTTACAATTAGGCAGCCTTCACAATGGAAGTGATGTGGGCGTTGGGTCCCTTGTACCAGTACATGAAGCCTTCCACATCCACGGTATCACCGATCTGCAGGGTCTCGAAAGCCTTGTACACATCGGTTTCGGTGCCGGTCAGGTACACTTCCACGCAGAAAGAGTAGCTGGCGCCGTTGTAACCCAGGGTCACATAAATGTCATCGCCGGGCTCACCATTCTTGTACTCAACGGCTTCCAGGGTCAGGCCCTTGAAGCAAACCTTCTTGTTCATGTGCTGCTCCAGCTCATCGGTGCCCAGCAGAGCAGTGACATCCAGAGCGGTAGCGGTCCAGGTGTCGCCACCCAGGATCTCCAGCTGACCGTTCATAATCTCCACCTCGCCGTCGTAGACAGCCTTCTTGCCGGTGACGCGGACCTTGGTGCCGGGGGTCAGCTGCTTGGACTGCTCTTCGGTGCAGACGGTGCCGTAGCTGAAGTAGCCGCCATCTTCGGTCTGGCCGTAGATCACGATGGAATTATCCCACCAGCCCTGGGTGGCCTGGACATAGAACTCGACGACGCACTCGGTATCCACGGCGGCAGCCATGAACTCGGCGTAGGTCATCACCTGGACCTGGGGCTCGATAGGAGCGGTGGTAGTGGGGTTCTCATTACCGGTACAGCCTGCAAAAGCCAGCACCATAACCAGAACCAGCAGCATTGCGGTAATCTTTTTCATGATTCTAACTCCTTTGTTCATTTTAATAGCTGTACAAATACATGTACGCCAGCTATTATATCGCATTATTTCAAAAAATCAACCGAAAAAGCAACTTATTTTGCCTTTTTCCTGTTTTTCAGTCTTTGCCGAAGCCAGATCGCGCCCATAACGGCCCAAACGGATACCAGGGTGACCAGCAGCGCCACGGAAGTGGATGGCATCGGCCCCAGCTCCTGCCGCCAGCTTCCGTCCGTGCGTATTTGATCCAGGCGATACAAAGCTGTGATCTCATCAAAAAGGCTCTCAAAATATGCATCGTTCAGCGGCACTTTATTATGAGCATCCGCCACCACCTCTTCGATCAGCTGTCCGGCGGCGTTTCTCAGGTCTGTGGAGCCGTTGAATACCGGTGTTACAAAGGTGTTTTCTATATTATCCAGCAGCAGATTGGTGGCATCCATCTTGATCTGATAGTAAAAATCCTGATCCTCCCCTGCCCTGGACAGGTAATCCCGGTACTGGCTGCTTTGCTGGGCCTTGGTGGTAACCGGCACATAGCCCTCGGTAGTGGCATAGGCGTACTGGATCTCATTGGTCAGCAAGAATTGCGCAAAGAGCCAGGATGCCAGCACTTCCTGGGGATCCGTCTTATTAAACACGCAGATGGAGGGGCCCTGCGAGATCATTTGCGGGTTTTCCGTGTCAAACTGCGGGACCTGCATCACCACGGTTTCAAAATCCACGATGCTTTCTTCCGGGATGTCCACCAGCGGCGCGTCACTTCCCATCCAGGTTGCGCCGGCGGTGGAGTCAACAGCGAAAATGCACTGACCCGCATTCAGATAATTGGCAGGATAGCCGGTTTTGAAGGTATAAAAGGACCAAATCTCCGCGGCGTCATAAACATCCTCCAAAACAGCCTTGGTGCTGTCATGGAAAATCAGAACATGGCCGCTGTCGGTGGAATAGCCGGCATCCAACTGCTTGAGCATCTGGATCATCATATTGTCGGTGGACTTGTACATAAACGGCAGCATGGTCTGCTGACCGTTGACCTTATACAGGCCGTTGGCATCCTTTTCCATAGCCGCAGCGCTGACCTCAAAGACAAAATCCCAGGTAAGCACCTCCGGCAGTTCGTAGCCCAGGGCCTCCACATAGGTCTTGTTCACATAGCAGGCTTCCGTGGAGCGCATATAGGGAATGGCATAATACCGGCCGGACACCTTACACTCTTCCAAAAACTTAGGAACGATCTGGTCCTTTGTCGGTCCGTCGAACCGCAGTTCGCTGCCGCCCAAGCCGTATTTTTCATGGGTAAACAGCTCGTCCAGCGGCACCACCACATCATCCCCCTGCATATAGGTGGCAATATGGTCCGGATAGGTAATACACACATTGGGAGTGGTGTCGGTGGCAATATTGGTGATTACATCCCGGTAGATGCGGCCATAGTCGGTGTATAGCTTCAGATTCACCTTGATATTGGGATACAGCGCCTGGAAGTCGGCGATGGCCTGCCGATAAATATTGGCTTGGGTCAAATTGGTGTCGTTTTTTGCCCAGAAGGTGATCTCATAGGTCTTGGAGGTATCAAACGCCGCCGGTACTTCAAAGGCGGTCCTGGCTTTGCCGCCATGGCAGCCGGAAAACAGGGTGAGCACCATAGCCAGGCACAGAACGAGCGAAATTGCTGATGTTTTTTTCATCCTTTGGTACCTCCTCTGGCAACACCGGCCATGATCTTCTTCCGGAAAATCAAAAACAGTATGATCAGCGGCACGGAGATCACAACCACCGCCGCCATCATGGCCGGAATATTTTCCCGCCCAAAACCGTTCTCCCGGATCTCCTGGATACCTACGGACACCAGGAAATAATCCTGATTATCGGTGATCAAACGGGGCCATACATAGCTGTTCCAGCATTCAATGACCTTTAAGATGGCAATGGTAATGACCGTCGGCTTGCATATGGGGATCATCACTTTCCACAGATATTTCAGATCCGAAGTACCATCGACTTTGGCGGCGTAGTACAGCTCATCAGGCACCTGGGCGAAATTTTCCTTCAGCAGATAGATATAGAAGACCGATGCCACAGAGGGCAGGATCAGGCCCAGGAAGGTATTGCGCATTTCCAGGTTGGTAGCTGTGACGAAATTGGTGATGACCACCAGTTCCGAAGGGATCATCATCAGCGACAAAAACAAGGTAAAGGCCAGGTTCTTGCCTTTAAACTCCAGCCGGGCAAAGGCATAAGCCGCCAGCACCGTGACGATCAGCATAATGGCGGTGGTTCCCAGGGTGAACACCAGGGTATTCCAGAAATAGTCCGCCAAAGGAACCGCGGAGAATGCGGAAATATAGTTTTCAAAAGTGGGGTTCTTCGCGATAAACTGGGGAATAAACTCCGCATTATAATCGCCGTAGCTTTTGATGGAAGACAGCACCATCCAATAGAACGGAAACAGCACCACAATGGCCCAGAAGATCAGAAATCCATATACAAAGCCTTTGAATACTTTCTTTCTGCGCCGGCCGACGGAACGGATTGCCGTATAATCTTGACGCATACAACATCCTCCTTAATAGTGCACGTGCTTCTTGCTGACCATCAAATTGATACAGGTAATGGTCAGCACGATGGCGAAGAGAATGATGGCGGCAGCGGAAGCATAAGACGGGTAGCCGCCGGAATTGCCATAGAGCATATCGTAGACATAGCCAACGATGGTATTCATACCGGCAGCATTCAAATTGGTGCCAAACAACGCCACCGAATCACTATAGGCCTTGAACGCGCCGATAAAGCCGGTGATGATCAGATAAAAAACGGACGGGGAGATCATAGGCAGCGTGATCTTCCAGAAGACCCGGCCGGCGGGAGTGCCGTCCACCATAGCGGCATTATAGTAAGTCTGATCCACCGATGCCAGGGCGCTGGTGAGAATGATGATCTTAAACGGCAGAACGATCCACACCGTGTACAGGCAAAGCACCAGCATTTTTGCCCAATAAGGGCCATCGATAAAATCCACCGACTCTCCGCCAAAGAAATGGATCAGCATATTCACCAGGCCATCGGAATAGGCAGTTTTGCGGAACAGGATCATAAATACCAGGCCTACCGCCAGGGTATTGGTGACATAGGGCAGGAAATAAATCGTCTGGAACAGGTCCTTCAGCTTTTGAATGGAACTTAAGCCCAATGCGATCAGCAGCGCCAATCCCGTGGACAAGGGCACGGTGATGATCACCAGAATAAATGTGTTTTTTACAGCCTGGAGAAAATAAGGATCGTGCAGAACATATTCATAATTGTAGATACCGTAGCCAAAATGTGTCTGAGATGCGGAGTTGAAGCCTTCTTCCAGGGAATAGATCAGCACGTCGATCAGCGGGTAGACCATGAACACGCCCAAAAACGCCATTGCCGGCAACAGGTACAGCCAGCCCTTCAATCCGGAGAAACGATGTCTCCGGGAAACGGAGCGAATGGGTTTTTCCATAGGATACCACTCCTTTCACGCAATGTATTTTTATAATTTTAGACCATTCCCGGCTGCAAGTCAATCTTTGTTTCAAATTTTAGCCGGAATTGGGGCCAAAAAGTAAAAACCCGAGGATCTTCTCTGAAGTGATAAAATAATGGTAGACACGAAAGTGCCTACCATTATTTTTATGCTATTATAGACATGGAGGTGGAATTATGGCTGGTAAATACACTATACGAAGCAAAGAAGAAAAGTTAGCTATTG
>SVLC01000047.1 GCA_015068155.1 Oscillospiraceae bacterium | reverse complement strand
AAGCATGAGATTACCCTCCCACTGCACCAGATCGCCCGGTTTGATATCCATGCCGGTGGCATCAAACAGCGTATACTGATTGCCTACGCGCCCCAACACCGTCATTTTCCGGTCATTGCACACTACACATGGCGGATGCCGCCACGCCTGCAGCAGGTGATACAGGTATGCTGCCAGATCTTTCAGCCGGAGCTTATCCGGTTTGGCTGTAACGCCAAAACCGTCTTCCCGCCCCAACGCAACGATCACAGCATCCGCCTCCTTTGGGATCCTGCAATAACCGCCGTATCCCGTTGTATCTCCTGGCCGAAAATGCTTGCGGTCCACCACCTGCGCTTTGAAAACGCCGACGCTTTCCAATTTGACGGGAGTATCTGCTGGAAGCCTTCCTACCAGGGCAGAGCCGATCCTGACAGCATCCAGCCAAGTCTCCGGGAACCGCAGAGCGGCGCAGCTATTGGCGATATGCCTCATGCCCACCGGTATCCCCTCCATCTGCAAGGCTTCTATCATGTACAGGAAGCGGGACAATTGGCGTTTTGTTTCCTGGTATTCCGCCTCGAAGGAGCAGGAAAAGTGAGAGAATATCCCCTCAAAGGAAAGGCCTGGCAGCCTATACAGCGCCCTGGCCTGTTCCACATCGTTCCATCGGATCCCAAACCTGCCCATGCCTGTATCTACTGCCACATGCACACGAACGGGATGGCTGGAGGCATGGGTGCTGTAAAAGTGTGCATTGTCAAAATTGGATGCGGTCAAAATGATACTGTTCTCCTGCATTTGCGCAAGTGTCTGCGTATCCGCAACCGGACACAAAAGAAGAATATCCTCCCGAAAGCCGCATCCTCTCAATTCCAATGCCTCCTCCGGCCGGGAAACGGCAAACATAGTGACACCTGCAGCCTGCCAGGCGGCGGCTGCTTCCTGGATCGTAACACCGTAGCCATTGCATTTAAGGACGCCAATGACCGGGACCGGAACCGCTTCCCGCACCGCGGCCGCATTTCGCCGCAGCGCCGAACGGGAGATCTCAATATAGCTGGATGGACACATAAAAACACCCTTTCGATATCTGTCTTGGTGACAGCATACCGAAAGGGTGCATCATTTTGTGTACAAAAGCCGCATCAAAAGCGCATCATAAAAGGGTGACCGTAAATCCGCCCGCACCGTCAACTGTGAATTGGACAGTAACTGTCCGGTCGAATTGGTATATGGCCTCTGAAACGCCGCCATCTGTTTCCTTATATTCGTAACCGCTGCCGTTGACTGCATTCATTTCCACAGCATCCGCCATCTCCTGCATCCCCAATTGACCAAAAAACAGCTCCGTTAACCGGTCCATCGCAGTTTTGTTCCGCTCCCACACATCATCCATCGTATAAGAACGGTAAATGTTGTAGGAAGGGCAAAGGATCGCCCCCGTTTCATCATCCACATCCAATATAACAGTCTGGTTGGGAGCATTCTTGTTGATCATGGTTACTGTCCAAATCACCAGATACTTTGGAGAGTCAGAAAAAACGTACATCAGTTTCGGCTGCATGTACAGATGGGTCGGTTCAAACGGCTCATAGATCCCAGCATCCTGGCAAGCCTGCAAAAACACCGCAACGGCCGCTTCCACTTCCTGTTCCGTCATGGAGGCCTGACTCTGGTTCAGGTTTACGGTCTGCGCGTCAGCTAGGAGCTGGAGCTTATCGGGAAAGCGCATCTGCTTTTCATCCTGTGAGATCTCCAGCTTCACCGAAAGCATATCGTTGTAGGCAGGAGATTCCCCGGAGCAACGATCCAGAGCGCCGGATACGATTCTTGGAAGGCAGGCAAACAGATACAGCAATGCCATCGTTATGATGATCGCTGTAGGGATCTTCCGTTTTTTCATAGCTCCTCCTTACTCGATGGTGGGAAATTCAATATAGAAACCGTTGTCATGGACAAACAGATCTATATCAGCCTGTCCGTACTGCGGATCTTCCAAGTGGAACCGTACAGCCACCGCATTGTCTCCGATAAAAGCGTGTTCCAGATCCTTTACAAGATAATTCCAATGGTCCGTGATCCCCAGGCTTGAAAAATAGATATCCGCAAAGGAGCGGATCACCTTCTCCTTTACATAGGGAGGCCGGGGATTTTCCGCAGTATAATTTATCCGAAGGATATGGCCCGTTTTGTCATCCATAAGCAGATCAACAAAAGTAAAATCGGCATCATCGCCGGCGATCGTGACCTGCCAGATCACGCTTTGCAGTTGCGGCATATCCAGCACCTGAACCAAATACGGCTGCATCTCCACATGCTCCTCAGAAAAGGCCACAAGCTGTGCGTCCATATAAGGAGCAAGCTCTTTCATAACCGCAGCCATGACATCTTCTGCTGTCATCCCGGCCTTGCTTTCACGGATGGGAAGCAGGCTGTCGATCCTGTTCATCATAGCAAGCTTCCCAACAGGAGACAGTTCTTGATGGATCGATAATTCGATGGATGTCATCGGATTGATTGAATAGCTGCCGGTGTGTTTCTCATCCATAAAACGGGCAGCCAGCTCAGGAATGCATGCGCCTATGATCAGCACCAAACTTACAAGCAGGACCACTGTCACAGTCTTAACCTTACGCATCGTGCTGCCCAGCCTTTCCGTATAGCGTCACGGTCACACGGGTGCCTTTTCCCAGCTCACTGGCAAACTGAATGCTGCCGTTATGAAGCTCAACGATCTGCTTGCACAGCGCAAGGCCCAAGCCGGCACCGCCCTGACTTCTGGAGCGTGCTTTATCCACACGGTAAAACGCTTCTGTGATCTTGCTAAGCTCTTCCGGCTGCATCCCCCGGCCATTGTCCACCACCTGGAACTGGCAGCCATCCGGGACGGTTGCTGCATAGATCGCAATGATGCCGCCATCGTCCATGGCCTTGGAAGCATTGTCTACCAAATTATACAGCAGGGATTTGACAAGGTCCGTTTCCAGAATCACCCGTTTCTGTTCCGCTTTGCAGATCAACCGTATATTCTTATCCTTCATATTGGGTGCAAGGGCTCGCTCGATCTCCTGCAGATAAGACCCAAGCCATACCCGCTTCATGGAGATCTGGTCATTTTTAAGCAAGAGCAGGTCCAGCAGTTTAAAGGAAAGCCGCTCCAGCCGCTTGCCTTCTGAGTAAATGTAATCTGCGGCCATGATCCGCGTACTCTCATCCATAGTGTCTTGTCGAAGAAGGTCCGCAAATCCGATAATAGAAGTCATCGGCGTCTTCAATTCGTGGGCAAACGCTCCCATAAACCGCTCCTGCCGCTGCATATCCGATTCCAGCTTGCTGATCGTTTCCTGCAGCTTGTCCGCCATGGCGTCGAAATCTCTGGAAAGCTGGCCAAATTCATCGTAAGACCGAATCTGGGAGCGTTTGGAAAGATCGCCTCTGGAAATTCTCCGAACGGTGGCAGTAAGCCGGCGCAGATGCCGTGTCAACGCAAACGAAATGGCAATGGATGCAGCAACGCCAAACAGGACGACCGCGCAGTACACGATCACATACTGTCTTTGCTGCGTGTCACGCAGCGCATATACATGAGAAATATCGAACCGGGCCACTACCTCAAGATTGGCGGCGCCTGCAGCGATCACGCTTTTGACAACAAGGCCATAACCGTGTTTGTCGGAAACTGGGAGCAGGCTGCATTGATTCTGGGACGGCGTTGGCAGGGCATATTCCAGCATTTCCGGAATCCCGCTTTGAAACAGCGCCTCCGAATCCACCTTCAGCGAAAGCGCCTGCCACTGTCCCAGCCCTTGTGTTTCCATCTGGGAAAGGGCATCCGCCAAACTTTCAAAATCCGTCTGATCTCCCAAAGAGTTCAGCAAATACAAGGTATTTTGCATATTCTCAAAGGAAGTAAGTGCCGATTGCGTTTCCTGTTCCAAGGTTGTGCGGAAGGAGGTGGTGATCATCATGGTACCGCCGATTCCGAAAGAGATAGCGATCAGCAGGGAGATCATGATGGTAAGCTTCAGACGGTAACTCATGGCTCAACCCTCCAGGCGGTAGCCCATACCATAGACCGGCTTGATCTTATCTTCCCAGCCAACCTTTTTCTTCATCCGCTGGATGTGCAATTCTACAGTGCGGGTATTGTCCGGGTACTCACCGCCCCAGACCCGTTCATAAATCGTCAGTTTTGGCAATACAACACCTATGTTTTGCGCAAAGAGAAGCAGCAATTCATATTCCTTTCGGGTAAGGGTCACTTCTGCCCCGTTACGGCGGACCTGCATGGACAGCGTGTTGATCTCCAGATCTCCGATCTGAATGCAGGTCTGCAGCTTCCCGTGGCGGCGGAGCACACCGTCCACCCGGGCAAGCAGTTCCAGCACATCAAAAGGCTTGACCATATAGTCTTCCGCGCCCATCCGTAATCCTTTCACGCGGTCTGCTACCGCATTCTTTGCCGTGAGAAAAATGACCGGGATCCCGGTGGACCGTATGTAGTCCATCAGTTCAAAACCGTCAATGCCGGGGAGCATAACATCCAGCAAGATCAGGTCAAAAGTTTCCTTTTCAATGAGGTCAGCAGCCTGGATACCGTCGTAAGCGCCGATGCACTGGTAGCCGGAACGGTTCAATGTTAATTTCAATAGCTCAACGATAGGCTTTTCATCATCCACAGCAAGAATTCGTATCATAGCATTCCCTCCTCGGTCTGCAGAAAAAGTATAGCATAAATGCATCACGATTGCATCAGAAATGTTTCGTCCGAGTCCAAAAAGACCGCAGGCCGGTGGCCTGCGGTCTGGCAATCATGCGATTGGTCAGCCCCGGGATCAGGGAACTGTCAGCTTGCTGCGGGAGGGCAGTTTCTTATTTTGGATCCAGTAGATCAATACAAAAAGAAGGTAGGCGCCTAGGCACACTGCAAATATGTAGATCGGCGTATTGATATACCAGCCAAACCACTGGGAAAACTGTTTGAAAACGATGATTGGAGAATCGCCCGGTCCCACGAAGAACATATTCATGCATTCTCCCAGTCCGAACTGCACAAAGCAGTTAAGGCCGAATGCGATCCCACACAGCGCCAGGAAAATCCATGTAGCGTGCCAATAGTCTGCCTGTTGATTGCCGCCACGCTTGGAAAAGCAGAGAAATAACCCCACGAAAACCAATAGCATGTGCCAAACGCAGGCATGAAGCGTCAAAAACCAATAACCGTGCAGCAGGCCAGAGGGTTCCGTGAAAGAAATCGCGCCTCCCAACAGATTATACAGCACCATAAAGCTGTACATTCCACGTTGCAGTTTGCCGGGTTTCAGCCACGGCGCAATCAGGCACATATACATAGGGATGCTGCAAAGCTGGAACGGAAAATCGCCCCAGGAGTAACGGTTATCCATCATTACGAAATAATAGAAGAACTGCTTAATAACCTCTGAGACCGCAAGAAACAGGCCGCAGAAGAATAAGATCCTGCCTGCAGCCCTATCATTAACAGTCCGTAGCTTCCATGCGAAGAAACCGCAAACAGCAAATCCGATCAGGGTAAACAGGATATGGAACATACCGTATGCCGGTGGCGGCTCCATTGGCCAGGATATTGATTGGAAGAAAGACTCCAACATCTCGATCCGACTCCTTTTCTTTCTGTCGAAAACAGCGCTATCGTACCACAGGATCCTTTCAATGACAAGACAGTTAAGTAATTCTTAATAAAAACATTTTGCTTTGGCATAGAGAAGGATTTTTTCATCATCTTGGATTTGAACTATTGATCATAACGATGCCGAAAGTTGCAAAAACACCCCATATTCCGAAGAATACCAGGGGTTTTCAATGGCCGAATATACGCAATTTGATTGAATCATGGAACTTAGGGCGCGCGTTCTTACAAATCCCTCACATCAGCGAAATAAAAAGGAACCCCCCGGTAAAACCGGGGGTTCTTCATATGCGGGCATAGCCCTATTTTTCTTGCGTAATACGTAAACGCATAATAACAGCCCGCCAACTGCATTGTCTTACTTGCGACCCGTAAACGGGCTGGCGGACGGGATTACTAATTGTTCACCCATTTCATCTTCTTTAAGTTGGTTCTCGATATACTCCGCAATTCGGCTCTCGTTCTTACCTACCGTATCCACATAATAACCTCTGCACCAGAACTCTTTATTGCGATACTTGTATTTAAGATCGCCGAATTGCTCATACATCATTGCCGCACTCTTTCCCTTAAGATATCCCATAAACCCCGATACGGATAGCTTCGGTGGGATTTCTACGAAGAGGTGTATGTGGTCGGGACATGCTTCCGCTGCTATGATGGTTACTCCCTTCCATTCGCATAGCTGGCGTAGTATTTTTCCTATTGCTCCTCTTTTAGCTTGGTAAAAAACTTTTCTGCGGTATTTGGGTGCGAATACGATATGGTATTTGCAATTCCATTTCGTATGTGATAAACTATTGATGTCATTCATACTCATATGAGTGCCTCCCTGTTTTGATTGTTTGTGCAGTTGGCGGACCGCACCTATAATCTTAACAGGGATTTTTACTCACCGCCATAGGCTTTATTGAACCACGCGTCTAACGCGTGGTTTTCTTTATACAAAAATGGGCGCGGTTTTCACCGCGCCCTGGGAACAGATAATAGAAGTTATCCTTTGAGATACAGCTTGGAGGGGCCGATTTTGATGTAGTCTTCTCCCTCTTCGAAGGTGTAGGTACCGCTCTTAATATGATCGTCCTCGGTTTCCAGGTTAATGGTGATTTCCATGGTGCCATCGTCATTCTCGGTGATTTCATAAGTACCCTCGAATGTCACGGAATCCACAACACCAAAAACGGTGGTTTTCTTAACGATCTCCACCTTGTTGCCGCTGAACGTATAACTTGCGGTGTACTTCATGACCTTGATGTCGAATTCTGCCTCATAGGTACCGGACAGCTTCTTGCTGCAGGCCACTAAGGACAACATCATCACAACAACCAATGCAACACACAACAGTTTTTTCATAACACTACCTCTTTCTTTTATAAAGTGGACTACGCTCCACAAATGAAGCATACCATATCCGCCCCATTTTAGCAACCGTTTTCTCCTTACATCGTTAAGAATACCCGGCAGAATTCTGCCGGGTATTCTGAGATGTTTATTCCTTGATCTTGATCTTATTGAGCTTGGCGTTGATATCCAGCAGTTCTTCCTTTGTGAACTTAATGCCCATGGTGCCGATCATACCGGCCAGACGCAGGAAGGTGAAGCCGCCCAGCATATCCATCATGCCGCCCATGGCGCTCATATCCATGCCGCCTTCCTTGCCGCCGCCAATGACGGGGGCCATCTTGGCGAACAGGCCCATGACGAGCATCTTGCCCTTCAGGGTGGCCATGATCTGCTTGAAGGTGCAGTTGACATTCAGATAGCCCTCGGGCTCGGTGATGTCAAACCAGTTGAGCACCGCGTTCTTCTCCTTCAGGCGGTATTCCTCGTTGAAGACTTCCACCTTGTTGATAACGCTTTCATCCTTCAGTTCGCCAGCCACAGCCACCAGATGGGTGGTGCCGGCATTGGGAACATCGAAGTAGAAGAAGGGCAGGCCGTTATGCTTCTGCACGCCCAGGGAAACGCCATTGGCAAACAGCTCCACGGATTCGCAGTTGGAATAGACAGTGACCTTGGTCACATCCTCCACACGGTCAACATACCGCTTGCCGCAGATGTGGACCATGGGCTCCGGGTTCAGCCATGCCTTGTAAGCGTAGAAAGAGTCTTTCTTGTACTTGCGGTCGAAGGTCATCAGGCCCTTATGGTTCTGGCCGTTCTCGCCGCCTTCGCTTCTGGCATCGGCGCCGAAATCGTACATATTCCACACATGGGTAGCCCACAGGTAGGGACGCTCGTGGATGGCCTTGATCAGCTCTTCATGGTAATAAGCCTGGTATTCCTCGGTATAATCGCCCTGGGTGGGGTTGGAGGTATGCCAGTTCAGAGCCTCGCAGCCATACTCGGAAATACCGATGGGAATGTTGGGATGCTTCTTATGGAACTTATCAAACCAGGGGCCGTTCATGGAGGTGTCACCGCCATACCAGCCGAAATAATGGTTGTAAGAAACCACATCGGGGATCTGGATATAGGGAGAATCGATGGGGCAGGGAGAAACCGCGGCGATGGTGGTCAGGCGGGTAGCGTCCATCTCATGGCACAGATCGTTAAGGATATTGTGGTTTTCCAGCAGATCGGGATCCGCATCGCCCTTCATGGTGATCTCGTTGGACAGACCCCAAACCACGATACAGGGGTGGTTGTAGTTCTGGACGATCAGTTCCTTCATCTGGCTGATGGTGTTTTCCCGGCCGGTAGGCATATGGTTGGAGATATAGGGGATCTCTGCCCAGATCACCAGGCCCGTTTCGTCGCACAGGTCATAGAAATACTGATCGTGCTGGTAGTGAGCCAGACGGATGGTGGTGCAACCCACTTCCAGAATGTACTGGATGTCCTCCTCATGATGCTCGGGAAGCAGAGCATTGCCGATGCCCCAGCGGTCCTGATGGCGGCTTACGCCACGCAGGGGATATGCTTCGCCGTTGAGGATAAAGCCCTTGTCGGGATCAATGGAGAAGCTGCGGCAGCCAAACCGGGCAGAAACATTGTCCAGGATCTCATTGCCCTGCACCAGGTTCACTTCCACAGTGTACAGGTAAGGATCCTTGCGGCCATGCCACAAATGGGCAGATTCGATGGTAACAGAGATCTTGGTATCGTCGGTGGCAATATTGTGGACGGTGTTGCCTTCCGCATCCAGAATGGTGTACTGCAGGTACTGGCCCATCTTGGCATTGGTGGTATAAACCTCGATCTCCACATTGGCATCCTTGCCGTTCATCACAGGGGTGACCTTGATGCCGGGGCCGCCGAAATGATCCAGGTCAAAGTGGGACTCAGATACACACAGAATATTGACATCCCGGTACAGGCCGCCATAGAAGGTAAAGTCCGCAACCTGGGGATAGACCCGGTCGTTGGCCGCATTGTCCACCAGGATCACCAGCAGATTGTCCCGCTCCAGCGCGTCGGTCATGTCCACGCGCCAGGTGGAGTAGCCGCCGTCATGGTGAGCCAGGTGTTTGCCGTTGAGGTAGGCATCAGCAGAGGAGTTTGCGCCGTTGATCTCCAGATAGTACTTTTCCGCGGTGGGCAGGTCCATCTTATCGAAGGACTTGGCGTAGCAGCAAGTGCCGCGGTAGTAGTCGTTGCCGCCGTCCTGGCCGTCGATGGCGTTCCAGGAGTGGGGCAGGTTCACCCAGTTCCACTCGGCAGGGATCGTGGTGGGAGCTTCGGAGATACCCTTGGCAAAGGCCCACTTGCGGTTGAAATTAACAATGTTTCTCACAGATGTTTGCCTCCTAGTATGAAATTACAGGAATATTTTACCATAGTATGGGGAAAAGTAAATAAATTTTCTGTAAATTGCCCTGTTTTTATTCCCCTTTTTGCAGTTCTTCCAGCGCTTTGACATTGGCCTCCACCTTTTTCTTGTGCAGCGGATACCAAAACCACAGTACCAGCGCCAGCGCCGCAAAACCAATCGCCGGCACCAGCGTAGAGATGGAAAAAATACCACCCAGAACCTCCGGATCCTGCCGGGTCTGCTCCGTATAGCCAATGGCAGTCAACAGGTAACCGGATACCCCCGCCGCCGCTGCCTGGCCCAATTTCCGGGCAAAGGAATACAGCGCATAGACGCTGCCATCCTCCCGGACGCCATTTTTTAGCTGTGCGTCATCGATCACATCGGTGATCAGCGCCCAGGAGACCATGGAAAAAATACCAAGCCCCAGCCAGCAAAGGCCCTGCAGACCCACAAACACCCAAACATTGTCCGGCCGCAGGATGAATGTGACCACGCACACCGCCGCCGCAAACAGGTTGGTGACGGCAGAAAGCTCTGCTTTGCCAAAACACCGGGCCAGGGGCTTTGCCACCATAGCCGCCAGCAGCATAGCCACCATCATCACAAGAGAGGACGCGGATTGGGCCGCGGCGCTGTTATAATACTCCGGGAAGATATAGCCCGCCATGTTCTGCATAGTAAGCTGGGACAGCAGCATCACGATGGACGCGGCGATCACAGAGACCAGTGCCCGGTTTTTCAGCGCATTTTTCAGCATGGTGCCCACTGGCACCGCCTTGGCCTGCCCCTGGGGCCGCACCCGCTCCGTGATCATCCGGTAGCACAATAGGTAGCAGATCACCGCCAGGATGGAGAAAATGCCGGCGATCACCGTAACACGGCTGCCCACCAGAGTTTCTACGCCATCCACCTTTTCGTAGGCCAACAGCGGCAGCAGCACGCCAATGAACACGCCGGCGAAGGTTCCGCCCATAGTGCGGAAAGTGGACAGACTCTGCCGGTCCGATGGGTCGGCAGATACCGCCGAGGCCATAGACCCATAGGGAATATTGATCGAAGTATAAAACACCGAGCCCCACAGGATATAGGTCACCAGCAGATACGCGGTCTTAAACCCGGTACCCATCTCTGCCAGGCCGCTTTGGTACATCAAAAAGGATGCTGCCGCTACGGGAACACACATCCGCAGGATCCAGGGCCGGAACTTTCCGGCAGCGGTGGTCCGGCTTCGGTCACAGATCCGCCCCATGGTCACATCGGTAAAAGCGTCCACAAAGCGGGCCAGCATCATCACCATGCCTACCGCCGCAGCGCTGACCCCCATCACATCGGTGTAAAATTTCATCAGCACCGATGTGGAGAGGATAAATGTAAAATCGTTGCCCAAGTCGCCAAGCAGATAGCCAAATTTGTCCCTGGCGCCAAAGGGCCTTGTTTTTTGCTGTTTCATTGCGTTCCTCCGAAGTTTGATTTCGTGCGAATTTTACTACAAAACAGCAGGAATTACAATGTAAAATGTTGGTATTTTTCCATATTTTAGGGTGTTGCAGTTGATCAGCCGGCAAATGTAAACTTTTTCCGAACCCCTTGCCAAGCGCCAGGTCTTATGGTATTTTATTACGTAGCATGCTACATTTTCAGGAGGTGGTGATTTGACACCCCATTACGGCCATCTGATCCGTATTTTAGGCACCTGCACAGAGCAAGCCATGACCAATGCCCTGGCCTCCATGGACCTGACCGCTGCCCAGGGGCAGATCGTGGGTTACATCACCCACAGCAAGCAGCCCCCCTGCCCCAAAGACATCGAACAGGCCTTTCACCTAAGCCATCCTACCGTATCGGGCCTGCTGTCCCGGCTGGAAAAGAAGGGCTTTATCGAGTTCCGGCCTGACGAGAATGACCGCCGTTCCAAGCGGGTCCATCTGCTGCCCAAGGGCCGGGAATTGGATGAGACCATGCATCAAACCATTCTTTCCACAGAAGCCCGGCTGGTGCAGGGCTTTTCAGAAGCGGAACTTGACCAGTTCCACGATCTGCTGACCCGTGCCCTTCACAACATGGGCGGCTATCCCTGTAAGCGCAGACAAAAGGAGGAACCCTGTAAATGATAAGACGATTAGCCCGGTGCGTCCGGGAATATAAGTGGGCTGCTCTGCTGAGCCCCCTGTGTATGGCAGGCGAAGTGACCATGGAGGTGCTGATCCCTCTGGTCATGGCCAGCCTGTATGACTACGGCATCGAGCTGCAGGACATGAACATCATCGTCACCCGCTCCATTCAGTTGGTGGTGTGTGCCCTGATGAGCCTGTGCTTCGGCGTGCTGTCTGCCATTTTTGCCTCCCGGGCCGGTACCGGCTTTGCCAAAAATCTGCGGCACGATATGTTCTACCGGGTGCAGCAGTTCAGTTTTTCCAATATTGATAAATTTTCCAGCGCGTCCATCGTGACCCGCCTGACATCGGACGTAGCCAATCTGCAGATGACTTTCCAGATGATGATCCGCATGGCTATCCGCTGCCCCATGATGCTGATCCTGGCTATGGTCTCCGCTCTGCAGATCTCCCCGAAGCTCTCCACTATTTACCTGCAGGTCATGCCGGTGCTGGTGGTCGCTCTGGTGTGTCTGGTGCCTCTGGTATTCAAGATCTTTGACCGGGGCTTCAAGATGATGGATCGGCTCAACAATGTGGTCCAGGAAAATATCCACGGTATCCGTGTGGTCAAGTCCTTTGTCCGTGAAGATAAGGAAACCGAAAAGTTCACCGGTATTTCCGGCGACCTGGCCCGGAATTTCTCCAAAGCGGAAAAGATCCTGGCACTGAATTCCCCCATTATGATGATGTGTGTGTATGCTTGTATGCTGAGCATCTCCTGGGTAGGCGCCCAGATGGTGGTCGACTCCGGAAACAATCCTCTCAACGGTCTGACCACAGGCCAGCTTTCCTCCATGTTTACATACACCACCCAGATCCTGATGGGCCTGATGAACCTTTCCATGGTATTTGTCATGATGATCATGTCCCGCACACCGCTGCGGCGCTGCTATGAGATCCTGACAGAGGAGCCGGATCTGAATTCTCCTGCCAATGCCATCACGGAAGTGGCGGACGGCTCCATTGATTTTGAAAATGTTTCCTTCCGCTATTCCGCTTCTGCCCAGCACCGGGCGCTGAAGGAAGTTACCCTGCATATCCCCTCCGGCGCTACCGTTGGCATTCTGGGCGGCACCGGCTCCAGCAAATCCACCTTGGTGCAGCTGATCCCCCGGCTGTATGATGTATCGGAAGGCTGCCTGAAGGTTGGCGGCGTGGATGTCCGGGACTATGACCTGGAAGTGCTGCGGGACAATGTGGCTATGGTGCTGCAGAAAAATGTGCTGTTCTCCGGCTCGATCAAGGAAAATCTTCGCTGGGGCAATGCCGACGCCACTGATGAGGAAATGATCCATGCCTGCCGTCTGGCCTGTGCCCATGATTTTATCGAAGGCTTCCCCGGTGGGTATGATTACCACATCGAGCAGGGCGGCACCAATGTTTCCGGCGGTCAGAAACAGCGCCTGTGTATTGCCCGTGCCCTGCTGAAAAAGCCCAAGATCCTGATTTTGGATGACTCCACCTCTGCCGTGGATACCCGCACCGACGCCTCCATCCGTCAGGCTTTCCGGGAAGAGATCCCCGGCACCACCAAGCTGATCATCGCCCAGCGGATCGCCTCTGTGCAGGACGCGGATATGATCATCGTCATGGACAACGGCCAGATCAGCGCTGTGGGCACCCATGACCAGCTGATGGCTACCTCCTCCATTTATCAGGAAGTCTACTACTCCCAGCAGAAAGGAGGCGAGGAATAATGCCACCTGTACGTATGCGCGGCGACGGCCGCATGGCAAGAGATCCCAAAAAGACCTTTGTGCGGCTTCTGAAGTATTTGCTGCGGTATAAGCTGCCGGTGTTTGTGGTTCTTCTTTGCATTTTCACCACTGCTCTGGTCCAGTCCCGCAGTTCTACCATGCTGGGTGATCTGGTGGATGATTATATCCTGCCTATGGTTGCCGCCGGCAACACGGATTTCGCCCCTGTTATGAAGTTTTTGATCCAGATGGCCGGTGTGTTCGTGATCGGTATGCTGGCCAGCTTCCTGCAAAGCTTTTTGATGGTAGGCGTGACCCAGGGCATCCAGAAAACCGTCCGGAACGACATGTTCCGGAAGATGCAGACCCTGCCCCTGCGGTACTTTGATTCCAATCCCGCAGGCGATATCATGTCCCGCTACACCGGTGACATCGATACCCTGCGGCAGATGATCTCCCAGTCCATCCCCCAGACCATTTCTGCCGTGGTGACGCTGGTGGTCATTTTCGTGACCATGCTGCGGACCTCCTGGATCCTGACCATCGTGAGTATGATCACGGTGGTGGGCGTTTTCTTCGTTACCAAGACCCTGGCAGGCAAGGCCGGCAAGTATTTCATCGGCCAGCAGAAAACGCTGGGCGCCGTGAACGCTTACATCGAAGAAATGATCACGGGTCAGAAAGTGGTCAAGGTCTTTAACCACGAAGACGCCGCCAAAGAGGAATTTGACAAGTGCAACGAGGAGCTTTGCCATAACGCCTTCTCTGCCGGCAAATTCTCCAACATGATGGGTCCCATCAACAACAACCTGGGCTATGTGCAGTATGCGATCCTGGCGATCGTAGGCGGTATTATCGTTGTCCAATCCCAGGGTTCCTTGCTGAGCCTGGGCAGTCTGATGGCCTTCATGGTTCTTTCCCGCAACTTCAACATGCCCATCAACCAGGTATCCCAGCAGTTCAATGCCATCATCATGGCTTTGGCCGGCGCGGAGCGGATCTTCGACCTGATGGATCAGGAGCCGGAGACCGACCAGGGCTATGTGACCTTAGTCAACGCCGAGATCAGCGAAGACGGTACCATCACCGAATCGGAAACCCGCACCGGCCGTTGGGCCTGGAAGCATCCCCATCAGGCCGACGGCACCATCACCTACACCGAGCTGAAGGGCGACATCGTAATGGACATGGTGGATTTTGCCTATGTACCGGAAAAACAGGTATTGTATGATGTGACCCTGTATGCCCATCCGGGCCAGAAGATCGCCTTTGTAGGTGCCACCGGTGCCGGCAAGACCACCATCACCAACCTCATTAACCGGTTCTATGACATCGCAGACGGCAAAGTCCGCTACGACGGCATCAACATCAACAAGATCAAAAAGGCCGACCTGCGGCGCAGTCTGGGCGTGGTGCTGCAGGATGTGAACCTGTTTACCGGCACAGTCATGGAAAACATCCGCTACGGCAAGCTGGATGCCACCGACGAAGAATGTATCGCCGCAGCCAAGCTGGCAAATGCCCACGATTTCATCACCCGTCTGCCCAAGGGCTACGACACAGAGCTGACCGACAACGGCGCAAGTCTTTCCCAGGGCCAGCGGCAGTTGATCTCCATTGCCCGGGCCGCCGTGGCCGATCCTCCTGTGATGATCCTGGATGAGGCCACCTCCTCCATCGATACCCGTACAGAAAAATTAGTGCAGGACGGCATGGATAAGCTGATGCACGGCCGGACGGTGTTCGTCATCGCCCACCGCCTCAGCACCATTATGAATTCCGACTGCATCATGGTCCTGGATCACGGCCGCATCATCGAGCGCGGCTCCCACGAGGATCTGATCGCTATGAAGGGTACCTATTATCAGCTCTACACCGGCGCATTCGAACTGGAAATCGAGTAGGAGGGGCTTTTAGCCCCGACCTCTCACACCACCGTGCGTACGGTTCCGTACACGGCGGTTCAATC
>SVLC01000046.1 GCA_015068155.1 Oscillospiraceae bacterium | reverse complement strand
TTTTGTAAATGACACGCAGGGTATTGCGCTGGAACAGGAAATTCTGTATTTCCCCACCGGTACCGGCAATGATTTTGCCCGGGAGGTTCGTGCCAACGGAAATCCGGTTACGATCACACCGTATCTAAAAAATTTGCCCACCGTCCAGGTAAACGGCAAAACCTATCGGTTTATCAACGGTGTTGGATTTGGTATTGACGGCTACTGCTGCCAGGTGGGTGACGAGCTGCGGAAAATATCGAAAAAGAAGGTCAATTACACCGCTATCGCTATCAAGGGTTTGCTGTTCCACTTCCAGGCAAGGAATGCCAAGGTAACCGTGGATGGAAAGGAATATGCCTATCAAAAGGTTTGGATCGCACCGACCATGTATGGCAAATATTACGGCGGCGGTATGATCCCGGCACCGGAGCAGGAAAGAAGCACAGGAAAGCTGTCTGTGATGCTGTTCCACGGCGCCGGCAGGCTTCGTACCCTTTGTATTTTCCCCAGCATCTTCAAGGGCAGGCATATCAAGCACAAGCGTTTGGTAGCTGTACATACCGGAAACGAGATCACCGTGGAGTTTGACCGCCCCACACCCTTACAGATCGATGGTGAGACCATTTTGAATGTGACGAAATATACCGCAAAAACTGCGATGTGCAGCGCAGGAATGAAAAAAGAATATGCTGCGGCAGCACTATAAAAGAAGATGTTTTCATTGGAAGAAAAATATGCATCCTAGGTGACTCTGTTGCCAAGGGTGTTCTATTGGATGATGTCCGCAATCGCTACTGCATAGCAAAGGCGAATCTCGGCACACAACTGGCACAGGCGCTTGGGTGTTCTGTAACCAACCTGGCTAAGTTCGGCAGCACCGTAACAGACGGACTTGCCCGCTTTGAAAAGCAAAAGGATTCCCTTAACGAGTGCAGGATGGTTCTCATGAATTTCGGCGGGAACGACAGTGATTTTCTGTGGCAGGAGATATCCACTGCGCCGGATAGGGTCCATGAACCCAAAACAACCGTGGATGTGTTTGAGAAAACCTATTTAAAACTCATCGATTGCATCAGAAATTTCGGTATCACACCCGTTCTTTTGAACCTTGTTCCTGTGGATCATGCCCGGTACTTTTCCTGGATCAGCCGGGAACGAAACCCGGACAATATATTAAAGTGGCTTGGCGGAACAACGGAGTTTATATACCGTTGGCATGAGCAATACAACATTGCGGTCCACAGGATCGCGCAAACCGCAGGCGTGAAACTGATCGATATTCGCAGCGCTTTTCTTGCCCGACGGGATTCCTTTGATTATTTAAGCCCCGATGGCATTCATCCCAATCATGTAGGACATAGCTTAATAGCCAGCACCGTATTGCAACAACTCAAGGGGCTCGATCAATCAAACGCAAGTGTCCGGTGGCCTCTTGCCGCAACCAGTCGGACATAGACAACTGCCTGTCTTTTTACAGATCGGTAAGTACTGTAGACGAAAAACTGCAAATCAACCTCTTGCATTATGCGGCAAAACCAGGTATAATGAAGAAAATATATTATGCGGATGTACGCATAATAGTGGAAGCGGGATGACAGCATGAAAATGATGACGGCGCAGCAGGCGGCTGAAAAGTGGAATACCTCTGTGCGAAATGTGCAGGACCTTTGCAAAAGAGGAAGAATCTCCGGTGCTGAACATTGGGGCACCGCCTGGATGATTCCTGCCGATGCTGTTCGTCCGCCGGACGGAAGAAGAAAGGAAGGGAAAGTCACAAAGGATGCTGCTGATATATATCAGCCCCTGATTCGCAAGTCTCCGTTCCTGAACATGACCAACCTATACACCGTTCCAGGCTCTGCCGAAAAGGTAATCGCGTCGCTTGCCGATTATCCCGAAGCGCAAGCGCTGTTTATGACTGAGATCGCTTACAGCCGGGGGGAGATCGACAAGGTATATGAGCAGGCCCATTATTTGCTTTCTGAGCATACCGGTTTTTATGCGGTAAACGCGGGCGGCATGCTGTTAGCGCTGGCAGCAATGTGGAAAGGCGACATCCATCTGTATCGGAGAGCAAAGGTGCATATTTTGGAAGCACCCGCCAAGAGCGAAACAGACAGAGATATTATGGCATTGTCTCTTGCCTGTATAGACAGTGCGGTACGGAATACTGCAAACCATCCCGAATGGTTTCAACACGGTCGATTCGAGTATTTGCACCCCGATTCCCATGCTGCCGCAAAAGTTTTTTATGTGAAGTATCTTCTTGTGCGCGCACAGGAGATGGCGAAGGGTGCGTTCAAGCTGCCTGATGTTACCGGAATGGGACTGATGAAAAGCATTCCCTATATTGTGGAACCGCTGATTTCCCGTGTGGTTGCGGAGAAACTGGTGATTGCCGAAATCTATCTTCGTCTGCTCGCTGCAGTTGCTTACCACCAAATCGGTGATGAAGCAAGCGCTATCGGGCATGTGGACAAAGCCATTGCGCTTGCCCTGCCGGACGGCCTTTTGGGTATCCTTGCCGAGCACCGCAGGCAGTTTGGTTACCTGCTGGATGACCGTCTGGAACTTGCCGATCCTGTTGCCTGTAAGAAGTATAAGGCGCTTCATAAGGGACTGCTTGAGGGGTGGACGAAGCTTCATAATTCGTTACTCTCTAAGAGTGTGCTGGATACATTGAGCATTCGACAGCGTGAGATCGCTCGACTTGCCGCTTTTGGTTATTCCAATTCTGGAATTGCTGAGCGGTTACATATCAGTGAATCGGCTGTAAAGAAAGCGATTTACGAGGCAATGAACAAGGCAGGTGTGGATAAGAGAGAAGAACTTGGTGCATTTGTGTAAAAATAGTATACTTTTGGGACTCGGAAAGATACCCTTTTCATTTTGTATATCCTGTATAATGATACCAGAAAATCATTATACAGGATTTTTTTATGCAAAGGAGGCAGGTTGAATGAGCGAAAATATTGTCAGCGAGGGTAATCTGTATAAGATCGTAACCGTAGCAGACAAAAGCTTTGAGATACGCTACGGATACACTTGCGAGGGTGAACGCGCGCGGTGGGAGCCGTCGCCTATCTATCCGGACTTTTTAGCCTTTCCGGAATATACGGCAGATGGATATCCCTTCGCCGTGGCTTATCAGGATACATGCAAGCATTACATTCCTAAGCGGAATGTTGCCGGAGAAAATTGGTGCAACGACTGTAAGCTGTTTGATAAGCAGGAAGACTACATCGGCATTTGCAGATGTGAAGAAAGACGGCGAAACGAATTTACCCGCAATATTCGAAGAGAAGAACAGCATATATAAAGGAGGCCAAGCATATGACACATAAACAAAGCTTAGGAAACAGAATCACAAGTGCGTTTCTTGCCATCGCGATTCTGTTTACTATGATTCCATTGACCGCCAGGGCGGCGTCTGCGGCAAGTTTGGATAACAGCCGTATTGCAGACCCTTCCACTATGGATAGCTGGAAGGACTTCTTTCCCATAACGGGAGAAATATCCACGGAGAATGCTGGTGGCGTATGGATGGATAAATCCGTATTCGCCAATGCCTCTGCATTTAACGGCTTGGGAATTGCCCAGGATGACCCGAACAGCTTCCTTGTGGCGTTGTCTGCGATGGCAGCTAATATGAGCGTAACGGGTATGTCCCATGTACCGACCGATTCGATCCTCGTGCTAGATGTCAGCGGCAGTATGAATGATGATCAAGGAAACAATGATGTCGCGGAGGAATTGGTGCAGTCGGCAAATGCCAGTATTAAGGCGTTGCTTGAGACCAATAGCTACAACCGTGTGGGCGTTGTGCTTTATTCCGGCTCTTCCGGTAGCAGTACCAACTATACCACCGCTGCAGTGGTCCTTCTTCCTCTCAATCGATATACCACCGGTTCGGACGGCCAGTATCTGAACTACACACGCACTTCCGGTTGGGGTTCAACAGAAACCATCAGCTTGGATGCGGACCTTCGTATTGAAGGAACCAATACTGCTCCGGCCTCCGTTTCTAAAGAAGTTGTTGGTGCTACCTATATGCAAAGAGGCATCATTACTGCCATGAATCAGTTTCTTGCCGATGACAACGAGGTCGTTGTGGACGGTTGGCAGAGAACGCCCGTTTTGGTTCTGATGTCTGACGGCGCACCCAGCTTGGGCAGTACCAACTTCATGGATCCGGGGTATGATGAGAATCGTGGATATAACCTTGGAACAGGCGCCGGAACCAGCGCCGCGCTTGGCTTTGTCAGCCAACTTAGCGCAGCCTATGCCAAGATGCAGATCGAAAAAAAGTACGGAACCGATGCTTTGTTCTATACGCTCGGTCTTGGACTTAGCAACAACGATTCAGTTGCAATCGGCGTTCTCGAACCCGATAACAAATCTGCATCTACCGCGCTTTCGGATTTCTGGACTGCCTACAATGCGCCGGGCGCCACCTCCGTTACCGTGCAGAGCGGCGGACGCGGACAGAGTGCAAAAGTTGTAAGTGTGATCGACACGCCCTTGGAGCAGAACTATGTTGATCAATATTTCGACGCAAGCGGTTCCTCCGGCGATCTGGCTGCAGAGCTTGCGCAGGCGTTTAAGGATATTGTTGGCGCTATTCAGCTTCAGTCCAGTTATTATCCCACCCTTGTTTCCGAGAGTGAAGACCTTTCCGGATATATCTCTTTTGTAGATAAGGTCGGTCAGTATATGGAAGTGACCGATATCAAGGGTATCCTTATCAACAATCAGTTGTTCTCCGGCGCTAACCTTGCTTCCAACTTTGTCTCCAGCGGCGGCGCGTTGGGGACCTATGACAATCCCTCCGCGCTGGGCATTGAAATGGTTGCGGCGGTTCGCGCAAGATTTGGCCTGGAAAGCGACGAGGTTGCTGCCACGCTGATTCAGCTTGCTTATGAAAACGGCCAGCTCAGCTATGCCGATGCGAATAATTTCTCCAACTACATCGGCTGGTATGCCAATGCGGCAGGCGAGTTCCTGGGCTTCTATAATGAGGGTACTACCGTCCTTCCCGAGGCGACTGGCAATGCGGCTACAGACCCCGTATTCACGATCCGTTCTTACGGCTATCTCGGCGCGGTTGACGCGAGTCACGGTGTAAGCGAATCGGATATGATGTACGCAACCGTTCAGGTGCGCAAGGAAATTGCAACCGGCGAAGAACTTGTAACCTTCGCAGTTCCCGCAGCCCTGATTCCGATCGTTACCTACAATGTAACGCTGGACGAGAACGGCAGCCTTTCCAACCTGACAGTATCGGGCGCTGAAAACCCCATCCGTCTTGTATATGAGGTCGCATTGGATGACAAGATCAATTCCTTTAATGTGAAGCAGATCGTGTCTGCTGAGTATCTCGGGGAAAACATGAATGCTGACGGCACTATCAATTTCTACACCAATCAGTGGGATCACGAAAACAAGACCGGTTACGGTACTGTGAATACCTACAGCTATTTCAATCCCTCAAGACAAAACGATAAGTATTATTATCTGTCGGATGCTCCCGTATATACCGACACGAACGGAACACGCTATACCGGCTCAGCGCAGCCCTCCGCTGACGGCACCTTCTACCGTTCCTATGTGGTATACAAAAATAACGGAAGCCTCCGGGCCGAGACCGTTTACCGCGAGCTTTCTGATGCCGCAAAAGCAACAGCGCTCCAGGCGCAGGACGGCACCTGGTACATCCCGGAGGGCAATGTTCATGTCAATCTTGACGGATACACCATCCATAAGAGCGAGAACCTGACCGGTACCATCAGCGAGTCCAATATCCCCTTCGTTGATACACAGAATCATAGCATCGACGATACCGGTTATCAGTTCTACGTGGGCGCGACCCACGGCAACAACGGAAAAATGACCGTCACTCCCGAGACCGGCATCAAGCTTACCAAGGCGATGGCTGACGGTGTGGCTGATCCCGGAACCGCTTTCGCCTTCGACATTGAGAACACTTCCGATGCAAACGATAACGGCGTATATACCGCATGGCTCGTTTCTGCAGACGGAACGGAACAAACCGCGCGTGTGACCTTTGAGAATGGTGTTGCCACGGTGGAACTGAAGGCAGGGGACATTCTCTACATCGGTGGAATGACCTCCGGCCATACCTTCCGAATCACTGAGCGCGAAACGGCAGAGTATGTTGCTACGGCCAGCGGCCTTTCGGCTGCCGGTACCGTTACGGTAAATCAGTATAATATGCAAGCTGTGACCTTCGTTAATGATGAACGAGGAACGGGTCACCTAACGATTGCCAAGGAGGTCAAGCATGACTTCGGCGTCGATTATCAGATCCCTTCCGATAAAGTCTTTACCATGAAGGTTGCGCTTAACGGTATTGGCACCAAGGGTGTTCGGTTTGCCGCGATTCATACCGGTGATCCTTCGGTTCAGTTTGTTGAGCCCGACGAAACCGGAAACTTCACCGTACAACTTAAGCATGACGAAAAAATCGAGATCTTTGACCTGCCTGCAGGTACGGTCGCTACCGTTGTGGAGATGGATCCTGCAGTGGGATTCACGCCTGCATATTGGGATAACGGAGAGATCGGAGACGGCGCGGTTACCGTTATGGACAACAACACAGTGTCCGTTATCGTGGTAAACGATTACCAGGCCGCAGCTGTTTCTCCCGTTAACCTCAATCTCAGCGGCACCAAGTATGTTAAGGATGCAAGCGGTGCCATCGTTGAGTGGAACGACAGCTATGAGTTTGAGATCGTTCTCGAGCGCTATGGCGCAAACGGTTGGGAAAAGGTTGACTCCAAGATCCTTACCAAGGGCAATCAAAGCTTTACCTTCGATATGTCCGGCGAAATTTACGATGCGCCCGGCGTGTATTCCTATCAGGTTTATGAGGTAGAACCCGCTGCCGGCGAGGCAGACCGTATTGACGGTATGATCTATGACATTGTATGGCATACCTTCTCGGTTTACGTTTCCGATGCGGATATGGATGGCAAGCTTGAGATCGTCAGAGTCCATTCCGATCATGCGAATAAGGATTTCGAGCCTGTTGAAAATACCTATAACATTGTGGTTGATTTCAACAATGTGCAGACAGTAACCGTTCCTGCATTGGCAATCATTGAAATTCAGAAGATCCTGACCAATGCTTCAGGCAGTACCAATGTTTCTCTGGCAGGCTACACCTTTGGCTTGTATAACGACTATGCGTGTACCGAGCCTGCCGTGCTGACTGACAGCATCACTGCCATCAGCATCAACCCCACCGACTCTGTCGGCGAAGGTTGGATCGATATTCAGATCAGACAGCAAGGCTCCTACATGTTCTATGTGAAGGAACTTGCCGGCGGCATCAACAACATGACCTATAGCGATAAGGTTATCGGCGTGAAGATCGATGTTACCGCGCATCCGACAGAGGCCAATGCGCTGGTAGCGGAGGTGACCTACTACGATGGTGTTATCAATGGCACCGAGTATGATCCTGGCGAGGACGGCAAAATTGAATTCACCAACATTTATGATCCCAAGGATGTCTCCTTTAATATCGACTTTGTCGGCAAGGAGATTTCCGGCAGAGATATGACCGCTGGCGACAACTTTACCTTTGAGGTTCGGACGCAGGACGGCGCCACTGTTCTTACTGGCTCCAACAACGGAACCAAGACGGTTACCTTCAACAGGGCATTGACCTTTGATAAGGTTGGCACATATTACTATAATATCGTTGAAACCGGCGCTGACGGAAACGGTATTACCCTGGACAAGACCATCTATCGTATAGTGGTGACTGTAGCAGACAACAATGGTCAGCTCGAGGCAAGCTATTCCATTATCAACGCGGTAGGCAGCATGATCACGTTTGTGAACAAGTACGCTGCTGCTTCTGTGGATCACAGCATTGAAGGCACAAAAACGCTCCGTGGCAGAACCCTCATCAACGACGAATTCAACTTTGTGTTGACTGAGTTGACTGTGGACGGTGTAACCGTTCAGAATCCGAGAAGCTGGAACACCAAGAACCTGAGTGACGGTTCCATTCACTTCCCGGTGATCACCTATGATAAGGCTGGTACTTACGTTTACAGCGTGGAGGAAGTTCGTCCCGAGGGCGACAAGGCTTACGGCATTGCCTATGACGCGACGGTCTATAAAGTAACGGTTGTTGTTATTGACAATGGCAAGGGTGCATACGAGATCGAATCCGAGACCGTGGCGCTCCTGAATAATACGGCAGCAAGTGCCCTCAGCTTTGTGAACGAATATGAAGCCAATCCCACTTGGACGCAGTTTATCGGCAACAAGACCCTTACTGGTAAAGTGAACAACGCGCTCCAGGGTGGCGAGTTCGAATTCGTGCTTTATAACGCCGATGCTAACTGGGTGCAGGGCGGTGAACGCGAAAAGGTAGAAAACGGTGCAGGTGGTGTTATCACCTTTAACCGCATTGATTTCTCTACCGACGCGGACCAGTACTTCCTTGTTAAAGAAGTGAACGGCGGTCAGACTATTGAAGGCATCACCTATGACGATACCGTTTACCGCGTATGGGTCGAGGTGACCGACGACCTGAAGGGTCAGCTCCATGCCACTGTTCATATCTACGACGGCGATGGTATTCCCCGGGATTCCATTTCCTTCCTGAACATCTATGAGGTAACCGGCGGAGCCGAGGTTACTCTGTCCGGCGAGAAGATCATAAACGGCCGCGATTGGAAGTCCGGTGACAGCTTCACCTTCGAGCTTTTCGAGGCAGACGAAACCTACAACGCAAACGGTGAAGCGGTGAAAACTGCAACCGTCAATTCTGCAGACCATAACTATTCCATTACGCTGAATTATACCCCGCAGGACATTGGAAAGACTTATTACTATGTGCTGAAGGAAAACGGTACAAATCCCATTAAGGGCTTGACCTACAGCCGTGGGGAGTATAAGATCAAGGTCCTTGTCGAGGATGACAATATGGGTGGCGTTAAGACTACGGTGACCGTTGAGAATGCAACGGCATCTACCCTCAATTTCGTCAACGAATACAGCGTTACTGCCGGTACCTTCGTTCAGTTTGAAGCAACCAAGGCGCTGGAGGGTAAGGATCTGGGCAATATCCAGTTCTCCTTTGATCTCATCGAGTCCAATGCCAACTGGGAATCCGTTAAGGTGCTTCAGAGCAAAGAAAACCGTGGTGCTGACATTGATTTTGAAAAAATCGAATATATGGCAGCCGGTGATTATTACTACATCATCGCTGAACAGAAGGCAGGCCAGACCATCAGCGGCATTTCCTATGACGATGTGATCTATCGTATCCACGTTAAGGTGAGCGATCATCTGGACGGCAGCCTTTCCAAGAACGTGACCATCACCAAGGTGGACGGCGATACCTCTGCTGTGGTGGAGACCATCGCCTTCGTAAATACCTACAGCGTGACTGGAACCGATACTGTCGAGCTTTCCGGCACCAAGACCTTCGAGGGGCGTGACTGGACCGAGGGAGACACTTTTGTCATCGAACTCTATAGCGCAAATGCTGACTTTGATAACCTCAGCGCAGATCCCGTTGCTGCCGCGACGGTAGACCGCGCAACCGGCAGGTTCATCATTACGCAAAGCTATGATGTGAATGACCTTGGCGAGACTTTCTACTATGTAGTAAAGGAGAAGAACGCCGGCCAGAAAATTGACGGCATCAGCTACAGCGATGTTTCCTACAATGTGACGGTAACCGTTAAGGACAACGGTGACGGCGCTGTGGATGCAATTGCCACTGTGGAAGGGGCAGCCAACAACGCGCTGAACTTTACCAACAGCTATCTGGCGGACAATGCAACCGTGACTTTCGCGGGAACCAAGTCTCTGGAGACTAAGTCGGGTATTCGTGAGCTGAAGGCGAATGACTTTACCTTCGATCTTTATGAGACAAACGAAAACTTCGTGATCGACGGAGATGCGATTCAGTCTGTCAAGAACGATGAGAACGGTGCATTTACCTTTAAAGCGGAAGATCTCACAGAAGCAAAAACCTATTACTATGTGGTTAAGGAAAACAGCCAGAACCCCATCGGCGGCGTGGTTTATGATAGTACCCTGTACTACATCACCGTGACCGTAACAGACAACGGCAGCGGAAACCTCACGGTATCCAGCGCTGCCATCGTAAAGGTCAATGGTGAGACCGCTAAGCCTGTGGAAAGCATTGAATTTGTCAATACGTATAATGCCGCAGTGGCAAATGTTACCATTGAGGGAAGTAAGATTCTCAGTGGCAGAGAATTGGTTGACGGCGAATTCAAGTTCCTCCTGATCGCTGCAGACGAAGCATTTAACGCGCTGGATGATGCAGCCGCTATGGTCGCTCGTAATGCAGGCGGCAAGTTCACCTTCGACGCGCTCTGCTTTACCGAAGCGGGTATCTACTACTTCATCGTAAGTGAGGATACTGCCGTGAACGCCGAACGCGTTTCCTTCGACGATACGGTTTACTTCGTAACCATTGAAGTGACCGATGATGAGAGCGGTCAGCTGGTCGCTTCCGATCCGGTGATCGTGAAGAAGGGCAGTACCGATACCGTAGAAGCCATCGAGTTTACCAATGTGTACGTTCCGAAGCCTGCGGACATCACAGTTGACATCATGATCCATAAGACGGTCGTTAACAGAGGAACCGATACCATCGGCCCCGGGGACTTTGCGTTCCTTTTGGAGGATCTTGGCGATGAGGTTGATGGACTAACCGTGAAGTCTGATGAAAACGGCGAAGCAAAGTTTATTTTGACCTTTACCGAGGCAGACATCGGCAAGACCTATACCTACAAGCTTACCGAGGTCAACAGCGGCAGAGCAAACGTGACCTACAGCACTGCTGAGTACACGATCACCATCGCCATCAGCCTGAACGAAGAAACCAATACCCTTGAGGCGGCGATGACTATGGATGACATCGTGGCAACGGAACTGGCTGCAGCATTTGAGAATATCTACGACTACACGCCTGCTCCGGAAACACCTCCTCAGACCGGAGATACCACCAATGGGGTTATGTGGATCGCGCTGATGCTCATCAGCGGCGGCGCAGCCATTACGCTGTGTGTTGCTGATAAAAAGAACAGAAGACAGGCGAAGGCATAAAAAGATCGGTACAATAAAAAAGGCGGTAGTGAGCAAATCACTACCGCCTATATTTTACTTTTTCAGCACCCGGATGATTTCGCCCACATACAGATCGTGGAAATCCTTGTTGGGGTAGCAATCCTCCATCAGCGCCTTATCCAGGAAGCCTTCTTCCACCACCGGCGCCCGGTACAGCTTGCGGCATACCATCACCAGAGAGGCCTCCGCGAAATAGGTATAGCCGTCGGCAAACACCGGTGTTAGTCCCACCGCGGCTACCTTATCCCCGTCCCGGCCGGAATGGCTTCCCAGATAGCCCAGGGCTTTTTTATATTCCTCCGGAAAGAAGCAGAGGGTATACAGCGGTTCCCGGTCCACAAATTCCTTGGTGTATCGCTGGGGCCGCACGAAAATAACGGAGGTGGGCAGTCCGCCGCTATGACCCCAAATAGAGCCAAGATGCCCCCAACTGGCGGTCATGGTATTGTAGCCGTTTTTATCGTCGCCGGCGGTGATGAGCATCCACTCCTTGGCGATCAGGGTCATGGGGTTGATCTGTAATTCGGATACGGGAATTTCTCTGTGCATGATGTTATCCTTTCTTATAGTATATGCGGTATTTTTCTTCAGCGTTTGGCGCTTCCGGTGTGGCAGCGAAGAGGCCGTAAAGGGAAGTGGCGCGGCGTTCCATGTCTTGATATGGATGCCGGGTGTTCTCTCCAATATTCACGAAGAAACCGGCTTCCTTTGCATTGTTTAATATTATTCGGCCGGTATCGTTAAAGGCAAGCACCCGGCAGTAGGGGACGGGGGATTTTAAGTCCCCTGCGGTGAGTTCCAGGAACGCACAGAGGATCATCCGGTCGATCCGGGTGCGGGTATAGCGCTTAGACTTGGTGGCTGCGATGATCTCATCCAGAGTGCTGCATGTCCGGCAGGCGTGCATCAGCTTTCTCCACAGCCCCTCAGAGCCGTAGGGCAGCGCATCAAATTCTTCCTCCGTCATAGTCCGAAGCCGGTACAAAATGGCTGTTTCTGCGGTATGCAGGCTGTGAATGGGCGCGTTTTCAAAGCAGGCAATGGCTGCTTCCGGCACAAAACACTGCCATGCCTGCTGCTTTTTCAGTAAATTCCGCAGCGCCGTGGCGGAGGGATTTTCCGCATCCGGTTCTTCGTCGTGATAGCTGCCGTCACGAACAATGGGGAGAACCGCCATGGGGCTGTTCTGCGACAGAATGGCTTTGCAGTATTCCACAGCTAAAATATTATTGGGGGTATCCAACAGGGAAGCGGGCAGCCCCATTTCCGCCAGAGCTTTGCTTCTGGCAGTGGGGAAGGACAGACCGGCATCCAAATGGGGCCGCAGTTTTTGGGAAAATTCCGGCGACAGCAGCCCCCGGGCCAGCGCCATCAGCGGTTCCGGTTCTGCATTCTCTGCGCCGAAGCACAGTTCATGGCACAGTTTGGACAGAATCTGCACGCCGCCGGCGGCAAATCCTTCCGCGGAAGACAGCGCGTAGGGGATCGGCAGTTCCAGTACCAGGTCCGCGCCCACATCCACGGCGGCCTTCGCCCGGACCGTCTTATCAAAAATGGCAGGTTCGCCCCGCTGCACAAAATTGCCGCTCATCAGACATACCACGGCATAGCCTTGGGCTTTCAAAAGGTCGATTTGCTTCCTGTGTCCCAGGTGCAGGGGATTGTATTCGCAAATAATACCGGCAATTTTCAAAAAAGATCCCTCCTTTTTGAGAAAAAAGTGTAAAAAGGGGTTGAGAATTTCAAAAATATCAGTTACAATACTACTGTTATGGATATATTAACACAAACCAACCAAAAATGAAACATTTTTTTAGGAGGAATGATTCCAATGAACGTTCTGGTTATCAATGCAGGTTCTTCCAGCCTGAAGTATCAGCTGATGAACCCCGAGACCGGCGATGTCGCCGCCAAGGGTCTGTGTGAGCGTATCGGCATCGACGGCCGTCTGACCCACAAGACTTCCGACAAGAAGGTGGAGATGGAGATCGCTATGCCCACCCACGGCGAGGCCATCCAGGCTGTTATGGATGCTCTGCTGAGCGAAGAGCACGGCGTGATCAAGTCTGTTTCCGAGATCGACGCTGTCGGTCACCGTGTGCTGCACGGCGGCATGAAGTTCTCCGAGTCCTGCCTCATCAACGATGAGGTCCTGGCCACCATCGAAGAGTGCACCCCTCTGGGACCCCTGCACATCCCCGCAAACCTGCTGGGCATTCGCGCCTGCCAGGATAAGATGCCCGGCACCCCCAATGTGGCTGTGTTCGACACCGCTTTCCACATGACCATGCCCCCCAAGGCTTACCGTTACGCCATCCCCACCAAGTACTTCGAAGAGGACGACGTCCGCCGTTACGGCTTCCACGGCACCTCTCACAAGTATGTCGCTCTGCGCACCGCTGAGCTGGTTGGCAAGAAGGAATTCAAGATGGTCAACTGCCACCTGGGCAACGGCTCCTCCATGGCCGCTATCCTCAACGGCAAGTGCCAGGACACCACCATGGGTCTGACTCCCTTGGCTGGCGTGCCCATGGGTACCCGCTGCGGCGATATCGACGGTGGCGTGATCCAGTTCCTGTGCAACAAGTATGGCTACTCCGTTGACGAGTGCCTGAACATCCTGAACAAGAAGTCCGGCGTTCTGGGTATCTCCGGTGTTTCCTCCGACTTCCGTGACCTGGAAGACGGCGCAAAGAAGGGCGACGAGGCTTGCCAGCTGGCTCTGGACAAGTTCGCTTACGAGGTTGCCAAGTATGTCGGCGCCTACGCCGCTGCGCTGAACGGCATCGATGTGCTGACCTTCACCGCCGGTGTGGGTGAGAATGGCATCTCCAACCGCGCTGCGATCTGCGAGTACCTGGGCTACCTGGGCATCAAGATCGATCCCGAGAGAAACAATGTTCGTGGCAAGGAAGCTCTGATCTCCACCGACGATTCCAAGGTGCAGGTCTGGGTCGTTCCCACCAACGAAGAGCTGATGATCGCCCGCGACACCGCTGAGCTGGTCAAGTAAGCGTAAAACAATGCGAGAGCCGCCGCAGCTTGCGGCGGCTCTTTTTCAAAGTGATTTACCCCATCAAAAGGAGAACCAATATGACCTCTGTTATTGATCGTTTTCTGAAATATGTATCCTTTGACACCAAATCCAATGAGGACTCTGAAACCTGTCCCTCCACGCCTGGCCAAAGAGTCCTGGGCGCGGCCCTGGTGGAAGAGATGCTGGCTATGGGTATTGCCGATGCCCATATGGATGCCGACGGCTATATTTACGGCACCGTTCCTGGCGATCCCAAGCTGCCCGCCATCGGCCTCATCGCCCATATGGACACAGCCCCCGATGCCCCCGGCGCCAATGTGCAGGCTAAGATCGTTCCCTTCGATGGCAGCGATATCTGCCTCAACGAAGAAAAACAGATTTTCCTGCGGGAAGCGGATTATCCCGGGCTGGCAGCGCACCGCGGCAAGCGCCTGATCGTCACAGACGGCACTTCCTTGCTGGGCGCAGACAATAAGGCTGGCGTGGCTGAGATCCTGGCCGCCGCGGAGCGTTTGCTCACCATGAAGCGCACCCATGCCACGCTGAAGATTGCGTTTACGCCCGATGAAGAGATCGGCCGCGGCGCGGACCGTTTTAATGTGCCCTATTTTGCTGCGGATTACGCCTACACCGTGGACGGCGGCACCATTGGCGAACTGGAGTATGAGAACTTCAACGCCGCCGGCGCTACCGTGGAATTTACGGGCCTGAACATCCATCCCGGCTCTGCCAAGGATAAGATGGTCAACTCCCAGTACATCGCCATGGAATTCCAGCGCCTGCTGCCGGATGCCCAGAAGCCGGAGTACACCGACGGTTATGAGGGCTTTATCCATCTGTGCGATATGGAAGGCTGTGTGGAAAAATCCACCTTGTGGTATATCATTCGTGACCACGATATGGACAAATTCCTGCAGAAGAAGGCTGTTATGGAGGCCGCGGCGGCATTCCTCAACGCCAAGTACGGCGCAGGCACGGTAAGCCTGAAGCTGAAGGACAGCTACTTCAATATGCGGGAGAAGATCGAACCCTGTATGTATATCATTGAGCGGGCCAAGAAGGCTATGGAGCATGTGGGCATTACCCCCATCACCGTTCCCATCCGCGGTGGCACCGACGGCGCCCGGCTCAGCTTCATGGGTCTGCCTTGCCCCAATCTGTGTACCGGCGGCGCCAATTTCCACAGCCGCTTTGAGTATATCCCCGTAGAGGATATGGAAAAGATCACCGATATGCTGGTGGATCTGCTGACCAATGTATAATAAAAACGCCCGGGTCACCCCCAATGTCATTAAGTTAAGAAAAGCTGGATCTCACAAAGATGTGGGATCCAGTTTTTTCGTAACAATTTTAGAAATAAAGCTTGACAAATGAGAAAAAATGTGCGGCCTTTTTGCTAATTGCGATTA
>SVLC01000045.1 GCA_015068155.1 Oscillospiraceae bacterium | reverse complement strand
GGAATGCAAGGATTGAAGAAAGCATCTTCTTGAACGGATATTTTCTGTTTCGAGTGTTATCTCTTCCGGGCCTGACGGAATAGAGCCATTTGTAATCTGTGATTTCTTGAATTGCGTCATAAAGAGCCTGCTTTACGGCATCAGGTTTCATTGTAATTCCTCCTTGTAGCTTAGTGTGCTGAGACACACTTCTACTACAAGGGCCATTTTGCTAATCGAAATTAGCAAAATGGCCGCACGAAATGACCCATTTGTCAAGCCTTTTTTGTAATATTACGAAAAAATACCCCCCAACCATCTTTTCGTCGATGGTTGGGGGGTATGTCAGCTTAACTTACTGACATTGCTGCACAGAGCGGTCTTTTTGTTATTTTTTTGTATTCTTCTTTTGGAACCGGGACCAGGCAAAGATGGCCAACTGGCCGGGAACGCCCAGAAAGAACAGCTTCCACACAGGCATCACAAAAGCGGTGATCGTCAGCACGATGCAGGCTATGCCCGTCCACATCAGCAGCGAGATGATCAAATAATTCCGCCGGGTATTGAACCAGATGGAATTGAACACCAGCCACACGATCATAGTAGTTGGCACAGCATATGCAAAGGGCAGCCAGCGGACAATATTGCCCGGAACCGTCAGATCCATGACCACATAGGAAAGGGTGGCCATAAACCACACCAGCAGCACGCTCAGGCCGGTGGCCACCTTGCGGTTGCGATGCTGATAGCCGGGGCTTTCCCGGCTGGGCATAGGCTTTTGTTCATGATCCGCTTCCAACAGGTAGTCCAAGGTGACGCCGAACAGGTCGGCAATGGCCTTGAGCACCGTCACATCCGGGATGGATTCCCCCCGTTCCCACTTGGAAATGGCCTTATCGGAATAATTCAGTTTTTCCGCCAGCTCCAGTTGGGTCATGCGGCTGGACTGGCGCAGGGCGGTGATGTTTTTTGCAAGAATTAGCTTTAGATCTTCCACGTATGTATAACCTCGTTTGCAGGAATGGAAAGATTATAACACAGTTTCCAGCGTAAATCAACCGAAATTTCTGTAACGAATTGGGATCTTAACGGCAGACGGGCCCGCCGGACAGGCAGGCCCGTCTTTCATTACTTCAAAAGTTTTTCAAACCGGAAATAGCGCCGGGTGTTGTAATAGCTGATATTTTCCACCATTTTGCCCAAGAATTCCAGATCCGCCGGATACTCCCCTTCTTCCACCAACCTGCCCAGGAGGTTGCAGAGAATTCTGCGGAAATACTCATGGCGGGTATAGCTCAGGAAGCTGCGGGAATCGGTGAGCATACCGTTGAAGGTGCCGAAGGCTCCCAGGCTCATAAGACTGATCATCTGCGCTTCCATGCCGGGCTTGTGATCGTTGAACCACCAGGCGGAACCCTGCTGGATCTTGCCGGGAATGGGACTGTCGCTCTGGAAGCAGCCGATCAGCGAACCCACCACACCGTTATCCGAGGGATTGAGGGAATAAACAATGGTCTTGGTCAGCGCATCGCCCATTTCATAGGCGCTGAGCAGGCGGGCCAGGCCCTGGGCATTGGATTGGTCGTTGATGGCATCAAAACCGGTATCCGGGCCCAGCTTACCAAACATCTTGCGGGAATTATCCCGGATGCAGCCAAAATGAAGCTGGTTGACCCAATCATACTTCTTGTAGGACTTGCCGCAATGGACCAGCAGAGCCGTATGATAAGCCAGTTGTTCCTCCCAGGTGATGCCCTTGCCAGCTTTGGCGCGGAGGAAAATATCCTCCAACTGGGCTTCGGTGGCTTCCACATATAAGGCGTAGTCCAGGCCGTGGTCGGCGGTGCGGCAGCCGTGGGCATCAAAATAGTCGATCCGCTCCGTCAGCGCCCGGCGCATATCCGCCATAGTATTGATGGGGTATCCCACCGCAGCCTCCAGCTTGGACAGATATTGCGGAAAGTCCGGCTTATCGGCCCGCATAGCCTTATCAGGCCGGAATGCCGGCAGCACGATGGCAGGCATGGTGGCGTCCGCAGCCATCTTCTCATGCCAGGAAAGATCGTCGGCAGGATCATCGGTGGTGCAAAGCAGCTTGACATTGGATTGGGCAATGATGCTCCGGGCGGACATATTCTGCAGCATGGCGTTGCACTTTTCATAGATCTCCATGGCATTTTCGCCACACAGCGGCTCGTAAATGCCAAAATACCGCTGCAGTTCCAGGTGAGTCCAATGGTACAGCGGATTGCCGATCAGATTGGGAATGGTCTCGGCCCATTTTTGGAACTTTTCCGCCGGGGTGGCATCGCCGGTGATATAGCGCTCTGGCACACCGCAGGAACGCATGGCCCGCCACTTATAGTGGTCACCCCCCAGCCAGACCTCTGTGATGGTGGCGTATCGCTTATCCTCGTAGATCTCCTGGGGATTGATATGGCAGTGGTAATCGATAATGGGCATTTGGGCAGCATGGCCATGGTAGAGCTTTTTAGCCGTTTCGTTTTTCAGCAAAAAATCGGCATCCATAAAAGGCATCATACAAAAGTCCTCCAATGTTAATTTTCTTCAGCATATCAGCAGCATAGCAGATTGTCAAGCAATTTTCCTGCGATCAAGCAAGGTTTTTGTCTGCATTTGCATATTTTGTTGCAAAACATTGTAATTCTTGCGGAATATTTCATTGACATTCCCCGCGCTGTGGTTTATCATAAAACCAGAGAATCTTTTGGAAGGTGGGTGGTAGGTTTGCGGAAAGCCAAGTCCTTTGATCCCCGGCAGGACATGCGGCGCAAGGATTTTGAGTTGCAATATAAAAGGGACACATACCTGAAGGATGTGCAGCTGCATCACCACGATTTTTTCGAAGTGTATTTTCTGATCTCCGGTGATGTGACCTACACCATCGAAAGTCGGCAATACCAACTGCTGCCCGGCGATATTCTGCTGATCAGCCCCCAGGAGCTGCATCAGATCTGCATCCGGCCGGAAATGTCCAGCTATGAGCGATATGTGCTGTGGATCGACCCCAAGCTGCTGCAGCAGTTTTCCACGGAAGATACCAACCTGGGGTTGCATTTGGACCGGTCCGCCTCCCACCGCAGCAACCTGCTGCATACCAAACCGGAGCAAGCCAGTCATCTGCAGCGACTGCTGGACCAGCTTTGGGAAGAATCCGACTCCAACCAATACGGCGCCGATGTGATGCAGCAATGCCTGCTGCGGCAATTTTTGGTGGTGATCAATCGGCTGGCCGCCGGTCACCAGGAGCTGCCGGACGCCATGACCCATTCCAGCCAGGCAGTTTCCGACGTGGTAGATTATATCAATCTGCATTACAGCCAGCCCCTGTCTTTGGAGCAATTGGCGGCCGGGGTGTATATGAGCAAATACCACCTGAGCCATGAGTTCAATCGGCTGGTAGGCACCAGTGTCTACCGCTATATTCAAAAAAAGCGGCTGCTCATCGCCCGGCAGTTACTGGCCCAGGGCAAACGGCCCAACCAAGTCTTCCATGTCTGCGGCTTCACTGACTACGCCGGCTTCTACCGGGCTTTCCGGAACGAATACGGCATCTCCCCCCGGGAATATGTCCGGGCGATCGAGGCGGGCCAAGGGCCGCAGAATACTGCCGAATAACAGTTTCATCCATTTTTTTGCTGAAAAACCACAAAATTATCCTTAGACAAACCCTTATTCATACTGTAAAATCAAAACAGATCACCATTGGAAGGAGCTTACCCATGAACGAGTTGCAGAACAGAATCAGCGCCATCGGCTGTGTGCCGGTGATCAAGCTGAACAATCCCCAGCGGGATGCCGCGCCCCTGTCCGATGCTTTGTGCGCCGGCGGTGTACCCGTGGCAGAGATCACCTTCCGGGCGGCCGGCGCGGATGAAGCCATGCGCATTATGGTGGAGCGTCACCCCGAAATGCTGGTAGGCGCCGGCACGGTACTGACCACCGAAATGGTGGATAAAACCATTGCCGCCGGCGGCAAATTTGTGGTCACCCCCGGTCTGGACCCGGAGATCGTCCGCTACTGCCAGGAAAAGGGCATCACCTGCTTCCCCGGCTGCACCACCCCCACCGACTATCATGTGGCCTACAAGCTGGGTCTGGAGGTGCTGAAGTTCTTCCCCGCCGAGCAAAGCGGCGGTCTGGCCAAGATCAAAGCCATGGCAGGACCCTTCCCCATGTTCAAGGTCATGCCCACCGGCGGCATCAGCCTGAAAAATCTGGCAGAATATGCCGCAAGTCCCATCATTGTCGCCTGCGGCGGCAGCTACATGTGCCCCGATAAGCTGATCGAGGCCGGCGCGTGGGATGAAATTACCGAACTGTGCAAAAAATCCGTCGAGATCGTCAAGGAGGCTAGAAAATAATGGCAAAGATCATTACCTTCGGTGAGCTGATGCTCCGTCTGCAGCCGTATAACTACGAACGCTTCGTCCAGTGCGACCATGTGGAATTCACCTTCGGCGGCGGTGAAGCCAACGTGGCTGTTTCTCTGGCAAATTACGGCCTGGATGCCGCTTTTGTCACCAAACTGCCTGCCCATTCCATCGGCCAGGCTGCCGTCAATTCCCTGCGCCGCTATGGCGTAGACACCACCAAAATCGTCCGCGGCGGTGAACGGGTGGGCATCTATTTCAATGAAAAGGGCGCTTCCCAGCGTGGCTCCGTCTGCATTTACGACCGGGCCCATTCCGCCATCCAGCAGGCATCCGCCGCTGATTTCGATTGGGACAAGATCTTTGACGGCGCCCAGTGGTTTCACTTCACCGGCATCACCCCCGCCCTGGGGCCCAATCTGGTGGAGATCTGCAAGCAGGCTTGCCAGGCCGCCAAGGCCCGCGGCATCACCGTTTCCTGCGATCTGAACTACCGCGGCAAGCTGTGGACCCGCGCCCAGGCACGGGAAGCTATGACCGAGCTTTGTCAGTATGTGGATGTGTGCATCTCCAACGAAGAGGACGCCAAAGATGTATTCGGCATCGAGGCTGAAGCCACCGATATCTACGCCGGCGAGCTGAACCATGAGGGCTACAAGTCCGTGGCAAAGCAACTGGCCGACAAATTTGGCTTTCAGATGGTGGCCATCACCCTGCGGGAAAGCCACTCCGCCTTTGATAACGGCTGGAGCGCCATGCTCTACAATGTGGCAAAGAACGAATACTGCTTCTCCAAGAAGTACGAGCTGCACATCATCGATCGGGTCGGCGGCGGCGACAGCTTCGGCGGCGGCTTGATCTACTCCCTGCTCACCGGCAAGGATACCCAGGCCGCGGTGGAATTTGCCGTGGCAGCGTCCGCGCTGAAACACTCCATCGAAGGCGATTACAACATGGTCACTGTCGCTGAGGTGGAAAAGCTGGCCGGCGGCGACGGCTCCGGCAGAATCCAGCGTTAACCAAACACCCCCCGGGTTTTCACAAAACCCGGGGTTCTTTATCGTCAGGATATCGGAAGAACGGATCGGCCCGTCAATGCGCCAAACTTCATTTTACCTTATGAAAATAATTGATTTTCCTGTGTGTCCGTGATATACTAAAACAGTATGGAACTATGTGCAGAAAGGCTGGGTTTGACATGTACACCATCAATGACTTATTTGACCTGAGCCACACCCTTGCGGCCGGCTATCTGGGACAGTTTACCTACCCCTGGGAGGCGTTGAAGGGTATCAAAGAATTTATTTTGCAGCTCGGCCCTCAGCTTGGCCCGGACTACACCGAGATCACGCCCCAGGTATGGGTCCACAACACTGCCAAAATCTTCCCCAGCGCCTATTTGGGCGCGCCCAGCATTATCGGAGCCGGTACCGAGGTGAGGCATTGCGCCTTTATCCGCGGCAGCGCGCTGGTAGGTGAGAATTGCGTCGTCGGCAACTCCGTGGAGCTGAAAAATGTGATCCTTTTTGACAATGTGCAGGTACCCCACTACAATTATGTGGGCGACAGCATCCTGGGCTACAAATCCCACATGGGCGCCGGTTCCATTACCTCCAATGTCAAATCCGACAAATCGCTGGTGGTGATCCACTCCGACCCAGAGATCCCCACCGGCATCAAAAAAGTAGGCGCCATGCTGGGCGATTTTGTTGAGGTAGGCTGTAATTCCGTCCTGAATCCCGGCACCGTGATCGGCCGTAATTCCAACATCTATCCCCTCTCCTGCGTGCGGGGCGTGGTGCCGGAAAACAGTATTTACAAGGCGAATGGCAATGTCGTGAAGAAAGCGTGATACGACATGGATCAATTACTGGATTTCCTCAACAAATTAGAGGAGCATCAGATCTATTATCGACTCAACAAGGTTCGTGATGCGGTCATGGTCGAGATTGCTGTTCCCGGTCAACGCTGGGAAGTGGAATTTTTCCCGGATGGCAGTATCGAGGTTGAAAAATTTATTACTACCGGTGTGATAGAAGATGCATCTGCATTGGATGTACTATTTTCTTAAGCCTTCCCCTTGAGGGGAAGGTGGCCGAGCGCAGCGAGGTCGGATGAGGTGTAGCCCCGAAGGGGCGTTATGAACGGCTGCTACGCAGCCTACACCACATCAGTCAGCTTCGCTGACAGCTTCTCCTCAAGGAGAAGCCTTTTATCCAACCAATTCTATTGAATGGAAAGGAGTTCTCCCTTATGGGTAAATATTTCGGAACCGACGGCTTCCGTGGCGAAGCCAATGTAAACCTCACCGCCGACCATGCTTTCCAGGTGGGCCGCTTTTTGGGATGGTATTATTCCGAGTTGAAGCGCCGACAGGGCAGCAATGAGACCGCAAAAGTGGTCATCGGCAAGGATACACGCCGTTCCAGCTATATGTTTGAATACGCCCTGGCCGCCGGTCTGACAGCCTCCGGCGCAGATGCCTATCTGCTGCACGTCACCACCACTCCCTCCGTAGCTTATGTGACCCGGATGGACGATTTCGACTGCGGCGTGATGATCTCCGCCAGCCACAACCCCTATTACGACAATGGCATCAAGCTCATCAATTGCCACGGCGAAAAGATGGAGGAGACCACCATTGAATTGGTAGAAGCCTATTTGGACGGCACATTGGATCTCTTCGGGCAGGAATGGCCTACCCTGCCCTACGCCAAGCAGGACGCCATTGGCCGCACCGTGGACTATGTAGCCGGCCGTAACCGCTACATCGGCTATCTTATCAGCCTTGGCATGTACTCCTTCAAGGGCATGAAGGTGGGCCTGGACTGCGCCAACGGCGCATCCTGGAACATTGCCCGGTTGGTATTTGAGGCGCTGGGCGCCAAAACTTATGTGATCAATAACGAGCCCGACGGAATCAATATCAACAACAACGCCGGATCTACACACATCGAAGTACTGCAGAAATTTGTGGTGGACAACGGGCTGGATGTGGGCTTTGCTTACGACGGCGACGCCGACCGCTGCATGTGCGTGGACGAAAAGGGCAATGTAGTCAATGGCGATCACATCCTCTACATTCTGGGTAAGTATATGAAATCCAAAGGCCAATTGGAAGGCAACACCGTGGTTACTACCGTTATGAGCAATTTCGGTCTGTACAAAGCCTTTGATTCTCACGGTATTGGCTACGCCAAGACCGCTGTTGGCGATAAATACGTCTACGACTATATGGTGCAGCACAATTGCCGCCTGGGCGGCGAGCAAAGCGGCCACATCATCATTTCCAAGTACGCCACCACCGGCGACGGCATTCTCACATCCCTCAAGATCATGGAAGTGATGCTGGCCAAGAAAAAGAAGCTCAGCGAGCTGTGCGCCGGTCTGTCCATTTATCCCCAGGTGCTGAAAAATGTGCGGGTGAAGGATAAGCCCGCCGCCCGGCAGGATCCGGAGGTTCAAGCCGCTGTGGATGCCGTGGCGGAAAAACTGGGGCAAACCGGCCGCATTTTGGTACGGGAATCCGGCACGGAACCGGTGATCCGGGTCATGGTTGAGGCCCCCACCCAAGCCGAATGCCAGGAAATGGTGGACAGTGTGGTGGATGTGATCTGCGCAAGAGGGCATATCCGTGTTTGATCTGACCCGGGCCTTTGATCTTCCCATTTTGGATTGGATCGCGGATCATCTTTGGTGTCTGATTTTAGATCGTATTATGCCGATCATCACCCACCTGGGCGACGCGGGCATTCTATGGATCGCTTTAACGGTTCTGTTGCTGTTCCTTCCCAAGCACAGAAAAACAGGCCTGGCTATGGGCATAGCCCTGGTGATGGGACTTTTGATCTGCAACCTTTGGCTGAAGCCCTGGGTGGGCCGTCTGCGCCCCTTCGACTATGTGGAGCAATGCTTCGGCCGGGTGATCCCGCTGCTGATCAATGCCCCTAAAGATTTTTCCTTTCCATCGGGACATACCATCGCCAGCTTTGAAGCCGCCACAGTCCTGCTGCTGCGGCACAAAAAATGGGGCATTCCCGCCGCCATTCTGGCCGGACTTATCGCCTTTTCCCGGCTGTATCTGTATGTCCACTACCCCACCGATGTGCTGGCCGCCATGGCCCTGGGCATCGGTATCGGCCTGCTTTCCAATTTCCTCGTAAATCAGGGCGCTGCCCTTTATCAACAAAGAACATTACAGTAAGGAGTTTTTACCTATGAACAAGGCTATCGCTACCACCAACGCACCCGCCGCCATCGGCCCCTACTCTCAGGGCATCGCCGCCGGCAACACCGCTTATATCTCCGGTCAGCTTCCCATCGTCCCTGCCACCGGCGAGTTTGCCGGCGCTGACATCGCCAGCCAGACCCGTCAGAGCCTTTTGAACCTGAAGGCCATCCTGGAAGCCAACGGCATGACCATGTCCGATGTGGTCAAGACCACCGTTCTGCTGGCCGACATCGCCGAATTCGCCGCTATGAATGCGGTGTACGCCGAATTCTTCGCCCAGCCCTACCCCGCCCGCGCCGCTTATCAGGTAGCCAACCTGCCCAAGGGCGCCAAGGTGGAGATCGAAGCCATCGCCGTGAAGTAAAAGCGCGCCTGCGCCTTTTGACTCCCTGCGGCTGATCGCCCACAATTCTGCAACCTGCAATACGAAAGCCTCCGGCATTCAGCCAGAGGCTTTCAATATAGATGAATAATCGAATAAACGCATTTCTTCCCATAGAGTTGCCCCTAACTGATTTGGTATAGTAGTGGGGCAGCAAAAAAAGCCCTTCAGAATTTCGCAACTCCGAAGGGCGTTTTTTAATGATTTCTTATTAAATTCTGCAATAAACCAAACTTTTTGGATGCATTACAGATCCAACGGCTTCATTGTTGGGATTTCTATCGGGTACACGACATAAGTGTTTGCTTCCCGTCATAACCCTACGTTTTGCTGCCCTAAAACACGAATGAAACACATAATCCTTTATAATCATTCATACACCATGTTCTAAATGGTGTAAATTTTGGTGTAAGTGGTGTAAATTGGTGTATGCGTTATGCTGTTTGTGTCTTCCCTACCTCGCCCTAAAATAGGCATCCAATCCCGCGAATTGATCCTTTTTCAGTTCCTTTGTCACATTGGCGTAGATATTCAATGTGGTAGAGATATCCGCATGGCCTCAAAAGGCGATGAGGGCTTATCATTTCTTTCGTTTATGATCGGTTACTTATTCCATTGCCCAGCGGGAGAGATCCTCCGGCGGTTCTTTCCGGAATACATCACACTGGCAATCCGGACACATACCGGTAATCAGGAACTCCCGTTCAAAGGCATTGAGAGCAGGAATGGCATCCTCCAGGTCTTCTTCATCGTTATTGTAGCGCTGGTAACCTTCTCGTTCCTCTTCTGTCAGACCCAGCTTGAAGGCCCGGTTGCAGATGGGGCAGCGAGCAGAAATGTAATGCGGATATTGGGATGTCTTCTCGTCCAAGATCTCCAGTACCACCCCCAACAGTTCCTCCGTGTCAGCAGGCGCAATGGCTTCCGCCCCCCAATCGCCGGACTGCAGATCGAAAGAATAAATGTGCTGCCCCTCTGCATCCTGGCGCACCAGCAGAAAATAAAGCTTTACGTGCTCTCCATCCATGACGTACAACATCTTCAGGATGTTACCCTCCTGCAGATCTTTCGTTGGCAGAGAGATGACAGATATTTTCACCTGCTCACCGGCTTCGTAAATCTCCACGGAAAACTCCTCTTTGGTATAGGGGCAGGATTCCCCGAAGAGGTCATACACGCGGTGGAAAATATCGTAGATGAATTTTTCCTTCTGGATGGTCAGGCAGGCATCGAACATAATACCTTCCCGGCAAGCAAACATAGGAATGTAGCCCGTTTCCGCAAATTCACGGGGTGTAAATTTCTCTTCCTTTGCCTGCGGCACGCAGGAAGCGCTTTCCGAATCATCATAATGATCCAAATAATGTTTTAGGGGCATTGTGCTCACTCCTTTCACGCTTTACCGGTTAAAGAACGCCAGGCATATCTCATCTTCTGCGCCCTGAAGAAGATCGTCAATGACGATTTTCTCCACTTCGCCCAGGAAACGGGGTGCATTTTCTGCCTTCTCAGCAACGGTCAGCAGCTGCTGGGCTGTGATAGTATGGGGCCGGGGAAAGGTCAGAATGACACGAGCATTTTTGGTGTCGATGTCAAAGCCAACGCCCAGGCTTCCGTCTTTGTAAAGGGTGTAGACAAACAGCTTTTCGGGGTCGGCCTCCTCGGCATTGACCGTAAAGCTGTATCTCGATTCCCGTTTCATGCCGTAGGCTTCCCAAACGCCATCGATGTCGTCATCTTCCATCCGGTATTCCACAAAGAGGATTTTGGCCGAGCCGTGCTGCAGACCGTGGGTGGTCCATTCCTCGCGGATGCTGCCGTGGGGAGGAATTTTCGAATCGTACAAGAAGCAAATATCGCTTCCGGCTTCCTTGCTCTTTTCGTAATTGACAGAATAACTTTGCAATGCCATATTGTTCATCCTCCCTTTTTACTGCAAAAGTAAAACAACTTCTGTTGCTTCGATGGTATCATAGGCGACGCCTTCACCGTGGAAGATGGTATCCCGCTCTCTGTAATTGAGGGTAAATACCTTGTCGTTACTGCAGAAATACAGCACATCTCCCACCAGTGCACGAAGAGAATATCCCTGAACCCACACGAAGTCGCTGCTTTCCAAATATTCCAGCGGATAATCCCGAATCCGCTCGCTATCCGAGGAAAAACCGGAGGTGTTGGAGCCGCCGATGCCCATATAGCCAGGCAAGATCCGTACCGCTTCGACCCGCTTGTTATCCCGGACCAGGAAGCGTTCCAGCCCGAGTATTTCTTCATCCGGCACTCTTTCCAGTGTCTCCCGGAAGGTCAGCACCGCCCGCTCATATTCGTATCCGTTTTCCCGGCGGCCGCCAACATAGGTAGCATCTGTACCCGAATTATCAACCCAATTTCGGCTATCCGTCCAGTAGAGCCGATTACTTACGACAGCGCGCAGGGTCATGGTGCCCATTTGCAGGAATTCACCGCCGGCCAGTTCCTCCAGAGAATAAGCCTTAACTGTTTCCGGCTTGCCGTAGCAATCCTCCGCTGACAGATCATAAAGGCCCGTATGGATCTCGATGCCGATGGCATCGTCATTGTCCTCGACCAAGAATTTGTCAAGGCTCTTTACTTCATCCCAGGATAAATATCTCATAGTGCTACCTCTTTATTCGATGCCAAGCTTTACGCCCTGCTGATACTCTTTGTCCTCACCGCTGATGAACATGGTGTTGCCCACCAGATAGTCCTCCACCACGAAGCCAATCTTGAAGGTTTCAAAGGCAAAAAACTCGATTTCTTTGGTGGATATATAGCCGGTCATCTCGCCATTGATCCACACACTTTCATCGCAGCTGCTGAATTTCCCCTCATAGTAGCAGGTGCGCGTGCCAATGCCGTACTCCTTGCCGTCTTTCACTTCGCCGGTGTAGGTGGTTCTGAAGTGATCGTCGCCGTCCACCAGAATGGCCATCTTTCGCTTATCCATTTCCCGATATTCCGGGAAACCAAAGGCACGGTAGAATATCTCCAGCGCCTTCCTTGCATCACCTGCGCTGAGGCCATCGGCCTTCAGGAATGCCTCTACCTGGATGGCGTGCTTCTTGTAGTTGTAAGTGTCCTGGATCAGCATCAGCAGAATGCGTCTTGCTTTGCCGTATATGAGTGTGGCAAACAACTCCGCATCCTTTTTATCATCGACCAAACTGCACAGCTTCTCGTAGCTGAGCGCCTTATTAAATAGTGTCCGAAAGCCGTTTTTCTCTTCGCACATTTTGCGGATGGCATCTACAATATTCATCACTTACACACCTTTCTTCCATTCCTCGTTATCAGGATCCCGGGAGGTAGAAGGATGGGAACTCTCCCGATACGGATCGAGGTCGTCTTTACGTTGTCTGCGCGCAACGGATTTGTAACACAGATTTACGAACGCTTCAAAGTTATCGAGAATATACTTTACCTCTTCGCTGCCGGTCAGCTCGTAATATTGCTTGTAAAGTTCCTCTGCTTTGTCCGAAGTCACGCAACGAAAATCACCATCCCTACGGATGCGATGATACCTGCCGCAGCCGATCTGAGCCATAAACAGGATTTCCTCTGCTGTGGGAGAAACGGACTTTTCCTTCAGCAATTCCAGCGCCCGCTTTTGCTCCGGCTTCGGTGATGTATTGATAAAAGAACTCCAAGGCGGCAGATTGAGCAAAAGCTGTTCGATTTCTTCACAGCTTTCCGGTGCAGGACGGCTTTCCACGTCCCGGACCAATGTCTTCAAGTCAAATTGTTCGCTCATAGTACTCCCTCCGTTCTATTTTACAGCTTCAATACAGACGGGATATCTGGTTCAAATACCGGCATCAGCTTCAGCTTAAAGAGGTTCTTCTTATGCAGATAATCGATTCGCTCTTTTTTCTCCCGGTTTTCGATCTCACCTGTGCGAATGTACCGATCCAGCTCAGCATAGGTAAAGCCCAGATTATCTTCATCCGTCTTACCGCAAAGGCCATCAGCCGGCACCTTATCGATCAGCTCAGCAGGTAAATCCAACAGACGGCCGATCTCCTTGACCTCCTGCACCGTCAGCCGGGATAAAGGACTGAAATCGCCCACAGAGTCGCCGTAGCGGGTGGAGTAGCCCACCCAGTCCTCGCTCAGGTTGCAGGTATTGGCCACACGTCCATTGCAGCACTGGCTCACCGCATAGAGGGTAGACATCCGAATTCTCGGGGGCAGATTGGTACGGGCCTGCTCCGTCAGCTCCATGGGGATGGCACCGGTAATACCTTCCACCGCATCGTGGATGTTTACCAGAAAATGCTTGATACCCAGATGCTCAACCAGCTTATAGGACATATTGATATCCGCCTGCTCGCCATCGGGCATCAGCACGCCAATGACCCGGTCCTTGCCCAGGGCCTCCACGCAAAGAGCCGCCACGATGGAACTATCCTTGCCGCCGGAAATTCCCAGTACCGCATTGCAGTCCGGGCCGTTCTCGGCAAAGAACTGCCGGATCCAGTTCACGCAATCATTTTTTACTTTCAAAGCGTCAAACATTTTCATTTCTCCTCTCGTCAGGAAATATCCAGGGTAATGCCCTGCTCCCAGCTTTCCTCGCCGCCGTCGTAGAGGCACTTAAATTTACCCACAAAGCAATCGTTTACTACGAAACCGATTTTTTGATCTTCGTAGATATCGAACTCTATTTCTCTTGCGTGGTCATAGCCACACATCACGCCGTAGATCCATACGCATTCGTTGCAGCTACCCCATTCCCCTTCGTAAAAGAAATCCCGCTTGCCAACTCCGTGGGGAATATCGCCCAGCACTTCGCCGCAGTATACATATTTAGAAGGGCCATCTTCCTCGGTAATGGTCTTCTGTTTAGCGGGGTTTTCGATCCGGTAACCGGGAAATCCGAAGGCTGTGAAGAAGTAATCCAGCGTACGCTTGGCCTCATCCGCAGTCATTCCGTCCTCCATCAGCAGACTGTGGGTCCAGGTAATGTAAGCTTTGAAATTGCTGGAATCGTGAAGTAGCTCCACCAGAGCGCTTTTGGCCTGACCGTAAAGCATGGTTTCAAACAGCGGCGCATCCGGATGTCCTTCGGTGAGGCGGGAGAGCTTCCCCTGACTTTTTGCCGGGTCAAACATACACACAAAGCCGTTTTCACCTTTGCATAGGGCTCTTATCGCATCGATCATATTCATTTTCAGATTCCTCCTATTCGGCGTACTGATATCCGTCTGTCCGCGGATCCTGGGCAGATCCGGACGGATAAGCAAACTCGTAAACCTCCCACACATCGCCGCCGATATTGCGCCGTGCTTCAAAGCCCTGATTTCTCAGCACATTGAGATTGTTGCGCACCAGTTCTGCAATAATGGCCGCGTTTTCGGTAAAGATCGCTTCCGTGGGCGGATTGGTTTCCACCAGGCCGTGTTCACTATCCTTCATCTGTTCAAAGAGTTTGCCTAGCAGCGCATCGTGGGTATAAGCTTGCAGCTTCGGCGCATTGGTTTGATAAAACGCGCTGTCCGCTTTATAGATCAGCTTGTTATTTTTGTCAATCAGCACATCCTCCCAGTTGATTTTGGTGAGGATGTAAGTACCGTCCGGCAGCCCTGTCCCCAGGTTTTCCCCCTCAAAAATGAATGTGGTATGGGAAACGTTTGTGCCTTTATTGTAGCGGATGGTGCAGGAATGCTGATTCCAAAATGCCACCCGGCTGAACACGCCGGCGTTCTTTTTCTCATACCGGATTTCCCAAACAGCCCTGTTGTCGTCCAGATCTAAGAGAAAGGACTCGAATTTCTCTGCAGTACGGATAGATTCGCCGACAACGGCATAATCGATTTTATACACATCGAAAACAAAGAAGAGGATCACCCAGATAACAGCGCTGAAAATCAGAAAGACACCAAAGATCTTCAGAAGCTTCAGCAGAGGTCTGGCCAATGCTTCAAGACATCCGGCACCTGTAGGATTGGGCCGCACTTCTTGATTGTCCGCTTCCCGTTGCTGCTCTGCGGCCCGCTTTCGCTGGCAATATGGACATAGAGCAGTTTCAAACAGTATCGGCTGACCACATTGACGACACTTTGCCATAACGCATCCTCCTTTTGGGGGAATCCCTTAAATTATTTGTTCAGCGTGATGTCATAAATGACATAGGTGTGGGAGCCGTTGTTCTCGGGAGCGCAGTTGAGCCAGAACATCAGTCTGTCGCACTCACCGATCTCGACCGTAAACGTGGTGGGCTCCATATCTTTGGATACTGTGATTTCCTGTACGCACTCGTCATCCGCGACGATCATCAGCGTCGTCTCGTCATCAACAAAAGCCTCGCCTGTTCTGTCTTTCAGCATTCCAACGGTAAAGGTCACCGAGGTATAGCCGCTGTCTTTGATATTCGCCATAGCAAATGCGGATTCGTGGACCTCGCTGGAGCCTGCAAGGGCAAGGATCAGAAGACCCGGTCCCCATACACCTCCTCCGCCAAGAATAGCCGCAGCGCCAACGCCGGCCATATTCAGCTCCAGATGAATATTAGTCTGCAGAATGACACCCTTATTGTAGGTCTTACCGCCCATAGTAAAGGTATACTTATTGGTCGAGCCGTCCAGATAGCCGTCTTCCACACTGACCGCTCCGATTTTTTTGCTGAAAGCTGAATTGTAAACATCATAGAAACCGAAGGTGTCGATGAGATCACAAGTATTTCCAAAATCTGCGGGCTTTCTCTCGGGGAAGAAATCGGTCTCGACATATCCGTCAGGATACGCAACAAGATTTGCAATGCCGATTACGG
>SVLC01000002.1 GCA_015068155.1 Oscillospiraceae bacterium | reverse complement strand
CTTCAAGTCCACTCTGGCTAAGGATGAGGTTACTTGCAGCGCTATGTCTCAGGTTTACCTGGATCCCAAGGTCACAAACGAAATCATCGCTGATATCAACAAGACCCTGGGCAACAACTGGCACATCTACGTTGCCGCTGAAGGTGTTCAGGCTGCCGGTTTCACCGATGCTTACCAGGCTCTGAATGCTGCCTTTGGCGTTCCCGGCTCCTACACCACCCCCATTGATTGGACTGCACTGGCCGGCGTTGACACCGTAAAGGGTAACTAATTTTCAAACAAGTTTTTGAAAGGAACATACAACTATGAAGAAGAAGATTTTGGCTTTAGCCCTGGTTGTGATCCTGGCCGTTACTGCCGTTGCCGGCGCTTCTCTGGCTTACCTGACCGACAAGGATTCTGCCGATAACGTTTTCACCATCGGCAAGATCGATATCACCCTGAACGATGAGTTCGTTCACGAGTCCCTGCTGATGCCCGGCGTTGACGTTTCCAAGAAGGTTGGCGTTACCGTCGCTCAGGACTCCCAGCCCGCCTACGTCCGCGTGCACATCGCTATTCCTCAGATCCTGGACACCCCCAATGACGCAAGTGCTAACTACCTGCACTTCAACATGAGCAAGGCTTCCATTGCCGACGGCCTGTGGAGCTGGGACAAGACCGGCGAAAACAACTACCCCGGCAACGAGGGTGACTGGAACTTCTACACCGCTGAGATCGACGGCATTTGGTACAACGTTTATGTTGTTACTTACGAGACCGTTCTGAACGGCGGCGAGACCACTGCTGAGAACGCTATCTACAAGGTCTACATGGACCACGGCGTTACCAGCGAAAAGCTGGTTGAGCTGAACAAAGCTCTGGACGGCGACTGGTCCATCAAGGTCGTTGCTGAAGGCGTGCAGGCTGCTTCCTTCACCAATGCCTACGAGGCTCTGAACGCTGCCTTTGGCGTTCCCGGTACCTACACTATTAACTGGCCCGAATACGGCGAATAAGAATTATCATTATTGATTAAAGGAGATACACAGCTATGAAGAAAAAAGTTTTGGCTCTGGCGCTGGTGGTCATCCTGGCTATCACCGCTGTTGCAGGCGCAACCCTGGCTTACTTCTCCGACACCGATGAGAAGACCAACGTGTTCTTCTCCGGCAAGGTCGATATCACCCTGAACGAAGTTTTCGACGAGGAAACCGCTCAGCTGATCCCCGGCGTTGACATCCAGAAGGACGTCACCATCTCCCTGTCCCAGGATTCCATCGAGTCCTACGTTTGGTACACCTTCGCCATCCCCGCTGCTCTGGATGACCCCAACGGCGATGCCAGCATGAACATCATCCATGTTAACCACGCCGGCCGTAACTGGCTGGGCTACCAGAACAACCAGAAGTACTGGGCCGATGGTCAGACCGAGGCTACAGCCGAGGAAGATTGCTGGATCATCGACAACAAGGTCATCGAGCAGATCACCATCGACGGCATCCTGTACAACGTTTACGTCGTTAAGTACAACGGCACCCTGAAGCCCGGTGAGGAGACCACCATCGGCATGACCAAGGTCTACTGCGACACCAAGGTCGACTTCGACAACGAGAAGGGCGTCTACACCATGAACGGCAAGGAGATCGGCTTTGATCTGAACGAAGTGAAGATCATCGTCACCGCCTACGGCATCCAGGCTGCCACCTTCGATTCCGTCGAGGAAGCTTACGCTGCCTACAACACCCAGGCTGACAGCATCCCCGTGGACATCGACTGATTTACCAATTATACCCGCTCCCTTCGGGGAGCAGGGTATATATGGGTGCCCCGGCACTGGGACATCGATATATGCCCTGCTCATGCAGCGCAGAGAAGTTTGATTGTTTGACTCTTTCCGGAAGAAAGGAAACGATATATGAAGAAAAAGATTTTAGCTATGGCCTTGATTATTATGGCCCTTTCCATCGTGGCCTATGGCACATTGGCATATTTCTCCTACGAGGATACGGCGACGAATGTGATCGTGGCCGGCAATATCAAGATCGCTCTGCGGGAATGGCAGCAGACCGATGGGGGAGAGCAGGTGGTCTCTGAGGGCCCCATCGAGATCCTCCCCGGCTTGCATGTGTCGAAGATTGTCGCGGTGGAGAATACCGGCAAGAATGCCGCATGGATCCGCATTTCCGTGCTGAAGGCCATTGAATTGGCTACCGGCAAGGAAGGAGCCGTGGATGTGGATCTGGTGGGCTTGGATTTGAACACCGAGCATTGGACCGAGCTGGATGGCTATTATTACTATAATGTAGCTCTGCAGCCTGGCGAGACCACCCAGCCTTTGTTCACGGAAGTGCAGTTTTCCCCCAGCATGAGCAATCTGTACCAGCAGAGTAAAGCCATCCTGACCATCCAGGCTCAGGGCGTGCAGGTTGCAAATAACGGACAGACGGTGTTTGAAGCCGCCGGCTGGCCCAGCGCTGAATAAGGAGGAATGACTTATGAAGAAAATGAATAGACGCGTCGTGTCGTTCCTGCTGGCGCTGGCGATGTTTGTGTCACTGATTCCCAGCAGTGTGTTTACTATTTTTGCGAGTGATGCGCAGAGCAATACCAACGAACAGGCCAACCAGGAAGAGGCTAAGAATGAATTTGAAGCCAATGTGGGCAAGCAGGCGATTTTTGATATTGGTGGTTCTGATTTTATAGTAGCAAATGAATCCTATATAGAAAAGGATACTACCGGTAGCTTTGACTATTTCAATTATGAACCGGTATTTGATGACTTGCTGGTGGTGATGATTAAGGACTATTTCTACAATGATCAAACCGGAGAACATTGGTATAAGATTGGGGCTCGTGACGGAGAAACACTTCAATATGATCTTCTCAATGAACTACCTTGGGTATATTATATCTCGGATGACGAACTGGCCGAGGGATATGACCCGTATCTTGTTATGTATAACGAGAATGATACGATCAAGCTTGTTACCGCAGAATATGACCTGGGCGAAGATGTTGATCCTTTGACTGTACTGTTTGTTGTCGCAGGTCCTGCTTCACTTTCTGCTGCAGAGATAGATATCGAGGAACGTACAGATTCTAATTATCCCATTTCTTCTTTGGCATATACAGAAACAACCTACGAAACTTCTTGGAATAGAGCAATAGATATTAACATTACAAAGGCTAATGGCGAGAAATGGGCTTCAACGGATGGCGATGTTTCTATTCTATATGCATATAATCAATTTGGTACTGATACCTTTGCGGTAGATGTTGAATGCGGCGGTGCATTCTTATATGTCGATGGAACAATGTTTTCTGCAGCGCCTACGGATAGATGGGGTTATGAACTCAGCGACATTGTCTACACCAACAGCGGTAATTCCACTCTGGTATTCGAGCATATGCCCGAGAGTTTTGCATGGGTTGCTGATACTGGCTACTTCACCAGCGACGCTGTAACCCTGTACGACAACAACTTCAACGCCAAGGAGTACCTGGCAGCCAATCTGCCTGTAACGTTCACTGCTGGCTATGTTTTCACCCACAACGATGAAGAGTACTATTGGCTGGAAAGCGACGAACTGATTGGCTCTCCTTACTTCCTGGTTAAGGCTGAAGATGTGACCCTTGGCGAGTTGCCCGAGGAATTTGGTGACGGCCGTGTAAGCATCACAGATAAGGACGGTAATGCAATTAACGCTATTACGTTGCCGCAGTATGAGAAGCCTGCATATAGCGCTGTCAGTTCTTTGAGCGAGCAGACTGCAGACGTGTCCTACCAGTGGCAGATTGAGTATGAGGCAGGGAAGTGGGTCGACATCCTGGGCGAAGACGAAGCCACCGTGAAGCTGAGCTATGGTATTGTGGCCACCTTGCTGGATGAAAACGGCCAGGTAAACCTGCGTTGCGAATCCAAGTGCGGCAGCCAGACGGCCTATAGCGCTCCGATCCCTGTGACGGTTGAGATGTTTGATGAGGAAGCGGCCGAGATCGATCTGGAGGATGCAGACAATAGCGGCACCTCCACCATCTTCTCCGCTCCTTACGATATCGCCCCCGCCGCCGAAGGTGATGCGGGTGAAGTTCCTCAGAGCTATACCGTAATCATTCAGTATTTGTTTGAGAACGGCAAACAGGCTTATGCCCCCTGGACTGCTACGATTACAGCAGGACAGACCATTAACCAGACGGTCAAGAGCCCCGATGTGGTTGGTTATAAACCTAAAGCGGGTGAAGAAGAAATCAAACTGAATCAGGTTGTCAATGGCAATGTGTATGTCACTGTTACCTATGTTCCTATTAAGGTAAAGGTGACTGTGGAACATCGTTTCCAACCCGTTAATGGTAGTAGTAATACCGATGATTACATGCTGTTCGATGAAGTCGAGATGCAGCTTTTGACCGGTTCTGCAGTTGGTGCTGGTTTGGAACTTACTGGCGAGGATTTACCTGCCGGTTTCTACGCGCTCAAGTACGACACTACCACAACAGTTGCCGCCAATGGTACTACGGTGATTGCAATCTACTATGACCGTTACTACTATCTGATGAACTTTGACTTGGATGGTGGTTATGGCGCGGAGCCTATTTACGCACCCGTTGGTACACCCTTGACCGGCTTGATCAAAACTCCCACCAAGGCTGGCTATACCTTTAATGGTTGGAAAGCAGCAGACGATACCGTTTATCCTGTGGCAAATTTCCCCTATTCTGCTATGCCGGCAAACAATACGGAGTTTGTTGCCCAGTGGACTGCCGGCAATACCACCTTTGATGTGGTGTTTTGGTATGAAAATGCTGACGATGACGGCTACACCCAGGCTGGCTCCAGCTTGGATATTGGCGCCACCGCCGGTCAAACCGTAAACGGCGCAACATATAAGGACACGAACTTTACCGGTAAAGATGCTAATCATTTTACCTACAGCCATGCAGATACCAATGTGGTAGTAAAGGGTGACGGTTCTACTGTTGTCAATGTGTATTTTAAACGAAATGTGTACACAATGACTTTTGTCATGGGCAGTTGGGCAAACAGTTGTGACGTTGAAATTCATCAGCATGAGAATTCGTGCAATACCCTTGTATGTGAAATTGAGGAGCATAGCCATCAAGCTAATTGCTTTAACTGTGGTCAATTGGAAGGCACACACACAAGAACTTGTTATCAGGTCACTGGTGGTGCAACGATTGCTGCCAATACAACTTCTGCCACTGATGATTACTTGCAAGAAGCTACACTTAATGAAAATGGTTTGTATCATTATGATTCATGGTATAGTGATAACTACGATAGATATTATATTAAAATCGGTAATTATTTTTATCGCGTAAATAATGCAACCTCTAATACAAAGGTTACTTTGAAGGATAACTGTGGCCACCATATTCATGACAGTTCTTGCTGGAAATGCACACAAGCAGAACACACGCATACTGATAATTGCTATGTACTTTCGTGCGGAAAATATGAGCATTACCATTCTGGCAGTACATGTTACTTAGTTGTGGAAGCGAAGTATGATGCTGATATTAAGGCAGTATGGGATACTGATCCTGTAAAGACTGTTGGAAACAATGGTTTTGTTTTCCAATCCAGCATAACAGGCGATTACTACACCTTCTTAGAAAAAATGCCTGGTAGTAATATCACAATGACCAAATCAACCTTGGGTAGCGTGAAGCGAACGGTATATTACTGCGTTGAAGTTATCCCCGGTGTAGAATATCCGGCTGGTACAACTAGACAGCATACAAAAAATGGTGTAACCAGAACTTATTATATTTACGATACAATTGTTTTGACTGTAAGTTCTAGTACTAGTTTGACCTATGATGAAGACTATTTCCCAATTACAGGTTTTACACAGTTGTATACTAAAAATGAAGACTGGGGTAAGAGTTTACAGAGTGGTTCCGCATATTTGTATTACACAAGAGATACGCACACCTTAACTTTCAGTAACTACGGCACTATCGTAAGCGGCAAGGGTGGCGACTTTGTCTATCAGGCTGATATTTCCGGACAGTATTTTGTTCCGGATTATCCCGCTACACTGGAACCTGGTGCGTATGTCTTTGAAGGCTGGTATCAATCTCCCTTCTTCGGTGATACAAAATTTAATTTCACATCTACCGATGAAGATGGTAACACTGTAAAAGCCACCATGCCCGCCCATGACCTGACGCTCTATGCCCGCTGGGTACCCAAGGAACATACGGTTAAGCTTTATTTGACGGACGATAAGACCCAACAGATTGGCCAGACACAAACGGTGGATCATCGTGATACAGCCGTAAAGCCCGAGGATCCTAAAAATGGTGTATATACCTTTGTCGGCTGGTTCTACATGGATGGCACCACAGAAAAAGCTTTCGACTTCTCTATGCCCGTCACCCAGGATTTGGAACTGTACGCAAAGTGGAGCTCCAATGTGTTGGTTGATTATACCGTATATTACAAGTTGGCAGACGGTACTGTGATTGCCCCTAGCACCACTGGTCAGGCCTTGGCAGGTACATCCAAGACCTTTGAAGCAAAGTACGGTGAAGAACTGAATGAAGGCTTCCGGACTCGTTATTATCCCACTACACAGAGTAGCTGCGTGATTAAAATGAGAGCGGATGGCGAGAACGTGTATACCTTTATATACGAGAGTCAGCCTTCTGTCACCTACACGGTAAAATATCTGGAGCAGGGCACCAATAAGCCCTTGCTTGATGCAAAGGTCGTTTCCACCACAAGCGCTATCGTTACGGAAAACTTTGAGTACATTAAAGGTTATATGCCTGATGCCTATTCCAAGACGAAGGTTGTAACTGCTGATGGCCTGACGGAGATTATCTTCTACTACACCAAGGATGAAGTGCATGCGCCTGTCCGTGTAGTCCACATGACCCAAAATGCCGTTGGTAATGGCTATACCATCTACCAGGAATTTACGGATTTGAATGGTGTGATCAATCAGTCTTATACCGCAACGATCTTGAATATTGAAGGCTTTGACTTTGCTCGTGCTACTGCTGCAGGTGCTGCTGTAACCCCATCCGGAAGCAATGTAACCGGAACCGTTAGCCAAAACGGCTTGGAAATTATCATTTACTACGATCGTGAAGTTTATGATTACGAATTCCAATTCCGTGAGCAGGGGACTGAAAAAGAACTTGCAGATGCCGTGACTGGCGAAGACCGTTACGGCGCACAGATTGGACAAAATGCGTTGGTCATTCCTGGATACAGCTGTGTTAGCGGTAATGTTCAGACCATTACTATTCAGATCGATGTGGATGGCGGCACAAAGAATATCAAGATTTTCTACTATGTGGAGAAAAAGGTTGATATTTATTATCAAGCGATTGGCCCTGCCGGCGCGGGTTATGTAACACCGCAGCAGGAAGTGCAGGTTCCGGCCAAGACGGGTACAGTGAGCGGTTCTGTTGTTACCATCAACCCGGGCTATAAGTTCATTGGCTGGTTCTATGATGAGCAGTGCACGCGGCCTGTGACGGGCGATGGTTGGCTGAATGGTACTACCATTATTCCGCAGAAGAATAGCGATGGCCTGTATGAGTCTGCGACTTACTACGCCAAGTTCGACTATGACCTCACCAGCCTGACCATCGTGAAGGATGGCGCTGATGCGTATAAGGACATCGACCCCAATCAGACCTTCATCTTCGACATCTATGATGGCGACACCCTGGTGACCACGGTTACCGTTCATGCGGGTACCAATTGGAAGGTAATTGTCGATGGCCTGACCGTGGGCAAGACCTACAGAATCGTGGAAAGAACCGACTGGTCCTGGCGTTATCAGTATAACGGCGTAGATGTGACCAATTGTGAGATTGAGGAGCAAGAGACACGCGGTGTGATTATTAAGCTCGGCTTGGATGGCAAGATTACCTTCACCAATTCCCGTGGACAGGACCAGTGGCTCGACGGCGACGCCTGGTGCGACAACATTTTTAATCAGAATTAAGAAAGGAGCCTGTCATGAGAAAGTTCATTTCTAAAAAGTCCATAGTGCTCGTGGCATTGGCGCTCCTTCTTACCGTCGCCGTGGGCACCACCCTCGCGTATATCTTCACCAATACTGACCCCGTGGAGAATACTTTCAAACCCTCTAAGGTCTCCTGCGCCGTGGTGGAAACTTTCGAGAAGAATGTCAAGTCTAACGTGAAGATCCAGAACACCGGCGACACGGATGCCTATATCCGTGTTGCCGTGGTGATCACCTGGAAGTACACCGATTCGAATGGTATAGAGCATGTTTGGGCCGAAAAGCCTGTTGAACGTACTGATTATTCCATTACCTATCCAAGCGACACCGGCTGGGTAGAGGGCGCAGACGGATACTACTATTACACGCAGAAAGTCGCGCCCGATGCAACGACTGGAATTCTGATCAGTTCTGCATCTCCCATTACAACTGGACCCAAGGGCACCGATAATACCCAGTACTATCTCTCCATCGAGATCGTTGCATCCGCCATCCAGGCAGATGGCATGGGCGCAACCTCTGCACAGGAAGCCTGGGCAAAGGCAAAGACCCAGGGTTCGAACCAAGGAGGTTAAGTTATGAAAAAACTCATCACTTTTTTCGTCCTCCTTGCTATGCTCTGCGCCATGGGCGTTAACGGCCTGGCTGCCGGCACTGTGACCTACGAGGGCACCTCCCAGAAGTTCATCTTCGCTCCCGGCAGCGACCATTCTCCCACGGACCTGTTCCCGGATTTTCACAATGTCATGCCCGGTGATAACCTCACCCAAAAGGTGACCATCATCAACGACATCTCCCACGATGTGAAGATCCGTCTGTACATCCGATCCCTGGGCGCGGTGGAAGGCTCCGAGGAATTCCTCAGCCAGATGAGCCTGACGGTGAAGCAGGATGGCGATTCCATTCTCTTTGCTGCGCCCGCGGATCAGACCGCGCAACTGACCGATTGGGTCTACCTGGGCACCTTCTATTCCGGCGCCGAGATCGACCTGGATGTGACCCTGAACGTGCCCATCACCATGGGTAACCAGTTCCAGGATGCCATCGGCCAGCTGCAATGGCAGTTTAAGGTTGAAGAACTTCCCGTGGATCCCGATGATCCCAAGCCTCCGCAGACCGGTGACGATCTGCTGCCCAAGCTGCTGGCTGTGGGCGCTGTAGGCGCGTTGGCCGTTGTGGTTGTTCTGTTGGTTCTGAAAAAGGATAAAAAGCAGGAAGCCTAAATTACAAATAACAGACCGCCGGATTTTCCGGCGGTCTGTTTATCTGTGTGCGCCCGGTGAGCGCACATTCTAAAGGGTGAAAGTCCCAAATCCGCCCGGCAGTGGGAAGGATATAGCCTAAGTCAAGGGTGTCCATCGTGAGGTGGAATCTGAAGAAAGACGGCGGCAAAACTCTGGCCTGACGAACAGAAACCATATATAAGGCCCCAGACGAGGATAAGACTCCACAGTAAGTCAAAGTCCAATAACTGTACGGAATCGTTTGCGGTAAATATGGCAGGTAAAGAGGGGAAAGAATGTGTGAGTACCCGGGGAGGTCTCACAGGCGCATTCAGTAGACGTATTCGAAAAAAAAATGCGTAGTAACAACGAACTGTGAGAAGTCAGCAGAGGCCATAGTACCGGGGGAAAAAAACTCGGGAAGGGCCGAACAATCGTTAGTCCTTATTAAACGAACGAAGGAGGTCAACATGATGAAAGCAGAATATCCGGAAGACCGGAGCTGCCCTCAGAAGGATAGTGCGGAACACGAAGAATATGCGGGAGCGCAGAGTGTTGGCGGTCAGGAAGTCGGAGAACAGGACGGTGCAGACCTGCTTGAGAGGATACTGAGCAGAGACAATCTGAACAGAGCCTACAAGCGGGTGAGAGCCAACAAGGGAGCGCCCGGAATTGATGGAATGACCATTGAAGATGCGTTACCCTGGTTGAGAGAACACCGGGAAGAACTTCTGGAAAGTATCCGACAGGGGAAGTATAAACCCCAGCCGGTGCGCCGGAAAGAGATCCCAAAGCCGGATGGTGGTGTAAGAAAGTTGGGAATCCCAACAGTCATAGACCGCATTATCCAACAGGCAATCGCACAGCAACTGGTTCCAATCTACGAACCGCTGTTCTCGGACGATAGCTATGGCTATCGTCCAAACAGAAGCGCACAGCAGGCGATTCAGAAAGTAAAGTGGTATGCGGAACAGGGGTATACCAGTGCGGTACTGGTGGACCTGTCTAAATACTTTGACACACTGAATCATGAACTACTGATGAATCTGCTTAGGAAGAACATCCATGACAAACGAGTGATAGAACTCATTAAGAGGTATCTGAAAGCGGGAGTCATGGAGAACGGATTGCTTGTCAAGACCACAGAGGGAAGCCCCCAGGGCGGCCCGCTATCCCCACTGCTTGCGAATATCTACTTGAACGAATACGACAAAGAGATGGCAAGCAGAGGAGTGCCGGTTATCCGGTACGCAGATGACATTGTGGTACTAGCGAAGAGTCCGAGAGCGGCACAGCGGCTACTGGAGAGTACACAGCGATATCTTGAGGGAAAACTAAAGCTCAAGATGAATGTGGAGAAGAGCAAAGTAGTCAGCGTGTACAGCATCCGAAATTTTAAGTTTCTGGGCTTTGCGCTAGGGAAGGGAAAGGATGGAGTCTACATTCGAGTACACGCAAAGTCCTTGAAGAAAGCCAAGGCCAAACTGAAAGAACTGACTTCCCGCAGTCAGGGCAGAAATGTCCGGAAAGTGATGGAGAATGTAAAGGTCTACATCCGGGGATGGCTGGGCTACTTCGGGATAGCGAGCATGAAGACAACGATGCACAGATGGGATGAGTGGCTGAGAAGGAGACTTCGTGTTTACATCTGGAAACAGTGGAAAGTCCCAAAAGCGAGAATCCGCAACCTCATGAAGTTGGGCATACCGAAATACTATGCCCATAAGTGGGGTTATGTGAAAGCCTACTGGAACGTGGCAGGGAGTCCGGTGTTACAGCGCTCAATAACAAACGAACGACTCGCACAGGCAGGATATTACAGCATCCTTGCTCGGTACGAGTCGTTGCACTTATGCGATTGAACCGCCGTGTACGGAACCGTACGCACGGTGGTGTGAGAGGTCGGGGCTAAAAGCCCCTCCTACTCGATTATGTTTTAGATATAGAATTGCTTCCCGATAACCTTGGATCCCGTGACCTGCGATGGTCTTCTCACAGGCCATCCCTGCATAGGAAATCTGCCGGAAGGCCTCCCGTTGGCTCAAATCGGAGATATGCACCTCAACAGCCGGAATGTTCACGGCCTTCAGCGCGTCCAAAATGGCAATGGAAGTATGGGTGTAGGCGGCGGGATTGATCACGATGCCGTCATAGATGCCATAGGCCGCCTGAATTTTGTCTACCAGGCAGCCCTCGTGATTACTCTGGTACTGTTCGATTTCGACATTTTCTTCCAGTGCGGTTTGATGCAAAAGAGAAAGCAGATCGGCAAATGTCTCTTTGCCGTAGATATCCGGCTCCCGGATACCCAGCATATTGATGTTAGGGCCATTGAGCACAAGAATTTTCATATGCAGCATCTCCATTTGGTGATGATTTCGGTAACGGCGGCATGAACATCTCCGTTGTTGTCGATCTCGTGATCCGAAAACCGTTGATACATAGCCTTCCGGCTTTCGTACATTTCCTTCAAATCTATGTTTTGAGAAAGCGGCCTGCCGTCTGTGGCTAGATTTTCCACATCCCGTTGCAGCCAAAAGATCCTGCCGTTTTGATGGAGCAGGGGATAGTTGCGTTCCATGGTAACGCAGCCGCCGCCGGTGGCGATCACAAGGCCGGATTCTTTGCCGAGTTTTTCCATCACCTGGGTCTCCCAATTCCGAAAAACGGGTTCGCCGTCCTCCGCAAAAATCCGGGGGATGGTTTTTTTTGCCATTTTTTCGATTTCCGCATCTGCATCCACGAAGAGTTTGCCCGTCTTTGCGGCAAGCAGCTTGCCAACGGTAGACTTTCCACAGCCGGGCATCCCGATGAGGATGATGTTTTCGCTTCTTCTTTTGATATCGGCGTGTATCTGCCCGGTGATATCGCCGGGAATTGGCATCCCGGTAAAATACTCAGCGGCGCACTTTGCCTGCGCTGCCAGCATCCACAGGCCATTCATAGCCACAATGCTTCTATTTTCCGCGTCCATCAGCAGTTTGGTTCTGGCGGGGTTATAAATAAGGTCTAAAACCCCTTCCAGGTTTGGAAATAGATCCAAATCTACAGGTGAAGTGCCGGTGTTCGGATACATACCCACAGGGGTAGCATTTACAAGAATGGCGGCATCGCTGTGGATTGCGATGTTATGGTAGCTGTTTTCACCGGTTCGTGATATGACAATGACATCAGCGCCATATTCCTGAAGAACCGTTTGCACAACTTTGGATGCGCCGCCGCTGCCTAATACCAGACATTTTTTTCCTGCAGGAGAAAGCCCGCTTTTGGCGATCATGGAATGAAAGCCAAAATAGTCGGTATTGGTACCGATCAGCTTTCCATTCTTTCGGAGGATGGTATTTACAGCCCCCAGTTCCTTTGCGACGGAGGTTAATTCATCCAGATGTGGGATCACGGTCTGCTTGTAGGGAATGGTTACATTCAGCCCGTCAAAATCACCGTTTCGCAGAAAATCTTCCAGGTTTTCCGGCTCAACTTCATATAGATCGTATTCGTAATCTCCCAGTAACGCATGAATGGCAGGGGAGTAGCTGTGCCCCAATTTACGGCCAAGTAAACCGCATTTCATGTCAAACCACCTCGGTGTAGCTACCCAAATAATAGAATTCCTGGCAAAGATCGCCTAATTCGCAGATCAGCAGAACAAATTCTTCGGAATATACGGAGGTTTCCAAGTCAAAATAGAACATCCCCTGGAAATTTTCCTGGGGAATATTTCTGGATTCCAAACCAGCAACGTTGATCCCCAGGGTATACAGCCGGGACAGCACCTTGTACAGCGCCCCCGGCCGATTGGCAAGGGCCATGCGGATGCTGCATCGATCAGAGCCGGGGTAGATCTCCAACGATTTGCTGACACAAATATACTGCCGGTTATCATTCAGCCGGAAACGGCGAACGATAAATAGTCCTCCGGAAGCCAGTTGATCGTATGTGTTCTTGCGGTCGGTATCCAGGGGCAAAATGCCATAGATGCACATACCTGCGGTGACGGCGGCGATAACGCCCTGGGTGTCCTTGAATTCCATTACCGGCCCGGCGCCGAAAGCCTTTGCGCAGAGCATTCGGCTGTCGCTGCCGCCGGTGTAGGCCACCGCTGCGGTTTTGGACAGCAGCTTGGGTGTTTTCTCCAGGGCTTGCTGGATCTGACCGTATAACGCCGTCCTGGGGGCGTTGCGCTGAGATTGGTAGCCACGGCTCAGTTCAAATAGCAGATCATACAGCACTTTGGTGTATTGCGCCATTTCTGGGCCGGCTTTTTTGGCCACATCCAGCAGCTTCTCCGCTTCCCGGCTGGGAACAAAGATAGGCAGATCATTTGCTTTTTTGTAGTCGGCGATCCGGGCGGATACTTCCATTCGCTGGACGAACAGTTGTACCAAAGCATCGTCGATTTTGTCAATTTCCAAACGCAGTTCGTTCAGGTCCATTCAAATTCCTCCAAGGATCAAATCATATATGCCGATCGCGGCTGCAGCTTCCACCACCGGCACCGCTCTGGGGACGATGCAGGGATCGTGCCGGCCCTTAACTTCAATGGTCACTTCTTCCATGGTCTTCAAATTTACGCTCTTCTGCGGCCTTGCAATGGACGGCGTAGGCTTGAAACCCACCTGGAAGATTACGGGCATACCGGTTGTGATGCCACCCAAAATCCCGCCTGCATTGTTGGAATCAAAAGTAATTTTGCCATTTTTAATACAGAGGTTATCATTGTATTCGTATCCCAGCATATCGATGGATACGGCGTCATTTCCAAATCGTATTTCCTTAACGGCAGGGATGGCATACATGATTTGAGAAAGATGGCTTTCCACTCCGCCGAAAAGGTGACTTCCAATACCGACAGGCAGGCCTGTAATTGCGCATTCGACCAACCCGCCGGCACTGTCACCATCGGCATGTAACCTGGAAATCAGGTGCCGCATTTCCCGACCGACATCGGGATTTAAGACCGGAAATGTCTGATCAATTTGATCAATCTCCGGATTCAACGCATCAAAGTAATGATCACAATGCTCTCCGGTGCTGATGTAGAGGATATGCGCCCCAATGCGGATCCCCTTTGATTCCAGCCATTGCTTGCACAACCCTCCTGCAATGCACAGAGGAGCGGTCATGCGGCCGGAGAAAGGCCCGCCGCCGGACATATCAAAGTCCAGGCCGTATTTCATCCAGGCGGTAAAATCCGCATGGCCTGGCCGGGGAATGTATTTTAAGTCCTTATAATCGGATCTTTTGATGTTTTCGTTGTAGATCACGGCTTCAATGGTCTCGCCGTTGGTATAACCGTCCGTAATGCCGGAAAGAAAATGGGGAATATCTGCTTCTTTCCGGGCGGTGGACCATTGGTTTTGTCCGGGGGCTCTTCTGTTCAGGAATGTCTGCAGCTTTTCGGGATCCATCACCAATCCGGCCGGAATGCCTTCCAGGGTCATGCCGATTTTGTCCCCATGGGAAGCGCCGTAAATGGTCAGTTTTAAGTTTTCACCGTAACTGCTTTTCATAATGTCCTCCTAAGCTGGCATATGCTTCCCAAAAACCGGGATAGGATTTTTTGACGCATTCTGCTCCCAAAACCGTGACCGGTTCGTTGCATACCGTTGCCGCAATGGCGGCAGACATGGCGATGCGGTGGTCAGCATAGCTGTCTACAATGCCGCCTATAAGTCCGGTGCCGAAAATGGTCAGGGTATCTTCTGTGGCTTCCGCTTTGCCGCCTAAGCTTTCCAACATGGCTGCAATTGCTGATACACGATCCGATTCTTTGTAGCGAAGCCGACCGATATCCGAAAATACAGCGCCGTTGCCGGCAGCGGCCACTACAGATAACACAGGGATCAGATCCGGAATATCCTTGGCGGAAATGGCTGTATTTTCCCTCAGTTTCGGAAGACAGTCGGTAACAGCACGATCGCCTTGCAGGGATGCATTGTTTAATCCCGTAATCTCCACATTACTGCCCAAGGCATTTGCGGCCATCCAAAAGGCGGCGCTGCTCCAATCACTTTCTGGGGTAAGCTGCGCCGGATGTGTTCCGGAAAACTGATCCAGCACATGCTGCGTCATTCGGATATAGGGCTTGGATTCCACCGTTCCCGTGATCTTCAAGTCGGTCTGTCCGTGGATCAGCGGCAATGCCATCATAAGCCCGGAAATGAATTGACTGGAAATGCTGCCGTCCATGCGGTATGCGCCGGGGCGAAGTTTTCCGCAGCAGCGCAGAAGGAAATCTGATTCCCAATACAGACGGCAGCCCATTCGCTCCATTTCCTCCCAAAGAGGGAAAAGGGGACGTTGCGGCAATCTTCCTTCCATCTCGAAGGCGGTTTCAACGCCCAACGCGCCAACGATCGGCAGCAGAAACCGTAGGGTAGAGCCGCTCTCGCGGCAATTTAGACGCGCTTCGTCAGGGAGCTTTTTTACAGGAATAACCTGAAAAGCGTCCGCACTGCGCCGGATCTCTGCGCCCAAGGCCTGAAGACAGTCTGCAGTTGCTTCTATATCCTGGCCTGGATCGGTGCAAAATATAGTTGAGGGTTGGTGGGAAAAGGCTGCGCAGATCAGCATCCTGTGGACTATGGACTTGGAAGGGGGAACGGCGACGCTGCCCGATAATTTTCCGGGCTGTAAGGTAATGTCCATATCATAGACCTTTCTTTATAAAGACTTCCAATTCTTCAATATCGATAGGCATAACGGCGCAATCGCCAATGGCGCGGGGGATGATCAGATGGACTTGATCGCCGCTGCGTTTTTTGTCGGATTTTGCTGCCTGGGCCAATGCCTCAGCGGAATACTGGCAGCTGGTGGGCAGGCCAAAGCGGTGCAGCAAAGAAAGAATACGGTCCGTATCGGTGCATCCGGCCGCGCGGCTGACGGTGGCGATGCCTATGGCAACGGCCTGGCCATGGGATATGCAATAATTGCTGACGGATTCAATGGCATGACCGATGGTGTGGCCCAGGTTCAACAGCATGCGGCTGCCCCGGTCCAATTCATCCTGTTCCACTGATTTGCGTTTCCATTCAATACATTGGGTAATGACCCGTTCCCGGTCAAAATCCATGCCTCTTTCTTCCAAATGAGCAAAAAGCGCGGGGTCATATAATACGGCGTATTTGATCACCTCCGCGCAGCCGTCTCTGAAGATTTCTTCCGGCAGAGTGTTCATTAGATCCGTATCACAGATCACAGCGGCAGGCTGATAAAATGCGCCGACCAGATTCTTCCCCGCAGGCAGATCAATACCGGTTTTGCCTCCCACGGAGGAATCTACCATGGCCAGCAGGGTAGTGGGGACTTGAATGTAGGGAATGCCTCGCAAATAGGTGGCAGCGGCAAAGCCGGCAAGATCGCCCACTACGCCGCCGCCCAGGGCGATGATACAGTCGGAACGTGTGAACTGATTGACGGATAAATAATCCAAAAGCGCCAGATAGGATTCGGCGTTTTTACTGGCTTCGCCGGCGGGAATTGTATAATAACAGTTTTGGATCTTGTTTGCATGGAAAAACTTTTGCAGGATAATTCCGTAAATCGGCCCCACATTGCTGTCGCTGACGATGCAGACACCGGCGCCGGATGGGATCCAATCGGCGATACGCGATAATATACCGCTGCCTATGGACACTGTGTAGTCCCGGGAGGCATGAATTTTGATTTCCGTCATTGTTTCATCCCCTCCCGCATCTTTGCAATGCGCTTGCTCAGATCGGCAAATTGTTTGGTTGTGAGAGATTGCGCACCGTCGCAAAGCGCGTTGGCAGGATCGTTGTGTACTTCGATCATAAGGCCGTCGGCGCCTGCAGCGGTGGCGGCCAATGCCATAGCAGGCACCAAGTTGGCTTTTCCGGTACCGTGACTGGGATCCACCACCACAGGCAGATGGGACATTTCCTGCAGCGCCGGTACGGCGGACAGATCCAGGGTGTTGCGGGTAGCTGTTTCAAAGGTACGAATACCCCGCTCGCACAGAATAATATTCGTATTGCCTTCCTGCATGATGTATTCCGCGCTCATCAGCAGCTCCTGCAGGGTGGAGGACAAGCCTCTTTTCAGCAGCACCGGCTTATGGGTGCGGCCGACTTCTCTTAACAATTCGAAATTTTGCATATTTCTGGCACCGATCTGCAGCATGTCCATATCCTGGAACAGTTCCAACTGGTGGATGTTCATCAACTCGGTGCATATGGGAAGACCGGTAGCTTCCCGGGCAACACGCAAAAGCGCCAGCCCATCCACACCCATACCCTGGAAAGCATAGGGAGAAGTACGGGGTTTGAAAGCGCCGCCGCGAAGGATCTGGGCGCCGGCATCCTTTACGGATTGCGCCACCTGGATGATCTGGCTTTCGGATTCCACACTGCATGGTCCTGCGATCACGGAAAAGTGACCGCCGCCGAATTTGGCACTGCCAACGGTAACTACCGTATCATCGGGATGGAATTTCCGGCTGGCTTGCTTAAAGGGTTCGGAAACCGGCTGCACTTTTTCCACAATTTCCATGGACTGCAGCAGTTGGATATCCATATGCTGGGTATCGCCGATCAGTCCCAAAATGATCACATCGTTGCAGGGATAGGCATGGACCTGCAATCCCATACCTTCCAGCCAATGGGTCAAAAAGCGGATCTGTTCGCCGGTTGCGCCTTGTTTTAATACTGCGATCATAGCATCCTCCTGAATAAAGCGCGCTGCACGAAAGCAAGTTCGTGCAGCGCGGGAAAAGTCGCATAAATTGCCCTCGGGTGCCGTATTTCGTCTATTGTAGCATACGGTGCCCTGTTTCGCAAGTAAAAACCAAAAGATTATTCTGTTCTGTATACGGAAAAAGACCAGCAATCCACATATTCACCGTCGATGTACAGCTCTACGGTATACGAACCGGCTGTGTCCGGCGTCCAGGGAAGATCGATGGCTGCCATGTCTTCGTTCCAAAGCAGATGCCAGGGGATGCTCTCCTGGGATTCGTGGATCAAATTGCCTTCGGAATCCCGGTAAATAAATTGAAGCGCTACGGTCAGTTCCTCCGGTATCACCGGTTCCTGGGATTGTAGGATCAGTCCCATGGTCTGCTCCGTGGAGAACAGATCCGTATAATTTTCCTGGGGCACATCCTGACCCGTCCAGCCGTCTTCGACGGGCCGCAGGCAGAGGCTTCCGTCCAAATCGCCGTCGGTAATACCAAAACGGTCAAATCGTTTTGCTTCGGGACAGAGGTAGGTATCATTCTTGCCAAATTGCAGGGCTGGGCCGACAGCATTGACAACCACAGTGTATCTGCCGCCGGGAATATGGGGCAGTAAAACATTGTTTTCACCGCTGTACTGCATGGGCAGATCCAAACCGTCGATGGTACAACGGATCACCCAACCGTCCGAAGGCGTAACGCCCACAGAATCCCAGGTCAAGGTAATAAAACCGCTGACAGGTTCTGAAAAATGGAATTCCTCCACACTGACACGGTCTGCTGGAATTGCAAGGGTGCAGTTCTGGGGCATTTGATCGGCTTGAACCGCTACGGTGTAATTATTTTCCGGGGAAATACCGGTGAAAGTGGCAGTAAGATCGGTGGTGGTAAGGCGCTGGCTGTAACCGGCCTCATCATAGCAATGCACATGCCAAACCGTCTGGCCGGCCGATTCCGGCAGCTGCCATTGTACTGTAATACTGTCGGCTGTAAAGCCTGTCAGCGTGAGATTTTCCGGCAGCAGAAGCCTGCTGGCAGTAAACTGCGCCTGTGTCTGTCCGCTGATGGCTTGTCCGTCGGCCCGGGAAAGGGTAAAGGTGTAATGCGCGCCGATACGCAAACCGCTGATTTCCATGGAATTTCCCTGGACAGGCAGTTGCATTACATTTTGTGGGTGCTGATCGTTATAATAGGAAATGATCCAGTTTTCGTTGGGAGTGCCTGCGGTGCTGAATTGCAGCAAAACGGAGCCGTCGGCGCTGCCCATGGCGGCGGTAAACTGGGTGATGCGGGTATCCGAAGCGGTGGTGAAGGTATCGGAGATCGTTCCGGTCAGCTTGTGCCATCCACTGATTTCCAACCGTATGACATAATGGGTCTGGGGTGTAAGATCCTGGAACAGCGCCACGCCGGCAACCACCGTTTGCCGCTGATAGTTGCCGTAACTGTCGGAGCACACCACACTCAGCAATGTATTGTCCACATTACCCATCACTTTGACGGATACAACATTACCGTTTTGCTCCAAAATCAAAGCATCAACGGTCTGTAAATAGTAGTTCTGATAAAAGTAGTAACCGCCCAGAGCGACGCTGACCAGCGCCAGCACCACAAGAATCGCCACCAACGCGTTCCAGGGAACGGGTCGGCGGACTTTTTCCTCCCGCGGGGAAACGGGAATATTTTCCACAGGCGCGGCTATGGCAGTATCTTCCGGTTCTTCCGGCTCCAATTCCGGCTTCGGTTCGGGGATGGGTTGCGGTTCGGGTTCAGGTTCCGGCTCTTGCTCCGGCAGTTCGGGTTCTTCCGGCTCCAGGCTGATGCGTTCCGGAATAGGAACATCGATGGGTTGGGGCGCCACGGGCGGCTCCGGCAGGGGATGGGCGATCAGTTCATCCACCTGCGCCAGTATGGTTTCGGTATTTTCTTCCGCTTCGTTCTCCACCGGGATCTCTGCTTCCTCCGGGTATTGCACATCCAGCTCTTCCATTTCCCGGCGCAGCTCCTCGGGATCCGCTTCCGGCAGAAAATCATCCAAAGAAGCTTCGTCCTGCGCAGCGGCTTCCGGATCGGCAGGGTAGATGCTTTCTTCGGCAGGCGGGTTCTTTTGCAGGTAGGCAATCATGGCCTGGGCCATAGCCATGGGATCCTTCCAGCGCATGGCGGGATCTTTGTGGCAGGCTTTCAGAAGGATCTCGGAGAATTCGTAATCTGCATACAGTGGTGCAGGCATTGGTTCTTCTGGGTGAAGATCCGGCAACTGCCCGCCATTATATACCTGATACAGCACCATGCCCAGGGCATAAACATCCGCTGTATCGCTGATCACGGCCATTTCCTCCAGCATTTCCGGGGCAGAATAAGCGCTGCGGAAGGAATTGGGCAAGGAAGAATAGGGCAGGGAGCTGATAGCGGCAAAACCCACATCGCCGATGCGATAGCCTTGTTCTTCGGAATGAAAAATATTGCTGGGCTTCAGATCAACATATACATACCCGGCCCGGCGGCATACCGCCAATGCGGCGCAAAGATCCAGGCTCAGCCGCATGACCTGCTTATGGGTGAATGCGGGCTTTTCCAGAATTTCTTCAAGACTGATGCGGAAAGGACTTAGTAAGTATACGTCATAGCCCTTGAAAAAGTCTTTCTCAACGATCTGCGCATCCAAATATGGAAGAAAACCCTCCTGCTGGCTTAACTGCCGCAGGATATCGGTTTCCCGTAAAACGTCTTGAGAAAGATCCAGGTAGTATTCCATCGCCGCTTCCCGGCCGGGGAATGCGCCGGTCAGCAACATGGCATCCAGCTGCACCTGGGAAGCGGGTACGGAGATGACTTTCAGTATGTACTTATCCTGATTGGTGTGGCGGATGGCAGGGTAGCAGTTCACACCGTCGTGGCTGCTGATGGCCTCGCCCAGCATCAGACCGTTGAGCATAGGCAGATAAGCTTTTGGCTCTGACAACCGGATCGCCTCCTTTTGAAAATCTTGTAATCTATCATAAAATAAAAGGGGATAAAATGCAACTGATTTCTGCCATATTTTGTCGTCTGCTTCATAAAAATTCCTTATTTTCGCAGGAAATGTCCGGGGAATCAGGATTTTTGAATTGAAAGATCCGGTATGTTATGTATTCAAAAATAATTTACATAAAAATTGAAATTATAGTTGTTTTATCCTGTGGCAAATGTTATAATACAAAAAAAGGTGCATCGGCACCGGAACGGAGGTCAATCCATGAGCAAGATCGTTTGTGAGGTATGCGGTACTTCTTACCCGGATACCACTACCCAGTGCCCCATCTGTGGAAATGTGAAATCCGATGTTTCTGCCGCTTCGTTTGACGGCGCTACTGGCGCTGAAGGATATTCCTATGTAAAAGGCGGCAGGTTTTCTCATGCCAATGTAAAAAAACGCAACAGCGGTAATACAGAGCTGCCCCGTACTTCTGCGCCTGCCAGACCGGTGAAGGAACGGCCCGCGCCTGCGCCCCAGCAGCCTGCTGAGGCAGAGCGGGATGATGCGCCCCTGATCGCCCCTCGCCGCCGGGATCCCAAGCCCCAGAAGAAGGATACGCTTTCTTCCAATGTGGCGCTGCTGATCGTGGCGATCGTGCTTGTGGTGGCTATTTTGGTTGTTTGCGCGTTTTTGGTTATTAAGCTGATCAGTATGAGTGATCCCAGTGAGGGCCCGTCTACTACCACATCCCAGACCCAGCCTTCCACATCCTCCACAGTCAAACCCACAGACCCCGTGCTTTGCACCGGTATCCGAGTGTCCATGCCCAGTTATCGGTTTACCCAGGTCGGTCAGATGTTGCTGCTGAACGCCACGCCCGAGCCTGAAAATACCACGGAGCCTATTGTGTTTACTTCCAGCGATCCGTATATCGCTTCTGTTGATACCAACGGTAAGATTACCGCTGTGGCCGATGGCAATGTCATCATTACTGTAACCTGCGGCGAATTCAGCACCACTTGTGAAATTACCTGTAATGTTGGCGTAGAACCCTCTTATCCCAGCGTTCCTCCCGTTACCGGTCCTACCAATCCCAAGCCCAGCTCCAGCAGCAAGCCCACGATTCCCTATGTGAAGCTGGAACTGAACAGAAGCGACTTCACTTTGGAAGGCCACGGCACCACCCATAACCTGTATGACGGTGAGTTGGATCCCGCTGCCATCACCTGGACTTCCAGCAATGAAGAAGTGGCTACGGTAGTCAACGGTATCGTCACCGCCGTGGGCAACGGCCAGGCCACCATTACCGCTGTGTACCAGGATCAGCGCGCGACTTGCATCGTTCGCTGCAATAAGGCCAGCCAGGGCGGCTTCACCCTGTCTACCTATGATACCACCATCAAGGTTGGCGGTTCTTTCACCCTGAAGGCATACGACAGCAATGGTGAGCGTATCGATCCTTCCGAGCTGAAGTTCAGCACCGCGGAAGAGGGCTTCATCAGCGTCAGCGAGACCGGCGTTGTGAAGGGTCTGAAAAACAACTGGTCCTATAAGACCAAGTATAAGATCGTCTATGTGGAATATATGGGCGAGGTGCAGGAGTGCATCGTCCGCGTGAAGGACTGATCTGTGAATCAATTGAAAGACGGCGGCATTTTGCCGCCGTCTTTGTTATTATTCGGCTTCCTGCCCCAGCCTGCTCTTACGGAAGAAGAAAGTAATGCACCACAGACCTGCCAGCGCGATCACCGTATAAATAATACGGCTGAGGACGCTGCCGGCACCGAACAGCCATGCCACCAGATCGAATTTCAGAATACCCACAAGACCCCAGTTTACGCAGCCTACCACGGATAAGATCAATGCCAAAATATCCATTATATTCACCTCCTTGTGAATTTTTACTGAAATTAGTGTTTCCGTTCGGCAAAAAATTATACTTTATGATTGACTATTGTTTCCTCATTCAGTATAATACTATAGTTAAATAAAAACCGAAAGGATGTGCCCAAATGAAAATTTTTGGTTCCACCGATATTTTGCTCCCTAAGTCCGCAGATATGCATCGCTGGGCTGTAATTGCCTGCGATCAGTTTACTTCCGATACGGCATATTGGCAGCGCGTTGCCGATACCGTTGGCCAGGAAGCCTCCACGCTGCACATGATCCTGCCTGAGGCCCACCTGGGCAGCGCCGATGAGGCTGCCTGCGTCAAGAAGATCAATGCCACCATGGACGCTTATCTGGCTGGTGATGTGTTCGCTACATACGCCGGCTCTTATGTGTATGTTGAGCGCACGCTGCTTAACGGCACCGTCCGTCCTGGCCTGATCGGCGCTGTGGACCTGGAGGAGTATGATTATAATCCCGGTTCCGTTTCCGCCGTCCGCGCCACCGAGAAGACCGTTCTGGAGCGTATTCCGCCCCGTCAGCGGGTTCGTAAGGATGCCGGCATCGAGTTCCCCCATGTGCTGATGCTGTGCGATGATGACAAGAAGCAGCTGCTGGAGCCCATTGCTGCGCTGAAGGCCCAGCTTCCTCTGCTTTATGACTTCGATCTGATGGAGGGCGGCGGCCACATTACCGGTTGGCTGGTCCAGGGTCAGGTGGCCCAGGATTTCGATGCCCGTCTGGCGGAGTATATCGCTTCCGTTCCCGCCAAGTACGCCGATCTGAAGGGCGCGCCCGTGACCCTGGCTGTGGGCGACGGCAACCATTCTCTGGCTACTACCAAGAGCTGCTACGAGGCGCTGAAGGCCGCCAATCCCGGTGTGGATCTGAGCAACCATCCCGCCCGCTTTGCTTTGGTTGAACTGGAAAACATCCATGATGATTCCCAGGTTTTCGAGCCTATTCACCGCATCCTCTTTGATGTCAACGGCAAGAAGCTGCTGGACGACCTGAAGGCTGTCTGCGCTGAAGACGGCTTTGCTGTGGAATATGTGATGGGCGCAGAGCGTGGCACTCTCTACCTGGATAAGGCCAAGGGTGAGCTGGCTGTGGCAGTTCTGCAGGAGTTCCTGGATCAGTGGATGAAGAACAATCCCTGCGAGATCGACTACATCCATGGCGACGACGAAGTGGCTGAACTGGCCCAGAAGGAAAATGCCATTGGCTTCCTGCTGCCCAGCATGGAGAAGCATCAGCTGTTCCGCGGTGTGATTTCCGGCGGCGTGCTGCCCAGAAAGACCTTCTCCATGGGTCATGCCCGTGAAAAGAGATACTATTTGGAAGGTAGAAAGATCAAATGATTACCCTGTACGAAGGCGCTTTTGCGAAAATCAATCTTACCTTGGATGTGCTTGGTAAGCGCGCCGATGGTTACCATGACATAAAAAGTGTTATGCAGACCATTTCTTTGCGGGATGATATTGAGATCGATCTGGGAACCGGCAAAGCCTGGAGTCTTCTTTGCGATAAGGAAGGAATTCCCACCGACAGCACCAATCTAGCCTGGAAGGCTGCGGAAGTGTTCTTCGGTGCCACCGGCAAGGACCCTGACGGTTTGCAGATCCGTATCACCAAGCGTATTCCTGTGGAAGCCGGTCTCGGCGGCGGCAGCGCTGATGCAGCGGCTGTGCTGCGGGCATTGAACCGTCATTACGAAATGCCCCTTTCTCTGCCTGCGTTGGCGGAATTGGGCGCGCGGGTTGGCAGCGATGTTCCTTTTTGCGTGCTTTGCGGAACTGCCACCGTAGAAGGCCGCGGTGACCGCATCCGTCGAATGCCGGATATGCCCGATTGCATTTTTGTGGTGTGCAAGCCGGATTTCTCCGTATCCACGCCGGAGCTTTACCGGGAACTGGATGAGAAAGTGATCGGCAAGCGGCCGGACCATCAGGCTATGGAACGGGCGTTCCTGTCAGGTGATCTGGAGCAGATCGTGACCAATGTTTACAATGTGTTCGATCCGATAGTCACCGAAGCGCATTTGGAACTGAACTATATCAAATCCATTATGAACAGCTACGGTGCCGTGGGTATGCAAATGACTGGCTCCGGTTCGGCTGTGTTCGGCATTTGTTCCAATTTTGAAAACGCAGCTGTGATCTGCAATATGCTGCGGGGAAATTACCCCCTGGTGTATATTGCCAAACCCGTATAATTCCGTTCAAAACCGTCCATACTGAGGAAAATCAGTATGGACGGTGTTTTTATGGGAAAAATCATCAGACGGCTGCTGTTTTTGGCGGTTATTGTCGGCTGTTTCTATTGGGGAGGTTTTTTGGCAGACAGAGAGGCTTTGCGTGACGAACTGACCGGCCGGTGTGCAGCAGCAGATGTTCAGCAGGCAGAAAACTACCCGGGGCAAATGCGGCCATGGGATGGTCTGCTTGCTTCTTTGCGGCAGGCGGTGGCAGATGCATCCGATATGCAGCAGGCCGGCAGCTACATCCATGCGCATCTGCCAAGGATCCGGGAGGCAGCTCAGGATATGTTTCGGCAATTGGATTCCGAGGATATAGTAGCGGATCTTTTCCGGGAAGAGGTATGGTCGGCTTCGTTTGCGGAAACAGAAAAATACCGCATACGGTTTTATTTTGCGGAATTGCTGGATAAGGTGGAAAAATTCTTCTTCGGGGAATGAATCTTCCTCTGTATTTTGCCGGATAGATGTGATATGATGTAGAAAAAGAGAGAAAGGCGGTGGCAAGATGCTGACTTTGCTGCTGGGCAGGGATTGGACTGCCAACCGTAAGGAAATACTCACCAGACTTGCCAAGGATGTGCAGGATGAAAAACCCGGGCGCATCCTGATGGTGCCGGAGCTGATCAGCCACGATACGGAGCGTCGTTTGGCGGCTATGGCAGGGGATACCTCCAGCCGCTTTGCCCAGGTACTCAGCTTCACCCGGCTGGGGCGGCGGATATGCGATCTTGTAGGCAACGGCGCGGAAGAAACCTTGGATAACGGTGGCCGGGTGGTGGCTATGGCGGCGGCAGTTGGCCAGCTGCATAGCCGCTTAAAGGCCTATGCGGCGCTGGAAACCAAGCCGGAGTTCTTGACGGATATGGTGGATGCCGTGGACGAATTCAAGCGCTGCTGCATCGGACCCGGGGATCTGAAAGCGGCGTCCATGCAGACGGAGGGCAGTCTGGCCCAAAAACTGGAAGAACTGTCTTTGATTTTGGAAAGCTACGATTCCATTTGCCAGCAAGGCAAGCGGGATCCCAGAAGTCAGATGACCTGGGTCCTGGAGCAACTGGAGGAAATGGATTTTGCGGAAAACCATGTTTTCTATATTGATGGGTTTCCGGACTTCACCCGTCAGCACCTGGCGATTTTGGAGCATATGATCCTACATAGTGAGCAGGTAACGGTGAGTCTCAACTGTGATTGTCCGGATTCCGTGGATCCGGCATTTGAGACGGCTGGACGCACTGCACGGGAATTGATCAGCTTGGCAAAAAAACACGGCGTAAAGCTGCAAATTCAGCAGATAGAGGAACGGGATGACGGATTGCGTTTGGTTCGGCGCCAGCTTTTCCGGGGAAATCCTGCTGTTTTGGAAGATCCGGATTTGCTGCGGGTCTGCCGGACCGGCAGCATATATCAGGAATGTCAGGCGGCGGCGGAAGAGATCTCCCAGCGGGTACGCGATGGACTTCGCTATCGGGATTTTGCTTTGGTTTGTCCCAATGTGACTGTCTATGGTCCGGTGCTGCGGCTGATATTCGGCAAATATGGTATTCCTCTGTATTTATCCGGTACGGAGGATATCCTGCAATCGAGTGTCATCAGTACGGTGCTGTGGGCGCTGGATGCGGCGCTGAGCGGCTTTGAACGGCAGGATGTGTTGCGGTACTCCCGCAGTGTACTGTCGCCGCTGGAGCCGGAGGAAGCTGACAGGCTGGAAAACTACGCAATGATTTGGGCCATCTCCGGTTCCAAATGGCTGAAACCCTGGGAAAATCATCCCATGGGGCTGTCGGCCATGATCGATCAGGATTCCATCCAGCGATTGCAGGAACTGAATGATATTCGCTGCAGGGTCATACAACCGCTGGAACGCCTGCGCACCGGTATTGAGCAGGCTACCCGTTTGGGGGATATGGTGGTGGCAATCTACGGTTTCCTGGAGGACCTGGATTTTGCGTCCCGGCTGGATGCTCTGGCTCAGAGCATGGACCTGGCGGGGGATAATCGCAGCGCCCAGATTTTGAACCAACTTTGGGAAATCCTTTTGGGCGCATTGGAGCAGATGTATGATGTATTGGGCGCCGTCAGCTGGCAGCCGGATACCTTCCAGCGGCTTTTACGGCTGCTTTTGAGTCAGTACGATGTGGGAACGATCCCGCCGGTGCTGGATTCGGTGATGGCCGGAACGGTAAGCACCATGCGCTGTCAGCAGCAAAAGATGCTCATTGTGCTGGGCGCGGAAGAAGGAAATCTGCCCGGTTACGCCGGTTCCGGCGGTTTGCTGACGGATCTGGAGCGGGTCATGCTTCGCAGCTTAGGCGTGCCTCTTACCGGCGGCGCCATGGACGGTCTGCAGGCGGAGTATGCAGAGATCTACGGTGTTTTTTGCGGCGCGGAAAACCATATCTCGCTGTATTGCAGCGCCGATCAGCCCTCCTTTATTTATCATCGTTTGGCTGCTATGGCAGGAAAAGAGTGGGCGTTTGATCCGCAAAACGCTTGTTCGGATCCCTATGCTGCAGCTGCTATGCTGGCGCACTATCAGGATCAAAGCGGCGCCCAAACCCTTGGTTTGGAAAATAATTATTTGGATAGCCTTTACAGAAGCGGCTATAGCCTGGGTACCGTAACACCGGAGCATATCCGGGGTATATACGGCAACAAATTGATTCTTTCCGCATCTCAGGTAGACCGACAGGCAGAATGTCGGCTGTCCTATTTCTTGAAATACGGTCTGCGGGCGCAGGAACGAAAAGAAGCCACTGTGGATCCGGCGGAATTTGGCACTTATGTACATGCTGTGCTGGAGGAAACCGCAAAGGAAGTGATGAGCCGCGGAGGCTTCCGTCAGGTTGACCTGGAAACCACCCTTGCCATTGCGGAACAGCATTCTGCCAAATATGCTCAGGCGCATTTTTCACAGTTGGAATCTCAGCGGATGGAGTATTTGTTCCGGCGGAATACTGAGGAATTGCGGATGGTGGTCAGAGAATTGTGGCGAGAATTGAGCCAGGCGGAGTATGTGCCAAGTTATTTTGAATTACAGTTTGACCGTGATGGTCAAATGCCTGCCATCGAGATTCCCTCCGAAACCCTGCAAGCGCGGCTGCGGGGCTTTGTGGACCGGGTGGATGTGTGGAAAAATGAAAACAGCAGATTTGTTCGCGTGGTGGATTACAAAACCGGCAAAAAGGATTTTGATTACTGCGATGTATACAACGGCGTGGGCCTACAGATGCTTCTTTATCTGTTTGCCCTGGAAGATGCCGGCGAAGAATTGATCGGCCCAGGACGCATCAGCGCCGGCGTACAGTACTTCCCGGCCAGAGCGCCATATGTAAGCGTGGATGGTTCCATGACCCCGGAAGAAGCGGAAGGTCAGCGAAAAAAAATGTGGAAACGCAGCGGTCTGCTGCTGGAAAACGAGGATTCTCTGGATGCTATGGACCCGTCGGAGAAGCTGGATACCTTGTGCTGCACCCGGAAAAAGGATGGCAGTATTACCGGCGATGTGGCCGACAGAATGCAACTGCGTATTCTGAAAAAATATGTGATGGATCTTTTAAGCGGTATGGTGGATCAGATCGCATCCGGCGATGTCAGTCCCAATCCCTATACCAGAGGAACCAGCCATGACGCTTGCAGTTTCTGCCCCTACGGTCAGATTTGCCGTAAGGAGACAGTGGCGGGACGGCGAAACTATAAGGCAATGTCTGCTGAGGAATTCTGGCAGGCCTTGGGAGAGGAGGATGACCGTGGCTGAAAAACTAACACCGCAGCAGCAAATGGCTGTTGAAAACCGTGGCGGAAGGCTGCTGGTCTCCGCTGCCGCCGGATCCGGTAAAACCAAGGTTTTGGTGGACCGGCTGATGCGCTATCTTATGGATCCGGTACATCCTGCAAATATTGACGATTTTTTGATGATCACCTATACCAAAGCGGCGGCTGCGGAGCTACGGGGAAAGATCGCTGCCAAATTGGCAGAACAGGTGGCTATGGATCCGGCCAACCGGCATCTGCAGCGCCAGCAGCAGCGGCTGTATTTGGCGAAGATATCCACAGTTCATGCGTTTTGCGGCGATATTCTCCGGGAGTATGCCTACCGGCTGGATTTAAGCGCCGATTTCCGGGTGGCGGATGAGCAGCAATGTCAGCGCCTCCGGGAAACGGTAATGGAAAAGGTTCTGCTGGATGCCTATGCAAGCGCAGCTGAGAACCCCGACTTTTGCAGTTTTGTTGACACGCAAGGGGTGGGCAGAGATGATCGGCAAATACCGGAATTGGTTATGCAGGTATATGACAGCGCCCGCTGCCATTTAGACCCCAAAGACTGGTTGGAGCGCTGCCTTTCCCAAACCGATACCATGAATATTACCGATGCAGCAGAAAGCCTATACGGAGAATTCCTGATGGGACAGATGAAAAATTGGCTGCAGATGTATATCCAGGCTATGGAACGGTGCGCAGACCTTTGCCAGAATACAGAGCTTGCAAAAGTACGAAATCTGCTGCTGGATACGGTGCATCAACTCCGATCCTTGCAGGAATGTACTGCCTGGGATGAAGTTTCGGTAAAAAAGAATGTGGACTTTGGACGGTTGGTCTTTCCAAGGAACATGGATAATGACGATCGGAAGGAACAGATCAAAGCAGTGCGGGATGGCTGTAAGAAGGGTTTGGAAAAAATAACCCGGGCATTTACAGACAGCTCGGATCGCGTGCTGGCGGATCTGCGTGCTTCTGCCGGGGCTGTGCGGGGTTTGATCGGTCTTGTGCAGGCCTTTGCTGAAGGTTACGAAGGGGCCAAAGCTGCCCGGAGATTGCTGGATTTTGGCGATTTGGAGCATAAAATGCTGGATCTGCTGCTGGGTAAACGCAGATCGTCGCCCACAGCGGCTGCGCGGGAGATAGGCGCGCGTTTCCGGGAAGTGTTGGTGGATGAATATCAGGATTCCAATGCGGTTCAGGACGCAATATACGGCGCGCTGACAGAGCAGAGAAGAAATCTTTTCCTGGTTGGCGACGTAAAGCAGTCTATTTATCAGTTCCGCCTGGCGGATCCTGGGATTTTTCTGAAAAAATACCGGGATTTTCTGCCTGCTGAAAATGCGGAAACCGGTCAGGACCGGAAGGTGTTGCTAAGCCGTAATTTCCGATCTTCCGGCGGTGTTCTGTCGGCCTGTAACGATGTGTTTTCCATGTGCATGTCTCCGGCGGTAGGGGGGTTATACTACGGCCCGGAGGAAGCGCTGTACGAGGGGATCCCACACATTGCTTTGCCGGAGCCGGATGTGGAACTTTGCTGTGTGGATGTGCAGGAACAGACATATCCGGAGGAAGCAGCCTATGTGGCTGACCGGATCCGAACAATGCTGGACGGCAAGCATTACGTGCGCAGTGGCGACCGGATGCGGCCCATTACGCCGGAAGACATTGTAATTTTGCTGCGTTCTCCGGGATCTGCCGGAGCATATTATGAGCAGGCGCTATCCAAATGCGGTATCCGCTATACCACCGGTGGCGGTGTGGATCTGCTGAAAACCGACGAGATCGTTTCCTTGCGCGCCTGCCTGCAGATGATTCAGAATCCCCGGATGGATATCCCACTGCTGGCGGCATTGGCCAGTCCTGTATTCTGCTTTACCGCGGATGAGCTGGCTTCCATACGAAGCTGCCGCCGTACAGGGGAATTTTTGGATGCCATGAGGCTTCATTCCGGAGTGCGTACCCAAAAATTCCTGAAGGATCTTACCGTTCTGCGCACCACGGCCCGCCGTGAATCCATCACGGTGCTATTGCAGCAGTTGTTCCGATTGACCCATCTGGAATCGGTATATGCCGCCATGGACGACGGAGAGCAGCGGTTGTCCAATTTGCAGGCTTTTTACCAGCTGGCAGCGGAATATGAGGCAGGCGGCAACCGTGATCTTGGCCGCTTCCTGGAACATCTGGATGCTATGGATACCCATGGACTGCTCTCGGCCGGAGAAGCTTCCAGCCAGGGCTGTGTTAGTATTATGAGTATCCACAAGTCCAAAGGCTTGGAATTTCCCGTGGTCTTCCTTTGCGGCCTTGGCAGGGAATTTAATATGGAAAGCCAGCGCGTGCCCATTTTGTGTCATAAAACCATGGGTTTGGGACTGTTTGCCGCGGACAGCGAGAAACGGATCCGCTATCCCACCATTGCAAAACGCGCCATCGCATCCAAGATCGGCGAGGAGACCTTATCGGAAGAATTGCGGGTCTTGTATGTAGCGATGACCCGCGCCAAGGATCGGTTGATCATGACCTATGCCTCCAACCGACTGGAAAAAGATCTGCAGCAGATCGTCAGAAGGCTGGACATTGGCGGCAAAGACCTTTTGGCGCGGCAGGCGGTTTGTCCGGGTGACTGGATACTGCTGACGGCTATGCAAAGGGCAGAAGCCGGGGCGTTGTTTGCTGTTGGCGGAAGACCCGGCAATGTGGCAGTTTCCCATCAGCCCTGGAAAATCTCCGTGGTCACAGCGCCGTTGGCGCAAACCACCGTCGAATCCCACCGCAGTAGGATCCCAATGCCGGACGGCCTGACGGAACAGATTGGGCAGATGCTGACCTTTCAATACCAGCATTTGGCTGCCACTTCCGCGCCTTCGAAGATGACGGCTACCCAGCGGAAAGGACGCTTGAAGGATGAGGAGGCTGCGGAACATACGCCGCAGCGATCCGTCCGCCGTCAATGGCGCAGGCCTGGGTTTGTCTCTCCACAGGGGAAAGATTACGGCAATGCTACCCATGCGGTTTTGCAGTACATCCGTTACAGTGCCTGTGTGGATGGGGATTCGGTGAAGGAGGAGATAGAGCGCCTGGTTCGGCAAAAGTATATCTCCGAAGAACAGGCCCAAATGATTGACAGCGGAAAAATCGCCCGCTTCTTTGCTACACCCTTCGGTAAGCAACTTAGGACAGGAGAAGTGATTCGGGAGTTTAAGTTTTCTGTTTTGGAGGAGGGCAGCGCCTATGATCCTGCGCTTGCGGGAGAATATGTTCTGCTGCAAGGCGTGGTGGACTGCGCGCTGATTGAATCCGACGGCATTACGATCCTGGATTATAAGACAGACCGTGTGACCGGCGAAGAATTGTCTCGGCGCTGCAACCAGTATCGGCCGCAGGTAGAGGCTTATGCCGATGCGCTGCGAAGGATCTATAAGAAGCCTATCAAAAAGACCTTGCTGTATTTTTTCCATACCGAAGTCTTTGTGGAAATGTAAAAAACACCGCCGCGAGATTCGCGGCGGTGTTTTGCATCAGCGCTCGTTCTTGTTCTGGTTTTGATTCTGATTTTGGTTACGGTTCTGATTCTGGTTCTGCTCGTTGCTATTCTGGTTGCGATTGCAGTTGTTGTTCTTGTTCTGATTATTCATGGGTAAAATCCTCCGTTTTCTTTATACGCGGCTTGTCCGCTACGATAGTTTACCCACAACATTAGCTTTTATCCTTTGGCCTGAAAATCAGACTCATGAGCAATCCGGCGAGGACTGCAGCGGTAATGCCGCCGGCAGAAGCGGTGAGCCCGCCGGTAAAGATTCCTAAAAAGCCTTTTTCATCCACTGCTTGCCGGATACCTTTGGCTATCACATTTCCAAAACCGGTCAGCGGCACACTTGCGCCTGCGCCTGCAATCTCTACCAGTTTATCATATAGGCCGAGCCCGCCCAGCAATACGCCAATGAGCACATAGCCGACAAGGATGCGGGCGGGGGTTAATTTGGTCTTGTCGATGAGGATCTGTCCAATGGCGCAGAATGCACCACCGACAAAAAATGCCATTAAATAATCCATTTATTCCTCTCCTATCATAGCAACAGCATGGCAAGTGCCGGGAATCGGCAATCCTTGCTGTGTGGAGGTGGGTGACAGCAGTGCTCCGGTGCCGCAAAATAATACCCGTTTAAGCGCCTTGGTTTTTAATTGATTCAGGAAGTAACCGCATAAGGTGATGGCGCTGCAGCCGCAGCCGGAGCCGCCGGCATGGACATCCTGGGTATCCAATTGGTAGACCAAGGTTCCGCAATCGGCAATTTTTTCATCCAAATCCAGTCCATCCTGCTTTCCAAGGCTGATCAGCAATTCTTTCCCCAACTGCCCAAGATCGCCGGTGATGATCTTGTCGTAATCGTCTAGAGAAGTTCCCAGGTCTTCAAAATGGGCGCGGATAGTTGCGTAAGCGGCCGGCGCCATGGCGGCGCCCATGTTGTTGGCATCTTTGATCCCCAATTCCGTTACCGTACCAACGGTGCAGCTTTCCAACCGGGGCCCGTTTCCGTAGCTGCTGACCAAAGCGGCGCCTGCGCCGGTCACAGTCCATTGCGCGGTAGGTGTTCGTTGACCGCCATAGCCCAGCGGGAAACGGTATTGCCGTTCCGAACCGGCAAAGTGGGAGGATGTCATGGCAATTGCCTGGGGGAAAAAGCCGCCCTCCACAGTCATACCGGCCAAAAGCAGGCTTTCTGCCATTGTCGAGCAAGCTCCGTAAAGTCCCAGATGGGGAATTCCGGTTTTGTTCAGGCTGAAGGATGAGCCGATACATTGGTTCAGTAAATCGCCGGAGTATACAGGGGGAAAAGCTTCCTTGGAGATATCCGCTTTTTTCGATAGGATATCAAGGGCCAACTGCTGCATTCTTTTTTCTGCCTGTTCCCAGGTTTTTTGAGCGAAATAGGTATCTTGCGATGTGTAGTCAAAACACTTGCCCAACGGCCCCTGGGATTCCTTTTTGCCGGCCACACTGGCCCAATGGGTAATTACTGGCTTGCCCGGTAACACGAAGCTTTGTTTTCCACGCATATTCTTTGCTTGCATAACATACCTCCTTTGGCTTAGTATGTCCTGTAATGCAGAAAAAATCTGCCGACGCAGTTGCGCCGGCAGAAAATTTTTAATTACAATACCCGGCGCGCGCCATAATAGTGGCTGGCCCAATAGCTGTTGCTCAGACTGCTGATGGTCACACCTTTGGAGCTGGAGGCGTGAATAAACTCATTGTTTCCGATGTAGATCCCCACATGGGAGATACCGGTTGTATATGTGTTCTGGAAAAACACCAGATCGCCGGGCTGCAGCCCGGCCTTGGATACAAAGGATCCTTGCTGATACTGGGTCGTGGTGGTCCGGTTCAGTGAGATGCCATGCTGTTTGAATACATACTGCACCAAGCCGGAGCAGTCGAATCCGCTGGGAGAAGTGCCGCCCCACACATAGCTAACCCCTATATACTTCTTTGCGCTGGCGATGATTTGATCAGCTTTTGATGTGTTTTGATTGGCAATGTAGTTTCTGCTGTTTTTCAGGGATGCGACACTAACCGGTGTGCCGATGCTTTTGCCGCCTCGGAAGAACAGGGGGGATTTGGCGCTTGCTTTGTTTTCGTAGGGATACTCTGTTAGATTCAGGTAATCACTGCGGATGTAGCAGATCTGATCATTCCAGATGACCTTGTACCATTGCTTGTTGATGCCAATGATATAGCATAAGTCATTTTGTTTGCTTTGTCCGATCCTTGTGTAGGATGTACCCGGGCCGGTACGCATATTCACCGCCGTATAATTGACCTTGCCGTAGCCCAGCTCTGCATTTTCTACGGCGGCAGTATCCAAATAACTGCTGTGCATGTAGCCTTCCTGGAGATTGTACAGTACGCGATGCCAATTGCCAACACGTTCCAAGATAATCACGATCTCGCCTTTTCCGGCATAAGCCAGGATGGTTGATTGGGTAGATGGGGCAGACCGCATCCGCAGGGAGCTGGCGGTAACAAAACCGACACCGCTTTTTAAGGAAGCGGTGTCGGCAGCATGGGTATTGATCGGGATGTATGCTGCCATCAAAAGGATGGCCAGCGCAACACAAACCGTGTTTTTGAGAAGTTTCATACGATGCCCTCCGTCTTACTTATGAATTACTTACCGGCAAGGGCGCGCTCCAGCCAAATGGAGCCCAGGTCCAATGCGGTGTAAAGTCCGTCTTTTTCACTCTTTTTGACAATGCGGTCCCGGCTTTTGACGGCGGGATCCGTCAGTTGCAGCTGAATGGATACCTTGCTGGCGACGTCTTCTTCGCCAACCTTTTTGGTTTCCAGAATCTGCAGCATGATGATGTGGGTGTCAGCCATGGAGCCGTAGTAGACCATATTGTCCTTGCGCATCAAGGGCCGACCTTTGTACATCAGAACAGCTTTTTCTTCTGCCATTAACATTACCTCCTTTTGTTTTGTTACCGAATTGTAACACATAGCCATAATTATGTCAACCGATTTGACGCATATGGCAGTATTTGCCAGGGGAAAGGGAGGTAAGACGGAGGGGAGTATGAAATTATCAAGTTGCGGGCTTCATAAAGCAAGGGGCCTTATCAAAGGCCCCTTGCCAATGGATTTATTTTTCAAACAGATAGTTTTTCACCAATTCCTGCATCAGTTCGTCGCGGTCCAGCTTACAGATCAAACTGCGGGCATTCTGATAATTGGTGATATAGGTGGGATCCTCGGTGAGCAGGTATCCAACGATCTGGTTGATGGGATTATAGCCCTTCTCGTTTAGAGAATCGAAAACACTTCGAAGGATCAAACGCATGTTTTCTTTGTCATCGCAGGGAACAGTGAATTTTATGGTATGGTCTATCATGTTATCGACCTCCTTTGCAAGATAAAGCTATTATAACCGCAAATTCCTTTGCTGTAAAGACCCAGATTGGGATTTTTTTATTATCGCAGAGCGGCGCCGCATTTTTCCTGCAACGCTTTGAGGATCTTGGACATGACTGCCTCGGAATCCGTATCGGTCAGGGTCCGGTCATCGGCCCGCAGCTCCAGAGAGAAGGCCAGACTTTTCTTGCCCACAGGAACACCGGCACCGCGATAGATGTCGAAGAGCTTGACGCTGCGCAGCAGCTTGCCGCCGGCGGCCATGATGGTATCTTCAGCCTGGGCCACGGTCAGCGCATCATCGCAGATAACAGCGATATCGCGGGCAACGCCGGGATACTTGGGCAGCGGAACATAGGTGGCTTCCGGCAGACGCAGATCCATCAGCTTGGTAAAGCTCAGTTCTGCGCAGTAGACCTCACAATCCATGCCGTAGTTTTTAGCTACCAGGGGATGGACCTGGCCTATATAGCCCAGATCCACGCCATCAACGCTTACCTTCGCGCAGCGGCCGGGATGGAAGCTGGGGTTGTCGGAAACGGCGGTGTATACAGCCTTCCTGACCCGCAGAGCGGTAAAGATGGCTTCCACCTCGCCCTTCAGGGTGAAGAAATTCTCCTTGGTGCCATATGCGCCCAGCATCAGCATCTTAGGCTCGGCGGGCAGAGGCTGACCTTCCTGCGGTACATAGATCTTTGCCACTTCATAAAGCTTGGCGGCTTTGTTATGGTAGGCGTTGTTGCGGCCCAGGATCTCCAGCATGGAGGGCAGGGCAATGGTACGCATAATGGAGGTATCCTCACCCAAGGGATTTTGAATCCTCAGAGCGTTCCGCAGAGGAGAGTCTGCAGGAATACGAATATTATCAAAAATAGAGGGAGATACGAAAGAGTAGGTGATGATCTCACTATAACCCATCGCCCGGCACTGCTGGCCAAGATTGGCTTCTACCAGCATTTGCTCGCTGTAGCCGCCCTGGGTGGAGGTTTTGAAGGAGGTGGTGGGGATCTCGTTATAACCGTAGAGTCTGGCGACTTCCTCGGCGATATCCGCCATCAGGTTCAGGTCGGGACGGAAGGAGGGCACATGGATGGTGCGGCCTTCCACAGGGATCTCCAGGCGGCGCAGGTAAGACACCATGGCTCCTTCACTGATATCAGTACCTAACAGTTTGTTGATCTTTTCGGGCTCCAGTTCCAGCGTCTTGGGCTGCGGAATATAGTTCAGCACATCAATGGTGCCGTCCAGCACATCACCGGCGCCCAGCATTTCCACCAATTCGCAGGCCCGCTGCACGGCAGGCATGGTCATCATGGGATCCAGATGCTTTTCAAACTTACCGGAGGCGTCGGTACGCATACCCAGCGCCAGCGCCGTCTGGCGAATGGAGGTGCCGTCAAAGTTGGCGGACTCAAAGACCACCATGGTGGTGTCGTCCATGATCTCGGAGTTTTCGCCGCCCATAATACCGGCCAGGCCGATGGGCTTGGTTTCGTCGGCAATCACCAGCATACCGGGCTTGAGAACCCGCAGATTACCGTCCAGCGTGGTGAGAGTTTCGCCTTCAGCGGCTTCCCGCACAACGATCTTGCCGGAGGAAACATAGCGATAGTCAAATGCGTGCATAGGCTGGCCGTATTCCAGCATGACGTAATTGGTGATGTCAACGATATTATTGATGGGCCGTACGCCGTTGGCGCGCAGACGCTGACGCAGCCACTTGGGGGAGGGGCCGATCTTCACATTGGCGACCATTCGGGAGGTATAGCGGGCGCAGAGCTGTTCTGCAGGCACTTCCACATCCAGATGATCAAAGATGGAACCTGCGTCGCTGCCTTTTACCACAGGCTCGTGGTGACGCATGGGCTTGTCAAAAGCGGCGGCAGCTTCACGGGCCAGACCGATAATGGAGTAGCAGTCAGGACGGTTATTGGTGATCTCAAAATCCACAAGGGTGTCGTCGTTGCCAATGATCGTGTTGATATCATCACCGATCTTGCAATCTTCTTCAATGATAAAAATGCCGTCCTCAATGGCGTAGGGGAAGTCGTTTTTGGTCAATCCCAACTCTTCCAAACCGCAAAGCATACCGTTGGATGCGACACCGCGCAGCTTACCCTTGGTGATATGCACACCGCCGGGCAGCCAGGAATTATGCTTGGCAACAGGAACCAGATCGCCCTGCTTCACATTCTGGGCGCCGGTAACGATCTGTACAGGCGCTTCTTCGCCTACATCGATCTGGCATACCCACATATGGTCGGAATTCTCGTGACGGACGATATCCAAAACCTTGCCTACTACAACATTTTTGATTTGGGCATCCAGCCGCTCGTAGGTTTCTACCTTCTGACCGGCTACGGTCATTACTTCCACAAATTCCTTATCGGAGATATGGCTCAAGTCTACAAATTCCTCATGGAGCCATTTTCTGTTCAGTTTCATCTAAAATACCTCCTTAGAACTGGTTCAGGAACCGGACATCGTTATCAAAGATCAGACGCAGATCGTTGATCTTCAGCCGGCCCATAGCCATGCGCTCCAGACCCATGCCGAAGGCGAAGCCGGAGTACTTGTCGGGGTCAATGCCGCAGTTGCGCAGCACTTCCGGATGGACCATGCCGGCGCCCAGCAGCTCGATCCAGCCTTCGCCGTGGCAGGTGGAGCAAACATTACCGTCCACTTCGCCGGTGCCGTGGCACTTGTGGCACTGCATATCCATTTCGCAGGAGGGCTCGGTAAAGGGGAAGTGATGGGGGCGGAAGCGCATCACGCTGTCTTCGCCGTAGATCTTCTTCATAATGGTCACCAGCGCGCCCTTCAGGTCGCCCATGGTGATGTTTTCGGCTACAGCCAGACCCTCGATCTGATGGAACATGGGGGAGTGGGTAGCATCGGCCTCGTCCTTGCGGAATACCCGTCCGGGAGCCAGCATACACAGCGGAGGCTGGTGGTTTTCCATGTAGCGGATCTGCATGGGGCTGGTCTGGGTGCGCAGCAGGATGGAATCCTCGTCGTTAAAGTAGAAGGTATCGCTGCGGTCGCGGCTGGGATGACCTTCTTCAATGTTCAATCGGGAGAAATTGTAGCTTGCCAGCTCTACTTCCGGGCCGTCAACCACCTGATAACCCATGCCAACGAACATATCTTTGATCTCCTGCAACACCTGGTTCATGGGGTGCTGATGGCCCATAGCCACGCTTTCGCCGGGAATGGTGACATCGATGGCCTCCGCAGCCAGCTTGGCTTCCAGCACTTTGGCGCCAATGGATGCTTTGGCTTCATCCAGCTTGGTCTCGATCTCAGCGCGGACGGTGTTGGCCAGCGCGCCCATGACGGGACGCTCCTCGGCGGAAAGCTTGCCCATCATTTTCAGAACGGCGGTCAGTTCGCCCTTCTTGCCCAGGTATTTGACCCGGAGTTCTTCCAACGCAGCGGGGGAGTCGGCAGCTTCCAATGCGGCCAGCGCCTCCAGCCGGATGTTTTCCAGTTGTTGTTTCATTTTATATCCTCCTAAAAAGGCAATTTACAAATAAAAAAGACCCTTCATCCCTGTAACTTGGGACGAAAGGCATTCCTTCCGCGGTACCACCCACGATTCGCCGCATTTGCGGCGCACTTTGGTTTGACTGATAACGGCGTCACCCGTCCGATCCCTACTGTAATTTCAGGCGGCAGCTCCCGGGAGAAAGCCCTAATATCGCACCCAGGCGGCTTTCACCATCCCGCCCTCGCTAAAGAAATGCCCATGATACCGGACAGCCCGTTCATCGCTTTTGCATATCATGCAAATAATAGCACTTTGATATGGAAAATGCAAGCCTTTTTTATAAAAACCCAACAGATTTGGGGTTGTAAACATGAAGAAGGTGTGCTACAATAAAAATAGCATAGGCAGAAAATTCCAGTTCTGTGCGAGATAGTCTAATGCATATGGTTGACATTTTGCTATCTTATATTTTTTCAACCAATCCAAATCAAGAAATAGAGAATAGCATATGATTAAAAAACAGCTTTTCTTTATGGTGTTGGGGGTAATTGGATTTATTGGTACGTCGATTTGTTGGTTCCTCACAATAACCCATACTGTTTTATTGGGTTATTGTGGTTTTGCCGTCGATTCGAGTGGCAATCTATACCTTGGATTAGACCATCAAATCTCTGTCTATTCAGATGGCGCTCTAATTAGGACGATCACCACCGGAACATCCCGCAGCTTTGCGTTTACCATAGAAGATGGTGACAATCTTATACTGAGCACGTCTACTGTCCTTTATGAGATGGATTTATACGGCAATGTTATAGAAAAAAGCGAGGATGAGAACGCAAGACGGTTTCTCAATATGCAGCGAAATAGATCCTTTGCTACGGAAGATGGCCGTAAATATGAATGCAAAAATATTCTTGGTTATATCCAAATTTTGAGCGAGGGTGAAGTAATTTATAAAATGCCCACTTGGCACTATATCGTGCTAATTGTCTTTGTCCTTTCGATTATATGTTTCGCTGCAGGAGTAATCATGACAATCTATTACATTAAAATCGAGGGATTGTAATTTCACCATGCCCCAAAATGTAGTCATATCCCCCGGTGGGTTTAATCTTCACCGGAGGATCACTCCTCTGTATTATGAACCTCGCATTAAGGCAGGTACGCAACGATACCATCTCGGAAGACGGGGGACGGTTCTGTGTCTTGACCTGATCCATAAGTACTTGAACCGCGGGGGTAGCATCCCGCTATCCCCGCATATCAAAATCCTGGAGTTGCACATGGACATGAGGGATGGTTCTATGTGTTGTGCGGCAACCTTACCAACGAGGGCACGTGGTCCTACACCTGGAGACAAGGCCGGCAATTGGCAACCATGACAGATGGGTATTACACATGGAACTATACCCATGATGCCAATGGTATGCGACTCAAGTGTACTATCGGCACGGACACTTCATCATCTGTAGCAGCGACGGCTTTTGCCGCCGCTGCTATATTTATTCTTGACGAAAAAAGTTGGTTGTGCTATAATAGCACAAATGAACGAAAATGGAGGTGGCGATATGTATCAGCCACTTGCGGATCTTTTGCGGCCCACCACCTTGGATGAGGTCTACGGACAAGCGCATATTTTGGGCGAAGGTGCGATCCTGCGCCGCCTGATCGATTCCGGCAATATCCCCAACATGGTCTTCTACGGCCCCAGCGGCACCGGCAAAACCACCGTTGCCAATATTATTGCCAAGCAGACCAATCGCACCCTGTATAAGCTGAACGCCACCACCGCCTCCACGGCGGACATCAAGCAGATCGTTGCGGAACTGGATAGCTTCATGGCCCCCAACGGCGTGTTGCTGTATCTGGACGAGATCCAGTCCTTCAATAAAAAGCAGCAGCAAAGTCTGCTGGAGTATATCGAAAACGGAAAGATCACTTTGATCGCATCCACTACAGAAAATCCCTATTTTTATGTTTTCAACGCCATCTTGAGCCGTTCGACCATTTTCGAGTTTAAGCAGATCGATGCGTCCGCTGCCCTGCAGGCAGTTAAGCGGGCGGTCTCATTTATGGAGAACCGTACGGCGCTGAAAGCATCTGTGGAGGATGGGGCGCTGGAGTATATTGCAGGTGCCTGCGGCGGTGACATTCGCAAGGCTATAAATGCGGTGGAAGTCCTGTTTTCCGCCGCAATTCCGCAGGAGAACCGGATAGATCTGACCCTGGCTGATGCCAAGGTGGTTTCCCAAAAGAGCGCAATGCGCGCAGACCGGGACGGCGATAATTATTATGATCTGCTTTCGGCCCTTCAAAAATCCATCCGCGGTTCCGATCCGGATGCGGCCTGCCATTATCTGGCGCGACTGTTGGAGGCCGGGCAATTGCAAGCTGCATGCCGCCGGCTGATGGTGATCGCCGCCGAGGATGTGGGCCTGGCATATCCAATGATCATTCCTATCGTCAATGCTGCGGTGGATATGGCATTGAAGCTGGGTATGCCGGAAGCCCGGATCCCATTGGGAGATGTGGCTGTGCTAATGGCTACTTCCCCAAAATCCAATTCCGGCCATATCGCGCTGGATGCTGCGCTGGAAGATATCCGTAAGGGCAAAGGCGGGGATTTTCCCCGACAGCTGCAGAATATGCACGCGGATACCTATACCCAGGAACGGGCCCAGGGATATCTGTATCCCCATGACTTTCCCCATCATTGGGTGCGCCAGCAATACCTGCCGGATGATCTGGTGGGGGTAAGATATTACGAATACGGTCCCAATAAAACCGAGCAGGCAGCGAAGGCTTATTGGGATATGATCAAAGGTAAATAGGTATGGATATTCGGATCAATGACATTCTGGTTATGAAAAAACCCCACCCCTGCGGCAGTGACCGTTGGCTGGTTTTGCGAACCGGGGCGGATTTTCGCCTGCGGTGTATGGGTTGTGGGCATGAGGTGATGAGCCAAAGATTCAAAACCGAAAAAAATATTCGAACTGTGGAACGTTCCGAAAATCCTTCGACGTAACTGTACGGCAGCCGAGTGCATCGGCTGCCGTTTTTTTGCGCCATGACCCATTCGGTGGTGGAATGTCCCATTCGCTGACGGAACGGCGGGGTAAAACCGGGTCCGGTTGCGACTAACTTTTCGATGTCATGGGGATATACTTGTGCCATGCTTCTTAGGGAGGTGTGGCAATGGATGTGTATATGGATCTGGTAATGGTGCTGAATTTTGGGGTGGACTTGCTTCTGTTGTGGAGCGCAGATCGGTTTTCCGGTCATGCGCCGGATGGGAAAAGACTGGTCTTTGCATCCGCTCTGGGCGGATTATACGCAGGCGGCTGCCTTTTGCCGGGGTTGTATTTCCTCGGTCATCCTTTCTGGCGCTTTGTAAGCCTGGTTACGGTATCCGTAGTTGCGTTTGGCATTCGACCTTCTCTGGCGCAGCAGAGCGCGATTTTTATTTTTCTCACCATGGCGCTGGGCGGCATTGTAACGATGCTGGGAAGCGGCGGTTTTTGGTCGGTTTTTTTGTCGGCGCTTTTGCTTGCGGTGCTTTGCGCGCTGGCATTTTATGGAAAGACTGGAAAAAGAAGATTGGTGAATGTGTGTATTTCCAACGGCGGAAAGACGCTGCGCCTGTCAGCTTTGCTGGATACTGGCAATACCTTGCGGGATCCGGTTACCGGTTGCCCTGTACTGGTGGCAGATACCCGGGCGGCGATGGAATTATTGCAGTTGGATCGGCAGGCCTTGGCGCATCCCATTGAAACAATTTCCCGGGGAATTCATCCCGGCCTTCGGCTGATCCCCTATACGGCCATTGGCCAGCCGGCAGGAATGCTGCTGGGGTTGAAGGTAGAAAGCATTAAGATCAACGACAGAACCGCAGATATGATCGTGGCATTTGCACCCCAGCAAATCGGCGTTGGGGATGGATATGAAGCATTGGCAGGAGGAACTGTATGAAACGATTATTTTGGAAGATATGCGCTTTGCTGTTGGGCCGGAGCCAAAGCATTTATTACATCGGCGGCAGTGACGTGCTGCCACCGCCCCTGAAAGGAGCGGAAGAACAGGCTGCGCTGGAAGGCTTGGAGCAGGGGAGCGATCAGGCAAAGCAGCTATTGATTGAACATAATTTGCGCCTGGTGGTGTATATTGCCAGACGGTTTGAGAACACAGGCGTTAATCTGGAGGATCTGATCTCCATTGGCACCATCGGATTGATCAAGGGGATCAGCACTTATCGGCGGGATAAGAATATTAAACTGGCCACCTACGCATCCCGCTGCATTGAAAACGAGATATTGATGCATATCCGAAAGATCTCCGGGCAGAAGGTGGAAGTGTCCCTGGACGAACCTATCAATATGGACTGCGACGGAAACGAACTTCTGCTTTCGGATATCCTGGGAACGGATGAAAATGTAGTTACAGGACAACTGGATGATGCGGTGGATCTTTTGCTGCTGCGGCAGGCATTGCAGCAATTGTCGGAACGGGAGCGTCAGATCATCTGTATGCGCTACGGCCTGGAAGGGCAGAAGGAATTGACGCAGAAGGAGGTCGCGCTGAAACTGGGGATCTCGCAATCCTATATTTCCAGATTGGAAAAACGAATTATGGCGCGACTGAAAAAGGAAATGCTGCGACAGACAAGCTGCGCGTAAGATTATACTTGATTTATCAATCGATCCGTGATAATATCGATATTATAAATTATCGATATAATCGATGTGAAATGCCAATGATCAAAGGAGTGCGCGATTTCATGGAAAAGAAGGGGATTTCGAAAGCGGTTCTAAAACGTTTGCCCTGCTATCTGAATTATCTCAGAGGCATTCCGGATACCGCATCGCCATACATTTCCGCTACCTCACTGGCCAATGCGTTAGGTATGGGCGAGGTTCAGGTTCGAAAAGATCTGGCATCCGTTTCCAATGGCGGCAGACCGAAGGTGGGCTATGAGCGGGAACGGCTGATTCTTGACATTGAACGGTTTTTGGGGTATGATAATACCAATCATGCAGTTCTGGTTGGCGCCGGTAAACTGGGATTGGCGCTGCTGGGCTATGGAGGCTTTGCGTCCTATGGCCTGGATATCCTGGCTGCTTTTGATATAAAACCGTCCGTGGATCGCGCGGAATCCGGCCAGCCCGTTCTTCCGATGGATCAGCTGAAAACCTTCTGCCGTAGGCATAAGATCTGCATGGGCATCCTGACTGTCCCGGCAAACCAGGCCCAGCAGGCGTGTGAACGGTTGATCGAAAGTGGCATTCGGGCGATTTGGAATTTTGCGCCTGTCCACCTGGAGGTTCCGGACCATATCCTGGTACAAAATGAGAATATGGCCACATCTCTTGCGGTGCTAAGCATGCACCTGCAGGCGCAAATGAAAGATGAAGGATAAGGAGTACATAGATCATGCAGTACAGAATTCTTGGTAAAACCGGTTTGAAGATTTCCGGCATGGGCTTCGGCGGCATTCCCATCCAGCGCATCGATGCAGAGGGCACCAAGGTGCTGATGCACAAGCTTATGGATGCAGGCGTGAATTATATCGATACGGCCCGTGGCTACACTGTTTCGGAAGAATATCTGGGTTATGCCCTGGAGGGTATTCGCGACCGCTTTGTTTTGGCCACCAAATCCATGGCCCGCGACAAAGAAGGTATGCAGAAGGATATCGATATCAGCTTGAAAAATCTGCGTACTGACTATATCGATCTGTATCAGGTCCATAATCCCAACGCCGCACAGCTGGAGCAGGTCCTTGCCCCCGGTGGCGCTTTGGAGGCGCTGCTGCAGGCCCGCGCAGAGGGTAAGATCGGCCACATTGGCATCACCCTGCATGATGTGAACCTGTTTAAGCGCGCACTGGAGCTGGATTGGGTCGAGACGATCATGTTCCCTTACAATATTGTGGAGACCCAGGCCGAAGAGCTGATCGCGCAGTGCGCCCGGAAGAACATCGGCTTTATTTGCATGAAGCCCCTGGCTGGCGGCGCCATCACCGATGCCACCCTGGCTATGCGGTATATTTGCGCCAATCCGGCGGTGACCGTGGTGATCCCCGGCATGGCAGATGTTTCCGAGGTGGAACAGAATATTGCCGCAGTGAATGATGAAAGTCCTTTGACGGAGCCGGAACTGGCCGCTATGCAGAAGATCCGTCAGGAATTGGGCACCAATTTCTGCCGTCGCTGCAATTACTGCCAGCCTTGTACCGCAGGTATCAATATTTCCGGCGCATTCCTCTTTGAAGGCTATTATAACCGCTATGGCCTGCAGGATTGGGCCGCAGGCCGATATCTGGCTATGCCCAAGACGGCGTCTGACTGCGTCGATTGCGGTCTGTGTGAGGAGCGCTGCCCCTACAATCTGCCGATTCGCGAAATGCTGAAAAAGGTATCGGCAGTATTTGGTAAGTAAACAGTAAAAGAGCCGCCCGGCCGGGCGGCTCTTATCTTTTATTTACCGGGCTTGAAGGAGTCCTTCAAACTGACGCTGCGGTTGAACACCAAGTGGTCAGGGGAGGAATCCTTGCTGTCGGGGGTGAAGTAGCCAAGGCGCATAAACTGGAAGCTTTGGCCGGGCTGGGCATCACGCAGGGAGGATTCCAGCTTACAACCCTGCAGGATCTCCAAAGAGTTGGGGTTCAGATCCTTCACCAGGCCCTCCATGCTGGAGGTGTCGGGGCTTTCCGCATTAAACAGGTTGTCATACAGACGGACTTCCGCATCCACAGCGGTCTCAGCGTCTACCCAGTGGATGGTAGCGCCCTTGATCTTGCGGCCGTCAGCGGGATCGCCGCCTCGGGAGTTGGGATCATAAGTGGCCAAAACCTCCACCACATTGCCGTTTTCGTCGGTGTTATAGCCGATACACTGGATCACATAGGCGCCCTTCAGGCGGCACTCGGGGCCACCCGGGAACAAACGCTTGTACTTGGGGATGGGTTCGGCCAGGAAGTCATCTGCCTCGATCCACAGATTGCGGGAGAAGGTGACCAAGCGGTTGCCGTCTTCCGGACGATTGGGATTGTTCTCCACTTCCATGGTTTCGCTCTGACCTTCGGGATAGTTGGTGATGGTCAGCTTGATGGGCTTGAGTACGCCCATGACACGGGCGGCAGACTCGTTCAGATCCTCACGCAGGCAGAAGTCCAGGAATGCCAGGGGAATGGTATTGGGACTCTTGGCAACGCCTACCCGTTCACAGAAGTTGCGGATGGAGGCAGGGGTGAAGCCGCGGCGGCGCATACCGCAAAGGGTGGGCATTCTGGGATCATCCCAGCCGGCCACAAAGCCTTCCTCTACCAGGGCGCGCAGATAACGCTTGGAAAGCACCGTGTGGTCGATGCCCAAACGGGCAAACTCGATCTGCCGGGGATGATGGGGCACACTGACATTTTCCACGACCCAGTTATACAGCGGTCTGTGGTTCTCAAACTCCAAGGAGCACAGAGAATGGGTGATACCCTCCAGCGCGTCCTGAATGGGGTGGGCAAAGTCGTACATGGGATAGATGCACCACTTATCGCCCTGGCGGTGATGGTGCATATGGCGGATGCGGTAAATGACCGGGTCGCGCATATTGAAGTTGCCGGATGCCAGATCGATCTTGGCCCGCAGAGTGTACTTGTTGTCCTCGAATTCACCGGCGCGCATACGGGCGAACAGATCCAGGCTCTCCTCAATGGGACGGTCCCGGAAAGGGGAAGTGGCAGGGGTGTTCAGGTCGCCGCGCATTTCCTTTGCCTGCTCGGGGGTCAGCTCGCAGACATAAGCCAGGCCCTTCTTGATCAGTTCCACGGCAAATTCGTAGTCCTTTTCGAAGTAGTCGGAGCCGTAGAAGAACCGGTCGCCCCAGTCGAAGCCCAGCCAGTGGATGTCCTCTTTGATGGCTTCGACGAACTCCACATCTTCCTTGGTGGGGTTGGTGTCGTCCATACGCAGGTTGCACAGACCGTTATACTTTTCGGCGGTGCCGAAGTCGATGATCAGGGCCTTGCAGTGACCGATGTGCAGATAGCCGTTGGGCTCGGGAGGGAAACGGGTGTGAACGGTGGCGCCCTCATAGCGGCCGCCCTCGGCGATATCCTCGTCGATGAATGCGTGGATGAAATTCTTGCTTTCGGTGATTTCAGCCATATTTCAAAACCTCTCTTTGGTGAAAATTCCTATAATGGGTCATTATAACCCATCGTATCGAAATTTGCAACATAAATTCTGCTTTTTGCCGGAAATAATTCCAAAAACCGTTCTCCGGGGGGGTGCATGTGTTGACATGTTGTGGAAAATGTGATATATTATCTATGGAATACTGTATGGATAAGGGGGAGTACGAATATGAAAAGGACAGTTGCTGTCATTCTGTGCATGATTCTTTTGCTTCCTTTGCTTGGCTGTGAGCTGAAGCGGGAAAAATCCTGGCAGGAGAAAGTGGATTCCATCGAGGTTGGTATGACTATTGAAGATCTTTTTGATCTTATGGGAGAACCGGATGCCGATATGGGAAGCGGCACAACTTTACTGATGTATATCTTACCTGACCAGCATGTGACGGTCGTTCATGTGAATAATGACTATACACAAGAGGGACATCCGCTGGCGGTTATGGATAAACCTGTGGTGCTGTCATATGAGGATTTCAAAGAGCATTATCGGCACTACCCGGACGACCCCAATGCATGGTGGAACGCGGAGTGATTTCGAAAACCTAAATAACGCTGCGTAAAGATTAGATGATTGGGTGGTGATGTGTAAATGAAAAGAAGATATTTGGTTTTGTGTGTTATGCTTGTGATTGTTCTATTGGCAAGCACGATTGAAGCAAGCGCAATGAATACCGGTTTTTTAACAGAAGACATGAGCGAAGAAGACCGAAATGGTGCGCAAGAAAACAATATGGGTAAAGTGGATATGTTATCTTCGGAACCCAAATTTCTTTTGGGATTTGCAAACTATGCAATTAGCCCCTCTGGTTGTTTCGCAGTTTCTGGTAGTTATTTGACAAACAATCTGATTGCTGTTTACGACTCTGATGGAAACTATCTCTATGGATATTCTGTCAACAATCCAGGATCGATTGCTGTATCCTGGGTGGATGATAACATTGCAGTGTATTTCGTTCGAAGCAACACGATACGGGTTTTAGATCAGAATGGTACAGTTTTGTCTGAGGAAACATCGGATGATGCAATGTATAATCAGCTTACAGCCAACACACAAGTTATACAGGACACAACATATGTGGCAAAACACTGGTTTATAAATCACGAATTATTACGATGGGGCAGTTATACTAAGCTTGTTCGCATATCCGATGGTGTAGAATGTGTGCTTTGGGAGTGTGTTCCTATTTTCCTGGTATGTTGTATTTCCATGTTGGGCGTGGGATTGGTATTATTAACTACCGTTGTTGTAATTCGTAAAAGGAATCACAGAATCAGTAGTGAACAGGAAAAAAACTAGGACTTACCATTAACTAGACTGCCCCAGTTTGTATGGAAAGAGAGGTATGGTTGATGAAGAAAACGGTTTTGCGTCTGCTGTGTGTGCTTTTGCTGATTTCTGCAGTGTTATTGAATCCTACAAATACCCGGGCGACCACTGTTGAGTGCTTTATCATTGATTCCTATGAGGAATATGAAGGTGCTGTCCGCAATGAAAAACCAGCATACGGCTTTGTGGAATATGAGGACATTAAGGTACTTGGGGTTTTTTTTGATTATGCATATTCCGGTGATTGCCTTGGCAAAGGGTGGTTTGACTACAGCGGACATATGTATACAAATATTCTCGATTTCAATAGGTTTGTAAATCAATTCTTTTATAGGTACGAGGATGTTACCTATCGTTTGATCGATCGGAATAAAGTTAAATTGTCTTTACAAATTGTTGATGATAAAAGTTACTTTAGAGGAATTCTGCCTGATGAAAATGATTTTTTAGCGAGGCCGACGGATATGTCCGATATGCGCCACCTTGGCACTGAGGAATCCGGCTATATTCAACGCGGCTCCATGGTGTATCGCTATTATGAAGGCGACCTGCGGGAGATCATGTTTCAACTGGGTGAAACACACTTTAGAATCTCCGGCTCCCTTGCGAAGTATCCAATAGACGGTGAACAGACCATCGTAAGTCAGTTGCTCTCGAAAAATGATCTCGTCGCCGAATTGGCATACCAAAGATTGATTGCTGACATACCGGCTCAGGCGAACTACTATAAACCTATTTTCGTGCAGATCATACACACGTACTGCTTGTTTGCCGTTGTATGCATAGTCTGCGTAATTGTGATAAACCGCATTCAAAAACGAAGAAAAAGTAAGGGAAGTTTAGATAATGCCCTATGAATCTGTCTATTGTCCCCGCCGGAAGGATCCGGCGGGGTTTTCTCATGCGGCAAAAAATAAAAAACATTCGTAAAATGAAAAATAATAGTTGTCATTTTGTCATTCTTATATTAAAATGGGGGGAGGATATGGAAAAGGAGTGATTTACTTGTCTGAAACCAAGTACAGGCGCGTACTTTTGAAGGTCAGCGGCGAGGCGCTGGGCGAAAAAACTGCCGCAGGCGACGGCTTCGGCCTGGATTTTGCCAAGGTCAACGAAGTCTGCAAGGCAATTAAAGAATGTGTGGATATTGGTGTGCAGGTGGGCCTGGTCATTGGCGGCGGCAACTTCTGGCGGGGCGTGAAAAACGGCTCCGGCAAGATGCAGCGCAGCCATGCCGATGCCATGGGTATGCTGGCCACCGTGATGAATGCCATTGCCGTGGCTGACGCATTGGAGCAGCATGGCCTGGATGCCCGGGTACTTACCGCTGTGGAAATGCATAAGTTTGCCGAGTATTTTACCCGTGACACCGCTAACCGTTACCTGAACGAGGGCAAGGTGGTCATCTTTGCCGCCGGCACCGGCAATCCCTATTTCTCCACCGACACCGGCGCGGTGCTGCGGGGCGTGGAGATCGAGGCGGATGCCATTCTGATGGCCAAGAATATCGACGGCATCTATTCTGCCGATCCCCACAAGGATCCCACTGCGGTGAAGTTCGACAGTCTGACCTACAACGAAGTGTTGGAGCGTGGCCTGAAGGCTACGGATGTCACCGCCATGGCGCTGGCTATGGACAATAATATCCCCATGGTCTGCTTCGGTTTGGCAGAGGAAAACAGTATTCTTCGCGTGGTTCGCGGCGAGAAGATCGGAACCACCGTTACAAATTAAATTTTAGGAGGACACTACAATGGCTGTAGATTTTAAGGATTTTGAAAGAAGAATGGGCAAGGCCCTGGAGCATCTGCAGGAAGAGTTCGACGCCGTTCGCGCCGGCCGCGCCAACCCCAAGGTTCTGGACCGTATTTCTGTGGAATATTATGGCAGTGAGACCCCTCTGAACGGTGTTGCTACCATTTCTTCTCCCGATGCCCGTACCCTGGTGATCTCTCCCTGGGACACCAAGCTGCTGAAGGATATCCAGAAGGCTATTCAGATCTCCGATCTGGGCATTAACCCCCAGAATGACGGCCGCGTCATCCGTCTGACCTTCCCGCAGCTCACCGAGGAGCGTCGTAAGGAGCTGGTCAAGCAGATCAAGAAGTACGCCGAGGATGGCAAGGTGGCCATGCGTAATATCCGCCGCGACGGCATGGACTATGTGAAGAAGCTGAAGAAAAACTCCGAGATCACCGAGGACGACCAGAAGAAGGCTGAGAAGGATCTGCAGGATCTGCTGGACAAGATGATCAAGAAGGTGGACGAAGCCACCGCTGCCAAGGAAAAGGAACTGATGGCACTGTAAAAAAGCATTTATATTCATCGTAGGGGTCGATGCCCACATCGACCCCTGCTATGTGTATTTGTGGGTTGCCATCATTGTAATGGAAAGGGTGCGAAGTATGGCACTTTCTGAAAAAATTTCGGTACCTCGGCATATTGCCATCATTATGGATGGCAACGGTCGTTGGGCAAAAAAACGGGGCTTGCCCCGGAATGCCGGCCACAAAGCCGGCGCCGAGACCTTCCGGCGTATTGCCGATCACTGCAATTCCATCGGCGTGAAATATTTGACGGTGTATGCGTTTTCTACCGAGAATTGGAAACGTTCAGAGGAAGAAGTGTCCGGCATTATGGGTTTGCTGGAATACTATCTCAAGGAAGCGCTGCGGGATATGGAGAAGAATCATATCCGTTTTTGTGCTTTTGGCGATCTGAGCCGCCTGAGCCCCAAATTGCAGCAGCTTTGCCGGCAGACCATGGAGCGTTCCCGGGCGTTTACCGATGTGCAGGTGAATTTCTGCATCAATTACGGCGGTCGGGATGAGATCGTGCGGGCCGCCAAGAGATTTGCCGCTGCGGTTGCGGCAGGGGAGAGAACAGCGGATTCTCTTACAGAGGCTGATTTTGAAACTTATCTGGACTCTGCCGGCGTACCGGATCCGGAACTGGTGATCCGCCCCTCCGGTGAACTGCGGACCAGTAATTTTTTGCCATGGCAGAGCGCTTATTCCGAGCTTGTATTTATGGATGTGCTTTGGCCGGATTTCACAAATGACGACCTGGATAAGGCCATCGAAGAATACCATCGGCGGAACCGCCGTTTTGGAGGCGTATAAAATATGAAAACCAGAATACTGGCCGGCGCGGGCATCGTGGTGGTTTTGCTGGCGGTGCTGTTTTTGGCGCCTACCTGGATCTCTGCCATTTTTGTCGGTGCCATGGCGGCCATTGGCTCGTATGAATTGCTGTGGGGCACCGGCTTGGTGAAGCACTTGCGCTTAAATATCTATTCGGCGATTTTTGCATTTGCCGTTTGCGTTTGGAGCTATTTTGGCTGCCCGTATGCCTTTGGCTTGCTGGGCGCATTGCTGTTTGCGGCGCTGATCTTTGGAGAGATGATGGCATCCAAGCTGCAGCTGCAGGTAAAGGATGCCATGCTGTGTCTGGCATCCGGTTTGCTGATCCCGTTTATGTTGGCATCTTTGGTGCGTATCAGCAACATGGAGCAGGGCAAACTGATGTTGGTCATTCCCTTTATTATGGCCTTTTTCTCCGATACCGGCGCGTATTTTATCGGCGTGCTGTTTGGCAAGCACAAAATGGCGCCGGTGATCAGCCCTAAAAAATCCTGGGAGGGTTTTTACGGCGGTATCGTGGTCGCGGTGCTGGGCATGGCGCTGTACGCCCTGCTTTTGCGGCAGATCTGGAACATATCTGCCAGTTACGGTATCGCATTGATATACGGCCTGCTGGGAGCGCTGGCCGGGGTATTCGGTGATTTGAGCATGTCCGTGATCAAACGCCAGGTGGGCATAAAAGATTACGGCAATCTGATCCCCGGTCACGGCGGTGTGCTTGACCGGTTTGACTCCGTGCTGATCACAGCGCCGCTGACGGAAGTGCTGTTGCTGATCCTGCCGATGGTGGTGTAAACGATGATAAAAAATATTTCTGTTTTGGGCGCAACCGGTTCCATCGGCCGACAGACCCTGGATGTGGTCCGGCATATGGACGGTGTTGGCGTGGTCGCCCTGACTGCCGGCTTCAACTATGAGAAAATGGCAGAGCTGTGCCGGGAATTTCATCCCCAATTGGCCGTGATGGCAGATGAAGCATCCATGGGTCAGTTGGCGGAGGAATTATCGGATATGGATATCCGGCTTTCCTGGGGCCTGGAGGGCCTGATGGAAGCGGCCACCATGGAACAGGCGGATTGCGTGATCACCGCTGTGGTGGGTATGGTGGGCCTCAGACCCACGCTGGCCGCCATTCGCGCCGGAAAGCGCATTGGCCTTGCCAATAAAGAAACCCTGGTCTGCGCCGGTGAACTGGTGATGGCCGAAGCGAGAAAATATGGCGCCGAGATCATTCCCGTGGACTCGGAGCATTCCGCGATCTTCCAGTGCCTTATGGGCGTTCGTGACCCCAAAGAGGTCAAACGCATCATTTTGACCTGCTCCGGCGGCCCGTTCTTCGGCAAGCAAAGGCAAGAACTGTTCAATGTTACCAAAGCGGATGTACTGCGGCATCCGACCTGGAAAATGGGCCCCAAGATCACCGTGGACTGCGCCACCCTGATGAATAAGGGCCTGGAGGTCATCGAAGCCATGCGGCTGTATGATCTGCCGGCAGAGCGGGTGGATGTGGTGATCCACCGGCAGAGCATTATCCACTCCATGGTGGAATTTGTGGATGGCGCGGTGATGGCTCAGATGGGCGTGCCGGATATGCGTCTGCCCATCCAACTGGCGCTGACCTATCCGCACCGGACAGCCTGCCCCGTGGAGCCGCTGGATCTGCTGACCTGCGGCGATCTGACCTTCCATCAGCCGGATCTGGACACCTTCCCGTGTCTTGCCCTGGCCATTGCCTGCGCGAAGAAGGGCGGCACCGCCTGCGCGGCTATGAACGGCGCCAATGAGGAGGCGGTGGGGCTGTATTTGCAGGACCGTATCGGCTTCTATGACATCTATAAACTGGTGCAGGGCGCGGTGGATGCCACTGCCTTCGTTAAGGCGCCTTCGCTGGAGCAAATTCTGGACGCGGATCGTATTGCGCGTCAATATGTGCGTGAGCATACTATTTTATTTTGATTTCCGAGGAAAAATATGGGCATTATTTTGAGCATTTTCTTTGCAATTCTTATTTTTAGTTTCTTGATTTTTATTCACGAGTTCGGTCATTTTATCACCGCAAAGCTCTCCGGCGTGCAGGTCAATGAATTTTCCATGTTCATGGGCCCTGCCATTTGGAAAAAGCAGATCGGTGAGACCTTGTATTCCATCCGCTGCATTCCAATTGGCGGCTATTGCGCCATGGAGGGCGAAGACAGTGATACCGATAACCCCAGATCCTTTCAGAAGGCTGCCTGGTGGAAACGGTTATTGATCCTCATCGCCGGCGCGTTTATGAATTTTGTCACCGGCTTGCTGCTGGTTGCCATTGTGTACGCCCCCATCAACAGCTATGTGGTCCCCGAAATTACTTCCTTTACGGAGTATGCCACCGTTGATGATTTCGGCCTGCAGGTGGGGGACCGGTTTGTGGAGATCGACGGCACCCGGGTGCTTTTGTATAACGATGTGGGTGTGCTGCTGACCCTTAACGATGGGGATTATCACGATCTGGTAATGGAACGGGACGGTCAGCTGATCACCCTGGATAATTTCTATCTGCAGAGACATGAGGTGACCGACGAAGAAGGCAAAACCGCCATGAAAGTGGGTTTTTCCTACGGCAAAGAGGCGGCCTTGGAAGGCTTCGGAAAAGTGCGTTATATCTGGCATACGGCGGTAGACTGGATCCGTACGGTAAGTTGGAGCCTGGAAATGCTGTTTACCGGCAAGGCGGGACTGAAGGATATGTCCGGTCCTGTGGGTATTGGAAAGCAAATGGTTGAAGTGGCCAATCAATCGGAAACTATTGGTACCGCCCTGCTGAATCTGCTGTATTTTGGCGGCTTTATTGCCGTAAACCTGGCTGTGATGAACCTGCTGCCCATTCCGGCGCTGGATGGCGGCCGGGTGGTGGCGCTGCTGCTGACCACGGCTGTGGAAGCCGTGACCCGCAAACGGATCGATCCCAAGTACGAGGGTTATATCCATGCGGTGGGCATGATCCTGCTGCTGATCCTCATGGCGGTTATTTTGTTCAAGGATGTTATTTTCCTGTTTAAGTAAGGTGAGATTATGACAAGACAGATCCTGGTGGGGGATGTGCCCATTGGCGGCGGCGCGCCGGTGGTCATCCAGTCCATGCTCAATACCAAAACCACGGATGTGACCGGCTCTCTGGCGCAGCTTCGCCAGCTTTCCGCTGCCGGCTGCCAGGTGGCCCGTTTGGCTGTTCCCAATATGGAGGCCGCCAGAGGCTTTGCGGAGATTTGTAAGGAAAGCCCGCTTCCGTTGGTTGCGGATATCCACTTCGACTATAAACTGGCCATCGCTGCCGCGGAGGGTGGCGCCAGCAAGATTCGCATCAACCCCGGTAATATCGGTGGGGAAGACCGCGTTAAAGCTGTGGTGGATGTTTGCAAGGATAAGCATATCCCCATCCGTATCGGCGTCAATGGCGGCAGCCTGGAAAAGGAACTGCTGGAGAAATACGGACATCCCACTGCCCAGGCGCTGGTGGAAAGCGCGTTTGGCCATCTGGAGTTGTTGGAGAAATTTGGTTTTTACGATACCTGTGTATCCATGAAATCTTCCACCGTTCCTACAATGGTGGCCGCCTGCCGGCTCTTCCGGGAAAAGTGCGATTATCCGCTGCACATCGGCGTTACGGAGACAGGCCCGGTGAAGCAGGGCCTGATCAAATCCGCCATGGGCATCGGCGCGTTGCTGCTGGATGGCATCGGCGATACCATCCGCGTCAGCCTGACCGATGATCCGGTGGAAGAGGTTTACGCGGCCAAGGATATTCTCAAGGCTGCCGGCCTGCGGAAAGAGGGCGTGAACATCATTTCCTGTCCCACCTGCGGCCGCACCAGGATCGATCTGATCGGCCTGGTCAACCAGGTGGATGCGGCGCTGAAAAACTGCGAAAAACCCATCACGGTGGCTGTGATGGGCTGCGTGGTCAATGGCCCCGGCGAAGCCCGGGAGGCGGATATCGGCATTGCCGGCGGCGACGGCTGGGGCATGATCTTTGAAAAGGGCGTGCAGGTGGATAAGCTGCCCTACGAGCAGTTGCTGCCCGCGCTGCTTGATCGAATCGACAGAATGTGACTGCAGGGCGGGGACAAATCCCGCCCGGCGATATGATCGGTGATATACATATGAGCCAACAAGTTTATTTTTTGAATATGTTTCCGGACTATGCGCCGCCTGAGGGATGGGAAACCGTCCTTTCTCAGGCGGCTGTCGTTGCTGCGGATATCGATCCTGTAAAGCGGCAGGTGGATCTGGCGCTGCACAGCCAGCGCTATATCCCCAAAAGGGTGATGGATGGGGTGGTGACGGATCTGCGGAATCTCTACGGCCTGCAGAATTTCTTTGTGACGCTGACCCATCCGGCGGATCAGCTGACCAATCTGGAGCCGGAAGAATTGCTGGCGCTGTTTGTGGAGGAAAACTCCATGCACAGGGCGGCCCTGGCCGGCGCGGAATGGACCTGGGAAGCTGAGCAGCTTACGGTGCGGCTTCGGGGCAATGGGGTGAAGGAGCTGGAAGAATCTGCGGCTGTGATCTGCCGTAAGCTGCGGCAGCGGTTCGCAGCGCCGGTGAGCATCCGCTTTGAGGCCGGACAGATGCTGGAAGGCCAGGCGTTGTTTGATGCCATGGATAAACTGCGTTATACCATGCTGGAACCCCGGCCCAATGGCTCCGGCGGGGAAAAGAAGTCCCAGCCTGCCGCGGCAGAACCCACAGCCTTCTACGGAAAGCCCATCAAGGGGCAGGTGACCTCCATGAAGGATGTTACATTGGATATGGGCTCGGTGATCATCGAGGGCCGTGTGTTTGCGGTGGATCACAAGGAACTGAAAAAACGCAACGCCTGGGTGATCAGTTTTGATATGACGGATAATTATGGCTCCGTCCGTATCAACCGGTTTATGGAGGCCAACGAAGCCAAGCCTATTCTGGAAAATGTCAAGATCGGTACGGTGCTGAAGGTCCAGGGTAAGCCGGAACTGAACCGCTATGACAATGAGATGGTCCTCAAGCCCTTTGCCATGCAGCCCGGCAGCTTGCCGAAACGCAAGGATCTGCACGAAGGTGAAAAACGGGTGGAGCTGCATCTGCATACATCCATGTCCAATATGGATGCGCTGACCTCCACCAAAGCCGCCATTAAACAGGCGGCCGCCTGGGGCCATAAGGCCATCGCCATTACAGACCACGGCTGCTGCCAATCCTTTACCGACGCGCTGCATGTGGTGGAGGACTGGAAAGGTCCGCCCAAGGTTGCCGGCACCGATCAGACCATTAAGATCCTCTATGGCTGCGAGGGTTATTATGTCAATGACGTGGATGACCGTATCGTGGTCCATGGCAGCCAGGATATGACCTTCGACGGAGAATTTGTGGCCTTTGACCTGGAAACCACGGGCCTGAGCGCCAAAAACGACCGGATCATTGAGATCGGCGCCGTCATCATCAAAAACGGAGAAGAACTGGGCCGTTTTCAGACATTCGTGGATCCCGGAAGATCCCTGGACAGAAAAATTGTGGATCTGACGGGCATTACGGATGAAATGTTGGCCGGCGCGCCCACCATTGAGCAGGTGCTGCCCCAATTTGTGGAGTTTATCGGCGGCAGAGTGCTGGTGGCCCATAATTCGGATTTCGATACCGGCTTTATCCGGGCCGAATGCCAACGGCAGGGGATCGCGTATACCTTTACCGCGGTGGATACCCTGATCCTTTCCCAAAACTTATTGCAGCATTTGAATAAGTTTAAGCTGGACATCGTGGCCAATGCCCTGAGCCTGCCGGAATTCAATCATCACCGCGCGGCAGATGACGCCATGACCTGCGGCCTGATCATGGCCAGGCTGATGAAAAAGCTGGAAGAAGAACATGATGTGCATACCCTGCAGGCCATCAATCCGGCAATGCTGCGGCTGCGCGCCGGCGGCAAGATCAAAGAGCGCCAGGCCCGGCATATCATTTTGTTTGCCAAAAACCAGTTGGGTCTGCGGAATCTGTACCATTTGATCTCCAATTCCAATCTGCACCATTTCCGCCGCGTTCCCAGAATCCCCAAATCGGAACTTATGGCCATGCGGGAGGGCCTGATCATCGGCTCAGCCTGCGAAGCCGGAGAACTGTTCCAGGCGATCCTGGATAAAAAAAGCGAGGACGAGCTGAAGCGCATCGCCTCGTTCTATGATTATCTGGAGATCCAGCCTATTTCCAATAACCGCTTCATGCTGGAAAATGAAAAGCTGGATGTCCACTCCGAGGAGGATCTGCGGAATCTCAACCGCACCATGGTCCGCCTGGGCGAGGAATTGGGCAAAATGGTGGTGGCCACCGGTGACGTACACTTCCTGAACCCCGAGGATGAGATCTTCCGGCATATTCTGCTGGCCACCAAGGGGTTTGACGACGCGGACAAACCCAACCCCCTTTATTTCCGCACCACCGATGAAATGCTGAAGGAATTTGCCTATCTGGGCGAAGAAAAGGCCTATGAGCTCGTGGTGACCAATCCCAATAAGATCGCGGATATGTGTGAGACCATCCGCCCCGTGCCCCATAATCTGTTTGCGCCCAAGATCGAAAACTCCGTGGAGGATCTGAAGGAGCTGGTGTACGGAAAGCTGCACCGGCTCTACGGCGAAAATCCGCCGGAAATGTTTGTAAAGCGTGTGGAAACGGAATTGCATGACATCATTTCCTGCCATTACGATGTGATCTATATGTCCGCCCAAAAGCTGGTGCAGAACAGCCTGGAAAACGGCTATCTGGTTGGCTCCCGTGGCTCCGTCGGTTCCAGCATCGTGGCGTTTATGTCCGGCATCACGGAGGTGAATTCCTTCCCGCCTCATTACCGCTGTCCCAATCCGGCCTGCAAGCATACCATTTTGGATGTGCCGCCGGAATTCAATTGCGGCGCCGACCTGCCGGATATGGTCTGCCCCCTTTGCGGCGCCCAGCTGGAGAAGGACGGCTTTAACATCCCCTTCGAGACCTTCCTGGGCTTCGGCGGCGACAAAGTGCCGGATATCGACCTGAATTTCTCCGGCGAATACCAGGCGGAGGCCCATAAATACTGCATTTCCATGTTCGGCTCGTCCCATGTGTTCCGGGCCGGCACCATCGGTACCGTTGCGGAAAAGACCGCCTTCGGCTATGTGAAAAAGTATATGCAGGAACGGGGAAAAACCGCATCCAAGGCGGAGGAAGCCAGGCTGGCTTCCGGTTGTGTGGGCGTGCGCCGCACCACCGGTCAGCACCCCGGCGGCCTGGTGGTCATTCCCCAGGAAAATGAGATCTGGGATTTCTGCCCGGTGCAGCATCCCGCGGACGATCCCAATTCCGACCAGATCACCACCCATTTTGAGTACCACTCCATGGAAGAGAATCTTCTGAAGCTGGATATGCTGGGTCACGACGATCCCACCATGATCCGCATGATGGAGGATATGACCGGCGTGGATGCCAAGACCATTCCCTTGGACGACAAGGGTACCATGTCCATCTTCACCTCCTCCAAGATCCTGGGCTATGAAAACAACAAACTGCTGGGACCCACCGGCGCGGTGGGCGTGCCGGAGTTTAATACCCGCTTTACCCGGGGCGTTTTGCTGGATACCATGCCGGAGAAATTTGACTTCCTGGTGCGGATCTGCGGCTATACCCACGGCACCGACGTGTGGCTGGGCAACGCCAAGGATCTGATCAACTCCAAAACCGCCACTGTGGACCAAACCATCGGCGCCCGTGACGATATCATGCTCTACCTGATCTCCTGCGGCATGCCGGATAAACGGGCCTTTAAGATCATGGAATCGGTCCGTAAGGGCAAGGGTCTGCCTCCCGGGGCGGAGGAGGAGATGGTGGCCGCCGGTGTGCCGGACTGGTATATCGGCTCCTGCAAGAAGATCAAATATCTGTTCCCCAAGGCCCATGCCGTGGCCTACTGCATGATGGCCTTCCGCATCGCCTGGTTCAAGGTGTATCACCCTCTGGCGTTTTATTCGGCCTATTTCTACCGCCGCAGCCAAAAGGGCGGCTTTGATGCCAATCTGATGATGGGCGGCATCGAAAAGGTACTGGCCAATATCGAGGCCATCGACAACAATGAAGACGCCACCGCCAAGGACGAGGATCTGCTGACCACCCTGGAAGTGGTGTATGAATTCTATCTGCGTGGCTTCGACTTTGCGCCCATTGATATCTACAAGAGCCACGCCACCAAGTTTTTGATCGTGGACGGCAAGATCCTGCCGCCCTTCGTGGCCATCTCCGGCCTGGGCGAAAGCGCCGCCTGGGACATTATGGAGGGCAGGGAAGGCAAGGAATTCCTTTCCATTGAGGAATTCTCCGCCGCCTGTCCCAAGGCGTCCAAGACCCACATCCAAATGCTCAAGGATGCCGGGGCCTTTGGCGATCTGCCGGATAACAGCCAGGTCAGCCTGTTCTGAGCCATAAAACTGCCTGCGAAAGCGGGCAGTTTTTTTCGCCATTCCGGAGGGATAACGGAAAAATCTTGACATCTATACATACTTGACACCACTTTCCGGGTTCTATAACATTTTTTTCTAAAGGAAAAATGGCAGACCGCCCCGCCGGGCCACTGCCCAAGGACTATGATATTCTGTTGGAATATCTTTTTTGTTTTGGGATCTTAAAAGGGTGTTTCGCAGGAGTTTTCTTTTGCTTGCGTGTTCTGTCCTACCGCCGCAAATGCGACCCACTGTTGTATTCCAAAAGCTTTCCGCTACGCCCAGTCCCGCCGCAGCGGAAAGCCTCACCTGTGTAAGGGGAGGTGGGCAAAATCTTTGATTTTGCCCGGAGGGGTTGTCAATCCCTCAGTCAGCCTGTTCGGCTGACAGCTCCCTGGAGGTGAATTGGCCGTAGGCCAAGAGAAGCCGGCCTGGGCCGTTGCACAAGGGAGCCTTGGGTGCATCCATAGTCGGGCGGTTTTCTGTAAGCAATAAAAAATGTTATAGAACCCGGAAAGTGGTGTCAAGTATGTATAGATGTCGAGATTTTAGCGAAAGCCGCGCCGGCGGTTTTCTGTAAGCAATAAAAAATGTTATAGAACCGGAAAAGTGGTGTCAAGTATGTATAGATGTCAAGAATTTTCCGAAGCGCCGGAGGATGTTGTTGGGTCAAGCCGGGCTTCGAAAGCTTTTTGTTGCAATTTTCCGGGTTATGTGCTAGCATATAGAAGGAAAATCAGGAAAGCAGGTGAAGCTATGCAGGAAATGGATCTGCAATTTCATATTCGCTGTAAAGAGGGGGATGTGGGCCGATATGTATTTCTGCCCGGTGACCCCGGCCGCTGCGAAGCCATCGCCCGGTATTTTGATGAGCCATACCATGTGGGCATGAACCGGGAGTATAACATTTGGAACGGCTATTTGCTGGGAGAAAAGGTAACGGTTTGCTCCACCGGTATCGGCGGCCCTTCTGCGTCCATCGCCATGGAAGAGCTGTACAATATCGGCGCGGATACCTTTATCCGGGTGGGCACCTGCGGCGGCATCGCCATGGATGTCTGCCCCGGCGATGTGGTGGTCGCCACCGGCGCCATCCGCTATGAGCATACCTCCCTGGAGTATGCCCCTATAGAGTTCCCGGCTGTGCCGGATTTTGCTGTTACGGCGGCGCTGAAGGCGGCGGGTGAGGACTTGGGTTACCGGGCACATACCGGCGTGGTGCAGTGTAAAGATGCCTTCTACGGCCAGCACAGCCCCGAGAAAAGCCCGGTGTATTATGACCTGCTGCAGAAGTGGGAAAGCTGGAAACGCCTGGGCGTAAAGGCCAGCGAAATGGAGTCGGCGGCGCTGTTTGTGGTGGCGTCCGCCCTGGGTGTGCGCTGCGGAAGCTGCTTCCACACCGTATGGAACCAGGAGAGGGAAAAGGCCGGACTCTTTATGGAAATGACGGAGGATACCTCCGGCGCCATCAAAGTTGGCATTGAAGCGATGAAGCGGATCATCGCTGCTGATAAAATGAAATAATTTATATTTGGAGGTCAATCATGGAAGAAAACAAGATCCGTCAGCGTTGTGAGATTCCCGAAGAGGACAAGTGGGCAGTAGAAGACATTTATCCCAGCGATGAAGCCTGGGAAGCGGAAGCTGCCACCATCGAGCAGGAAAAGCAGTTTCTGATGAGCTTTGCCGGTCACCTGGCAGACAGCGCTGATAAGCTGTATGAATATCTGACCAATATGGAACGGGTGGACCAGGTGGTGAGCAAGCTGGCCGGTTACAGTATGCGCCGGGCCGACGAGGATACCCGTGTGGCTGCTTACCAAGCCATGGTGGGCAAGCTAATGGGCATGGCCGTTGCCCTGGGCGCCGCCACCAGCTTTGAGAACCCCGAGATCATGGCGATCCCCGATGAGACCTTGGATCGGTTCTACGCCGAAAAGCCGGAGCTGGAGCGCTACCGCCGGTATCTGACCAATCTGCGCCGGATGAAGGCCCATTCTCTGTCCGCCCAGGAAGAACGGCTGCTGGCCGCCGCCGGTGAGATGGCCCAGGCCCCCGATAACATCTACGGCATGTTTGCCGACGCGGATATGAAGTTTGAAGACGCCGTGGACGCCCAGGGCAAGTCCCACCCCCTGAGCCAGGGCACCTTCGTGGCGCTGGAATCCGGCAGCGACCGGGTGCTGCGCAAGAGCGCCTATGAGAACCTGTATAACGGCTTTGGCAACTTTAAGAACACCGCTGCCGGTCTGCTGAACGCCCAGAACAAGCAGCTGAAGTTCTTTGCGGAGGCCCGGAAGTATCCCAATGCCTTCGAAGCCGCGTTGGACCGCACCAATGTGCCCACCTCCGTGTATTTGAACCTGATCGAGGCGGTCCATCAGAATATGGACAAAATGCACCGTTATGTCCGCCTGCGTAAGAAGGTGCTGGGCCTGGATGCGCTGCATTTTTACGATGTCTATACGCCCCTGCTGCCTGCCGATGAGCAGAAGATCCCCTTCAATGTGGCCCGGGAGAATATCCTGGAGTCCATCAAGCCCATGGGCAAGGATTACTGCGATGTGATGAAGTCCGGCTTTGAAAACCGCTGGATCGACAAGTATCAGAACGAAGGCAAGCGTTCCGGCGCCTATTCTTCCGGTGTGAAGGTCCATCCCTTTGTGCTGATGAACTACAACGGCACCCTCAACAGCGAGTTCACCCTGGCCCACGAAATGGGTCACGCCATGCACTCCTACCTGTCCAACAAGACCCAGAACCCCATCGATGCCAGCTATGTGATCTTTGTGGCCGAGGTGGCCTCCACCTGCAACGAAGCGCTGCTGATGGAATACCTTCTGAATAAGACCACCGACAAGAAGGAGCGCATTTACCTCATTAACCACTTCCTGGATCAGTTCAAGGGCACCATCTACCGGCAGACCATGTTCGCCGAGTTTGAGCTGTTCATGGGCCGCCAGGTGGCCGAGGGCAAGACCCTGACTGCGGAGATGCTCTGCGCCGAGTATAAGCGGCTCAATGAGCTGTACTACGGCCCGGATATGGTGGTGGACGATCAGATCGCTTTGGAGTGGGCGAGAATTCCCCATTTCTACTACAACTACTATGTCTTCCAGTACGCCACCGGCTATTCCGCTGCCATCGCGCTGTCCCGCCGCATCCTCAACGAGGGCGAGCAGGCTGTGCGGGATTACATCGGATTCCTGTCCGGCGGCTGCTCCAAGAGCCCCATCGACCTGCTCCGCGGCGCCGGTGTGGATATGGAAAGCCCCGAGCCGGTGAACCAGGCTTTGGCCCTCTTCGGCGAGCTGCTGGATGAGATGGAAAAGCTGATGGAAGCATAATGGAAAAAGAGATTTATCTGCCGGTGCTGCATTGGTTCGATGCCAAGAACGGTTTTACCGGTTCCTGGGGAAATTTCCGATACATCGTCAAGCCCAATGTGGTGATGGCCACCCCCAAGGAAGTGGACTTTGCGGCCAGCTCCATCCATGCCGAATTCTGGCACGGCCCTTACTGCTACGAAAAGAGCGAAATGGAAGGCGCGGCGGATTTTCCCATGAGCGAAGAGGGAAGACTGGCATTGAAAGCCTGGCTGGAGGAGCACATCTAAAATTTATGTCAACCCGAGCGTAGCCGGGGGATCCGTTCTCCGTTAATGACCCATACAGTTACGGATCCTTCGACTCCCGGCATTTGCCCTGCGCGCAGGATGACGGTGTTGGAAATTTTGTAACCGTTTTTATGCAGACCTGTTGACATTTCACCGAAATGTGCTAAAATACAGAAGAATATTGCCAAAGACTATGCCCAAGCCAAGCAAAGGAAAACGCCAAAGCGAGAGGGGAGCGGTGAAAGCCCCTTGCGGACAGAACTTTGCCAGCCACTTGGCGCGTCGCCCGGGAGGACCGGGACGGGCGCTCCCGTTACAGAGCAACTAAGATGCCTGCAGTTTTTGCCGGCGAATTAGGGTGGTACCGCGATTGACCTCGCCCCTATGTTTTGTAGGGGCGGGGTGTTTTTATTTCCCGCAGTCCGCGACAACTTATAGCGCGAAACGAAATTGTAATTATTTTATGGAGGTAATTTCCAATGGCCCATAAACCTTATGGCGTAAACGAACTGCGCGAGATGTTCTTAAAATTCTTTGAATCCAAGAATCATCTGCGCCTGCCCAGCTTTTCTCTGATCCCCCAGAACGACAAGTCCCTGCTGCTGATCAACTCCGGCATGGCCCCCATGAAGCCTTACTTCACCGGCGAGGTACAGCCGCCCCGTAACCGGGTCTGCACCTGCCAGAAGTGTATCCGTACCGGCGACATCGAAAACATCGGCAAAACCGCCCGTCACGGCACCTATTTTGAGATGCTGGGCAACTTCTCCTTCGGCGACTATTTCAAGACCGAATCCCTGCAGTGGAGCTGGGAGTTTTTGACTTCCCCCGAATGGGTAGGCCTGGAGCCCGAGAGAATGTATCCCACGGTCTATGAGCATGACGATGAAGCCTGGCAGATCTGGACCAAGATCATCGGTGTTCCCGAAGACCACATGACCCGGCTGGGTAAGAAGGATAATTTCTGGGAGCATGGCTCCGGTCCCTGCGGCCCCTGCTCCGAGATCCATTATGACCGCGGCGAGGAATTCGGCTGCGGCAAGCCCGATTGCCGTCCCGGCTGCGATTGCGACCGGTTCATGGAAGTTTGGAACAATGTGTTCTCCCAGTTTGATAACGACGGTCAGGGCAACTATTCCGACCTGGCCCAGAAGAACATCGACACTGGCATGGGTCTGGAGCGCCTGGCCTGTGTTTGTCAGAATGTAAATTCTCTGTTCGATGTGGATACGGTCATGAACATCACCAACCATGTGACCAATATCACCGGCGCGGCTTACGGTCAGAGCTACAAGACCGATGTAAGCCTGCGTGTGATCACCGACCATATCCGCGCTTCCACCTTTATGATCGCCGACGGCGTGCTGCCGTCCAACGAGGGCCGCGGCTATGTGCTGCGCCGGCTGCTGCGCCGGGCTGCCCGTCACGGCAAGCTGCTGGGCGTCAACAACCCCTTTTTGTATGAGGTGGTCGCCACGGTGGTGCAGGAGAACGAAAGCCACTATACCTATCTGCGGGAACGGGCGGATTATATCACCCGTATCGTAAAGATCGAGGAAGAGAATTTTGCCAAGACCATCGATACCGGTATGGCCATTTTCAATACCAAGATGGCGGAGCACAAGGCGGAGGGTAAGACCGTCTTCTCCGGCGAAGATGCGTTCCTGCTGGCGGATACCTACGGTTTCCCCATCGACCTGACGGAGGAAATGGTGGAAGACGAGGGCATGACCATTGATATGGACCGTTTCAACGCCTGCCGGGAAGAGCAGCGCGTCCGGGCCCGTGAAGCCCGTAAGGCCCTGGGTGACCTGGCTTGGGCCGGCATCGACCTGGGCCTGGATAACACCCCCACGGAGTTCGTCGGTTATTCCGAATTCAATTGCAACGCCAGGGTGCTGGCGGTTTGCGTAGGCGAAGAAGTCACCGGCACCATCGCCGGCGGCGAAAGCGGCATCATCGTGCTGGATAAGACCCCGTTCTACGCCGAAATGGGCGGCCAGGTGGCTGACCATGGCGTGATCCTGATGGGCGACAGCCGTTTTGTGGTCAACAATGTGCTGAAGGATAAGGGCGGCAAGTATCTGCACCATGGCACCATGACCAACGGCTCTGTGAAGGTGGATGATGTGGTGCTGGCCTCCATCGATGTGGAGCGCCGTAAGGCCATTATGCGCGCCCACTCCGCGACGCATCTGCTGCAGAAGGCGCTGACCAGTGTGCTGGGCGAGCATGTACACCAGGCCGGTTCTTTGGTGGAGCCGGACCGGCTGCGCTTTGACTTTACCCATTTCTCCGCGATGACCGCTGAGGAAATGGCCAAGGTGGATGCCATCGTGCAGAACGCGGTGCTGGAGGGCTATCCCATTGACACCCGCGAAATGGGCATTGACCAGGCCAAGGAAATGGGCGCCACCGCCCTGTTCTCCGAAAAGTACGGCGATACGGTGCGTGTTGTCAACATGGGCGGCTGGAGCATCGAGCTTTGCGGCGGTACCCACCTGGATAATACGGCGAAGGTTGGTCCTTTCCGTATTGAAAGCGAGTCCTCCGTGGCTTCCGGCGTGCGCCGTATCGAGGCGATTACCGGCAAGGCCTGCCTGGAAGAAATGGAAAAGGCCCGCCAGAGAGTGTACCAGGCCTGCGCCATTCTGAAGACCAAGCCTGCTGAGCTGGCCCAGAAGCTGGAAAGCCAGGTGGATGAGATCAAGAGCCTGAAGCGCGCCATTGAGTCCTATAAGGCCAAGGAAACCGCCGGCGAAGTGGACCGTGTGTTCTTTGGCGCCCATAATGTGGGCGGATTGAAGGTACTCACTGCCACCATTCCCGGCGCCGATGCCGGCAAGCTGCGGCAAATGGGTGACTCCCTGCGGGACAAGGCTTCCGATGTGGTGGCTGTTTTGTCCACGGTCAACGAAGACAAGATCACCTTCCTGGCTGTCTGCGGCAAGGACGCCATCGCAAAGGGAATTAAGGCCGGCGATCTGGTGAAGCTGGTTTGCATCACCTGCGGCGGCTCCGGCGGCGGTAAGCCCGATTCTGCCATGGGCGGCGGTAAGGATGTGCTGAAGCTGGATGACGCTTTGGCCCAGGTGGACGGCTTTGTGGCCTCTAAACTGAACTAATTGCAAAGGGCGTCGCGTTTGCGGCGCCTTTTTGCCCAAAGGAGGTGCGGTATGCGAAAAATGATGTGGTTCGGCATAGGATTTGCGGCGGCCATCGCCATAGGCGTGTATGGGACCGGCGCAGAATCCTATCTGCTTTTATCGGGTGTTTCGGCGGTTATGCTGGCGATCAGTCTGCTTTGTATGCTGCGCTTCCGGTTTGCCCGGCAGGCGGCCATGGTTTGCTTTGCGGCTTGCGTGGGATTTCTTTGGCTGACAGGCTTTGATGCCATTTACTTATCCGGGCTGGATGCTTATAATGACAAAGTGTTAACCGTTACCCTTACCGCAACGGATTATTCCGGCGCAACGGATTACGGCGCGGCCACCCAGGGAACCATCACCCTGGACGGCAAGCAATACCGTATACAAATATACCATGATGGGCAGATCAGCTTATCTCCCGGAGATACTGTGACCGGACAGTTTTTGCTGCGCAGCACCTTACCCGGCGGCGCCCAGGACTCCCAGCATTATCGGTCCAACCATGTGTTTCTTACGGCCAGACCCAGAGGAGAGCTGTCGGTCAGCCAATGCATAAAAATTCCCCTGTCTGCTTATCCTGCGGTGCTGCGCCGTCAGATCCAGCAGAAGATAGAGTCCGCTTTTCCGGCGGATACCGCCGGGTTTGCCAAGGCCTTGCTGCTGGGCGATACCGATGCCATCGATTATCAAACAGATACTTCCTTTAAGGTCAGTGGAATCCGGCATGTGATCGCGGTTTCCGGTCTGCATGTATCCGTATTGTTTTCCCTTGTGCATATCCTGACCGGTGGAAAAAAGTGGTTCACCGCGCTGCTGGGATTGCCGGCCTTGTTTGTCTTTGCCGCCGTCGCCGGATTTTCACCGTCTATCACCCGGGCCTGCATTATGCACAGCCTTATGGTGATGGCCATGCTGCTGGACAAAGAATACGATCCGCCTACATCACTGGCATTTGCGGTGGTATGTATGCTGGCGGCAGATCCCTGGGTGGTAACCAATGCGGGATTCCAGTTGAGTGTTTTTTGTGTGGCCGGTATCTTTATCCTTTCCGGGCCCATCAAGAATTACTGGACGGATAAAAAGCGCTTTGCAAAGGCAAAGGGTATCCGAAAAAAGCTGGCGGCGGGATTTGCTACATCCGTCGCGGTGTCTTTGGGCGCGGTGATATTCACAGCGCCCCTGTGCGCCAATTATTTTGAGATGGTCAGCCTTGCCAGCCCGCTGACCAACCTGCTGACCCTTTGGGCCATCAGTTTCATTTTCTATGGTATCGTATTGGTTTGCGGCCTTTCTCTGTTTGCGCCGGGATTGGCTTCCGCCGCAGCCTGGCTGGTATCCTGGCTCATTCGTTATGTGCTGTGGATCGCAAAGGCGGTGGCCAGCTTCCCGCTGGCGGCGGTGTATACGGAAAGTGTTTATGTTGTGCTGTGGCTGGTATTTGCATACGGGCTTTTGCTGGTGTTTTGCCTGTGGAAGAAAAAACGGCCGCTGCTGCTGGGCTGCTGCGCGGCGGTTGGTCTGTGCGTTGCGCTGGCTGCCTCCTGGACAGAGCCGCTTTTGGACGATTACCGCATTACGGTGGTGGATGTAGGACAGGGACAGTGTATTCTGCTGCAGAGTGACAGAAAGACATATTTGGTGGACTGCGGCTCTTACAGCGATACATACGCAGCCGACCGGGCAGCTTCCGTGCTGCTGAGCCAGGGGATCTCCCGGCTGGATGGGGTGATATTGACCCATTTCGATTCGGATCACGCCGGCGGCGTAGCTTATCTTTTAACCAGAGTCCGGGCAGATGCCTTGTACTTGCCCAACTGCCTGGATGAGGATAATACCGCCCAGGTTTTGCTGGACTATGCCGGTGGAGATGTGATCACCGTGCAGCAGGATACCGTTTTGTCCTTCGGTGAAACACGCATCACATTGTATCCCTCGGAAAAAGGTTTTTCCAACAATGAAAACGGTTTATGCATCTTGTTTCAAAGGGATAACTGTGATATACTGATTACCGGTGACAGAAGCGCTTCCGGCGAACGGGAGTTGCTGCAGCATACCGCGCTGCCGGATTTGGAAATACTGATCGTGGGTCACCACGGTTCCAAGTACTCCACAAGCCGGGAATTACTGATCAAAACCACGCCTGACATTGCCATCATCTCTGTGGGCGCGGATAATTCCTACGGACATCCGACCCAGGAAGTGCTGGATCGGCTTACATACTACGGCTGCCGTATCTACCGCACGGATCAGGACGGCACCGTGATCATCAGGGGGTGAACATCATGGCCAAGCAACCGGATAACGATGCATTGCAGCTGCTAAAGGCCGACATTAAGGCAGGTACGCCTGCCAATCTGTATTTCTTTCATGGCGAAGAGCTGTTTTTGCTGCATCATTACCTGCAGCAACTGAAAAATGCGGTGCTGGATGAACTGACGGAGTCTTTCAATTTTCACCGCTTTACCCCGGAGAATTTTGAAATGCGGGATTTTGCCGACGCGGTGGAAAATCTGCCTATGATGGCAGAGCGTACATTGGTGCAGGTGGATGAGATCGATCCGTTTAAGCTCAATGAGGACAGCCGCAGTAAACTGATCGAGATCCTTTCGGATATTCCGGATTACTGCACGGTGGTGTTTACCTACGAAACCACGCCCTGGAAGCCGGATAAGCGGCTGAAAAAGCTGTACGATGCAGTCAGCAAGGGGCAGATCGTGGAATTTCCCAAACAAAATCAGCGGGATCTGGTGGCGTGGATACAGCGCCATTTTATGGCGCAGAAAAAGCGGATCCCGCCGGAACTGTGTGTATATCTCATCGAGATCACCGATGGCACCATGACCAGCCTTGCCGGCGAGATCAAAAAAATTGCCGCCTTTTCCGGGGCGGAAACCGTCTGCAAGGCAGATATTGACGCGGTGACCGAGCCGGTGCTGGATGCGGTAGTATTCCGCATGACGGACCAGTTGGGGGTAGGGGACTATACCGCTGCGCTGATTACGCTGCAGAAGCTTTTGAAAATGCAGCAGGAGCCCATTGCCATTTTGGGCGCGGTGGGCGGTCATTTCCGCCGTATCAGCACTGCCAGAACGCTTTTGGATCATGGCAGAAATTATTCCGAACTGATGAAGCTGTACGGCATCGCCGATTATCCCGCCAAAAAGGCGATGGATGCGGCCCGCCGCTTCAGCCAGACATTCTGCACGAAGGCTTCAGAGCTGATCTTGGAAACCGACCATCAAATGAAAACTTCCTTCGATGACAGTCATCGCCTGCTGGAGCTTCTGATCTTACGGCTGGCAGGGGAGGCAAAGGTATGATCTGCATTCAGGAAGCCATTGTAGTGGAAGGGCGCTACGACAAAAATACCCTCTGTCAGATCGTGGATGCCCCCATTTTTGAAACCGGTGGTTTTGGCATTTTCAAGGACAAGCAGCGGATGGCCTTGCTGCGGCAAGTGGCCGAAAAGCGGGGACTCATTGTTTTTACCGATGCCGACGGCGCCGGATTTGTGATCCGCAATCATATCAAGTCCGCCATCCCCGCTAAATTCCTCAAGCACGCCTATACCCCGGATGTTTTTGGCAAGGAGCGCCGTAAGGCCGCTCCCGGCAAGGAGGGAAAGTTGGGCGTGGAAGGGATGAAGCCGGAGATCATTCTCGATGCCCTGCGTAAAGCCGGCGCTACCTTTCTGGGGGAAGAAGCTGCTGCGGCAGAGGATAAGATCACAAAAACGGATCTGTTTGAACTGGGCCTTTCCGGTGGCCCGGACAGCAAGACAAAGCGAGCAGCTTTGCTGAAAGCGCTGAACCTGCCGGAACACATGAGCGCCAATGCTCTACTGGAAGCATTGAATTTGCTGTATACCAAGGATGAGATCTACGGATTGATAACGGAGGTATGATATTTTGGATAATGCTTATAGGTTTAGACCTTATGAGAAGGATGACGAGTGGTTAGTCTGGGTTTGTGTTGCCCCAATGCTGTCTATATTTCCTTTGTTTTATGACGACGAAGTAACATTGTTTCAAACGATTGGCTTTGCTTTGATCTGTCTTTCGTTCTGGTTTAGTGCAGTTTTAGGCATCATGGAACATCGCACGAATATCTCTGTGTCTGACCAAGGTATTTCCGTCAGCAGGGGTAAACATGATGTAGTTCCGCTGACAAACTGGAATAAATTTGAATGTGCATACCTGTTGGATATTTCCTGGACAGATACTGACAAGACTGGTTTTCGGAATAGACGGTATGCATCGCATTACTTTATTTTCACAAGGAATCAGCTAACGGATGCTGAAATCATCAAATTGTCATCCCGTCTTGCGAAAAGCAAGCCTCTTGGAAAAATGAAGGGGCATATTGTGTTTCGTTCTAACGAACAGCATAATGCAGCTATCCGTCAGTGTATAGCCGAAAAGATTCCGCTTGTTGAGATAAAAAAGAATGCCGAGGGTGTAATCTCACGTGTCTGAAAATGTCAGGCGCATCAGGGATGTCGCGCCCCACGTTTGTAGATATGGAGAAAAACCATGGTAGATATACAAGTCAAAAACTTAACAAAATTCTTCACCATCGGCGAGAATCTGCTGGAGGGATTGTCCTTTGAGACTCAGGAAGGGGAGTGCGTTGCCATTCTGGGCCGGAACGGCTGCGGCAAGACCACGCTCTTTAAGATCCTTTCCGGCGAAATGGACTATGATGACGGGGAGATCTTCATAAATCCCAACAAGAAGATCGGTTTGATCTCGCAGATCCCCCGTTTTCCCTGGAGCTACACCGTGGAGGATGTACTGCGCACAGCCTTTTCTGCCGTTACCGCCGCAAAACGGAAAATGGAGGAAATGGAAAGGGCCATGGCAAACGGCGCCACCGACGAGCAGCTAAGGGAATATGACGGTCTGGTCAACCGCTTCCAGTCCGGCGGCGGTTATGAAATGGACGTGGAGATCGACAAGATCTGCAACGGCCTTGGTATCAGCCCTGCCCAGCGGGCCCAGGAATTCGACAGCCTTTCCGGCGGCGAAAAGACCCGGGTGAATCTTGCCCGCTTACTGCTGGAAAAAACCGATATTCTGCTGCTGGACGAGCCTACCAACCATCTGGACCTAAACAGCGTGGAATGGCTGGAAGGCTATATCAACGCCTTTAAGGGCACGGTGCTGGTGATCTCCCATGACCGTTATTTTATTGACCGGGTAGCCCAAAGAGTGATCGAGATCACCGACGGTCACGCAGAATTTTACTCCGGTAATTACTCGTTCTATATGGATGAGAAGCAGGCTCGTTTCGATCTGCAAATGAAGCAATACGAGCAGGAGCAGGCCAAGCTGAAGCAGCTTGGATACACCGTAGAGCGTATGAAGGGCTGGGGCATCAATAACCGTACCCTTTACCGCCGGGCCATGAGCATCCAGCATCGCATGGAGCGGATCAGGAAGACGGAAAAACCCAAAATGGAAAAAACCATGAAGGCCAGTTTCGGCGAAAAGGATTTTTCCGGTGATGTGGTTTTTAAAACCAAGAATATGACAAAAGCCTTTGGACAGCGAACCCTGTTCTCCGATGTGGAGCTCCATGTGGAGGGCGGCGAACGGATCGCCATTTTGGGGGATAACGGCACCGGAAAGACCACCTTCCTGAAGTGTCTGCTGGGGGAAGAGGATTTTCAGGGAAAACTGCAATACGGGCCTACGGTAAAGGCGGGGTATTTGCCCCAGGTGGTCCATTTCGACCACCCGGAGCGTACCCTTTACGATACCATGCTCTATGAAAAGAACTGCACCCCACAGACCGCGCGCGACCGGCTGGGCCAGTTTATGTTTTCCGGCGAAGATGTGTTTAAGCAGGTAAAAAACCTTTCCGGCGGCGAGCAGAGCCGTCTGCGGCTGTGTATGCTGATGGATGAGAAGATCAATCTTCTCGTGCTGGACGAGCCGACCAACCATTTGGATATCGCGTCCCGGGAATGGGTGGAGGCTGCCATCGAGGAATTTGAAGGCGCGCTGTTGTTTGTGTCCCACGACCGCTATTTTATCGAGAAATTTGCTGAACGGATCTGGCTTCTGGAGGACGGCAGAATACGGGATTTCCGTTGCGGATATGCTAAATTCCGATCTGTTTTGGAGCATGAAGCGGCTTGTAAGCCTGTGATTGCCGCTGCCCCCAAGGAAAAGAAAGAAAAACCCAAGGGCGGCACCAAGGAACAGGAGAAGCTGATCCGCAAGCTGGAACGGGAGATCGAAAAGCAGGAGCAGTTGGTTGCTTCCTACGATCCTAAGATCGAAGCCGCTTCGGCAGATTACCAGGAATTGACCCGCTTGCTTGCGGAAAAGGAAGAAGCGGAAATGCTGCTGCTGGAGCTGATGGAACAGTGGGAAGCGGCACAAATGTAAAAGGAGAATGCTTATGGGCAAAAAGCAAAGAGAATGGAAGCAGATGAAGGGTTTTGAAAAGGTATTTCGGATCCTGAGTTTTGTATTTGCTCTTGCGGCGGTTACAGTTGGCGTATTTGCTGTGCTGCAGATTTTTGATGTTGTGAATTTCAAAATATCCCTGCTGCCGGTTGGCCTGGTGTTTCTGGCGCTGGAGAATATCTGTAATGCCGGTTGTATTTGGCGCAGAGATATGGGCCCGGCAGTGGTTTCGCTGTGCTGCGGCGTGTTTGTGATCGACTGCGTGGTTTTCTGCCTGCTGTTTCTGTAAAAGGGCTTATGAGAGTATATGATAAATTGGTCCGGGATAAGATCCCGGAGATTATCGCAGACGCCGGCGGCAAGGCGGATTTCCGTGTGCTTACCCATGAAGAATACGCCGTTTACCTGGAAGCCAAATTGGACGAAGAAGTAAATGAGTTCCATCGGGATAAAACTGCGGAAGAATTGGCGGATGTTCTGGAAGTGGTCTATGCGCTGGCCGCGGAACAGGGCGTTTCTTCAGAAGAATTGATGGGGATCTATCAAAAAAAGCACCAGGCAAGAGGCGGTTTTGAAAAGCGGCTGCTTTTGCTGACTACCCAGGAGTAACGATATGAAGAAAAAAGTGTTTTTTATTTGCGTATCCACCATCTTACTGGCAGGGTTGGTTTGGCTCATTTGGGGCAACATCACTGTGGGACTCAGCGAGTATGAGATCTACGAATCCGATTTACCTGCTGCCTTTGATGGTTACCGCATTGCCCATGTGTCCGATCTTCATAACTCCGGACTATGGGAAAAAACCATTGTGAAACTGCAAGCATGTCAGCCGGATATCATCTGCATCACCGGCGATCTGATCGACTGCAAGAAAACTGATGTGGATACAGCATTGGCTTTTGCGGCAGAAGCCGTCAGGATCGCACCCTGTTATTATATCACCGGGAATCACGAGATCAATGTTACCGCCGCTGTTCGGGAAGAACTGATCCGGGGACTGAAGACATTAGGCGTAACGGTACTGATGGATGATCAGATCCTTTTGGAAAAGGACGGCCAGTCCATTGCGTTGGTCGGTCACAAGTGGGGAAATAGCGATGCAGTAGGGGAGCTGACGGATTTTGACGGTTACCGCATTTTGCTTTCCCACCGCCCGGAGTGCTTCGACGATTATGCCGCCGGGGAGTATGACCTGGTTTTGACGGGCCATGCCCATGGCGGACAGGTGCGGCTGCCCTGGATCGGCGGCTTGTATGCACCGGGACAGGGAATTTTTCCGGAATATGACAGCGGTGTGTATACCGAGGGAAGAACGGATATGGTGGTCAGCCGCGGCATTGGTAACTCCGGTTTTCCTATCAGGTTTTCCAACCGCCCGGAAGTGATCGTGGTGACATTGAGGGTTGACACTTTCAACTCCTGGTCATATAATAGGTGAAGAATTTATAGATAAGGAGCGAATTCATCATGAGTTCTTGTAATGGTAACTGTTCCACTTGCGGTTCGGATTGCGCTGATCGCAAGGCTGAGTCCAAGCTGGCGCAGTTAAATCCCAGATCTGCTGTTAAAAAGGTGATCGCTGTTGTGTCCGGCAAGGGCGGCGTGGGCAAATCCACCGTCACCTCTACTTTGGCTGTGGCCATGTCCCGAAAGGGCTATCGTGTAGGCGTGCTGGATGCGGATATCACCGGTCCTTCCGCGCCGACAGCCTTTGGTGTTACCGAGTGCCAGGGTGCGAATGAGGACGGTCTGTATCCCGCCCTGAGCAAGGGCGGCATCCAGGTGATGTCCATCAATTTGCTGCTGGACGATCCCAACTCTCCTGTGGTATGGCGTGGACCTGTTATCGCCGGTGCGGTCAAGCAGTTCTGGACCGATGTGATCTGGGAAGATGTGGACTATATGTTTGTCGATATGCCTCCCGGAACAGGTGATGTGCCGCTGACGGTGTTCCAGAGCCTGCCGGTGGATGGCATTGTCATTGTAACCAGTCCCCAGGATCTGGTTTCCATGATCGTTTCCAAGGCCGTAAAAATGGCCAATATGATGCACATTCCCGTACTGGGCTTTGTGGAGAACTACAGCTACCTGGAGTGCCCCGATTGCGGTAAGAAGATAGAGGTTTTCGGCAAATCCCATTTGGATGACATTGCCGCATCCTTTGGCCTGCCGGTTTTGGCCCGCCTGCCCATCGATCCCAGCGTGGCCTTTGCCTACGACTCCGGTCTGATGGAAACGGTGAATACCGATAAGGTCGCAGACGTGATAACCGCCATTGAGGCTATCGAATGAAACAATTGGACTGTATTCGCTGCAATCGGAAAATGGAATTTATCGGCAGAGAAAAGCTGCAACTGGGCCAGACCGGATTGCTGTTTGGTTCGCTGCCAAACCTGATAGCCGGCGCGCTGGTGGTGGATATTTATCTTTGTCCGGAATGCGGGAAAATAGAGTTCTATGCGCCTGAGCTGACAAAAGGCGAACAGCAGGGGTATACTCATTGCGATGTACCGCAGAAGCGTTGTCCCAACTGCGGAGAAGCGCATGATTTCGACTTCCCCAAGTGTCCGTATTGCAAGTTCGATTATTACGACTAAGAAACAGCCGGCCATCAGGTCGGCTGTTTTTGTAAAGGAGAAATTACCATGCATGTAAAGCACTTGTCACATCAGCAGGTTCTGAATATGCTGCCCGACCGTAAAGCCGATGCGCACAAAGGGGATTTCGGCAAACTTTTGCTGCTTTGCGGCAGCAGAGGATACACTGGCGCAGCCTATTTTGCGGCTATGGGCGCCCTGCGCACCGGCGCCGGATTGGTCTATTTGGGCGTACCCGAGTCCATTTACGCCATCGAAGCGGTAAAACTTTCCGAGCCTGTGGTGTTTCCTCTGCCGGAGGAAAACGGAATGCTGTCCCATGGGTCGCTGGCGAACATCAGGGAATATCTGCCCAAGATGGATGCGGTGCTGATGGGGTGCGGCATGGGAGTTTCCCACGGCACACTGCAGGTATTACAATCCGTTCTTCAGGAATTTCCCGGTCCGGTGATCCTGGATGCCGATGGCATAAATCTGTTGGCACAGCATAAAGATATATTGCGCGGACGGACAGGCATAACGGTATTGACGCCTCACGCCGGTGAGTTCTCCAGACTGGGCTATTCCGGGGATCGGCTTGCCTCGGCGGTGACAGCGGCAAAGGAACTCAACTGCATCATCCTGCTGAAGGGGCATCAGACCCTTATTACCGACGGGGAAACCGTGTATCAAAATCAGACAGGCAACCCCGGCATGGCTACCGGCGGCTCCGGCGATGTGCTGGCGGGTGTGATTGTATCCTTGATAGGACAAGGACTAGATCCTTTGGAAGCTACAGCTGCCGCCGCATGGCTTCATGGCAAAGCCGGGGATCTATGCGCCGCTGAGATTGGCCAGTACGGGATGCTTCCGACAGATTTGCTGTGTGCGCTTCCGCGACTTATGAAATAAGGCGGGATCAGCTTGAAAAGGATTTTTGTTTTGTTTTTTTGCCTTCTGTTATGCGGTTGCACCAGGACGGAGGATGCCATGAATAAAGGCTTGTCCCTGCGGGCCAACCTGCTGCAGGCGGCGGGCTGTGAGCTGTATGCGGACATAACAGCGGACTATGGAGATCAGATATATACATTTGCCATGGGTTGCCGGTTTGATGCCCATGGCAATTTGCTGTTCACCGTCAAGGAGCCGGATACCATAGAGGGGATCACCGGTAAGGTCAATGCCGATGGCGGAGCCCTCACGTTTGACGATACGGCGCTGTCTTTTCCGTTGATGGCAGACGGTCAGCTTTCTCCTGTCAGCGCCCCATGGATCGTGATGCAGAGTATGCGCGGGGGGATGATCACTTCTGCCGGCGTGGCAGGCGATCAAATCCGATTGATCATCGATGACAGCTATGCCGATGATGCGCTGACAGTTCATCTTTGGCTTGAAAAGGATGAAACGCCGATTCAGGCGGAAATCTATCATAACGGGTGTTGTATTTTGTCGGTTCGGATCGCCAACTATCGGCTTTTGTAACATATTGCCAGAATGTGCATAGGATAAAACAGCCGCCCATCCGTATGAATTTCCTCAGTACGTGGAAAAATAGAATCAGCCGCGTTACATATGGATCGATGGGTAACGTAGGCAGATTTTATCGGAGTGTGAGGAATATGGATACTTTGGTCAAGCGTGGCGACATTTTCTACGCAGACCTTTCGCCGGTGGTAGGCAGCGAGCAAGGCGGCACCCGGCCTGTTTTGATCATACAAAACGATACGGGCAACCGGCATTCGCCAACGGTGATCGCGGCAGCTATCACCAGCCAAACCGGAAAAGCCAGACTGCCAACCCATATCAATATCGCCGGTGGCAGCGTTGGATTGAGTAAGGATTCTGTGATCCTGTTGGAGCAGGTGCGAACGATCGATAAAAAAAGGCTGCGAGAGCACATGGGACATTTGGATGAGGCACATATGCATCAGGTGGATGACGCCATTGCTGTCAGCTTTGGATTGAATGACAATCGGCCGATATGAATATCCAGCCCCTCTGCCGCATAGGCTTGTGGCAGGGGGGATCAAAATGGAAGGTACATACGAATTGCTGCAGGGCGGACAGGCCGTTGGAAGGGTACAGGTGACCCGACAGGGTATGTTTTATTGCGTTGGCTGTCAATGTAAGCTTTCCGGAGCGGTAAAATTCCGCTTGATCATGGAATCCAACGGCAGCGAATTGGATTTGGGAATCCTTAGACAGGATAAAGCCTGGTTTCGGTTACAGACGCGAGTGAATGTAAAAACAGCGGGGCAGGGAAGACCTGCTTTTTGTCTGCGGCCCCAAAAGGATACCGCTGCGTCACTGCTGGTACCGGTCTGCCCGGAAGAACCTTTTGGCTATTTAGCCCGGTTGGAGCAGGCCTATTTAGTGCGTCAGAACGGGAAAATGCTGCTGGGTTTCCGGGATGAAAAATAGTGGTTAAAATGTAAATTTAGGTCTTGACAAATCCGGGGAAAGGGTGTATTATATCAAAGCTGTCTGCGACAGATGCTATGGAGCAGTATCGAAGTGGTCATAACGGGCACGACTGGAAATCGTGTGTACCCCAAAAGGGTACCGAGGGTTCAAATCCCTCCTGCTCCGCCAAAATAGGAAAGACACCCCTGTGGGTGTCTTTTTTATTTTAATGGGTTATGCAGATAGAGTAATACCCAACAATAGAGCCAGGACCTTGCGTTTCATAATAGATTCTCCTTTCTGATATGCGTAAAGATTTCTCTGTAAAAAGTACAATAACATCATCGGCTAAAGACAGACTAAAGAATGCACATGGCAGTGGATGCGCTGGTTTTTCATCAGTATAGCATACAACACATAAACAGGAAAGTGCGGCTGTTTCGTTACTTGAAAAACTTTTGGCAGTATGATATTATTATGTAAAATTGTTTGTCGGAGAAGTTGGATGCTATGAAATGGTTTTTGGAAAAAAAGGATAAGATTCTGCTGGCGCTGTTTCTTGCGATGGAAGTCATCTTATACGGACAGATCCTTACTGCAGAAGGAAAACTACTGATCTGGTCGGAGTATATTTCTGTTCTGCTTTGCTTTTTGTTCGTTTTAATCAGCTTTCAAAAGCCTTTGCTGATAGGGGGCCTGGCGCTGACTCTCTGCGCTGATTTTTGCCTGGTGGTCTGTGATCCCATTCAGCAGCTTTGGGGCATGGTGTTCTTCCTGGGCGCCCAATGTCTCTACGCAGTGCTTTTGCACCGACAGAAGCTGCCCCGGGGGCTGCTGGCATTGAGAATCGGCCTATCTGTTGCGGTCGGAGGGGTTACCGCGGTGATCCTGGGGAAAAATACCGATGCGCTGGCGTTGGTGTCCATGGTGTACTATGTGAATTTGATCATGAATCTGGTCTGTGCATTTTGGCGTTTCCGGAAAAACTCCTTGCTGGCGTTGGGATTTGTATTGTTTATCCTTTGTGATACCGTCATTGGGCTGCAGGTGGCAGCGGGGGCATATTTGCCCATTTCGGAGGACTCTTTTATTCATAGCCTGATTTTTTCCGATTTTCATTTGTCCTGGTTTTTTTATTTACCCAGCCAGGTGTTCATTGCCCTCAGCGGCCGCAGGAAGTAAAAGTATGCCCGGTATCCGTTTGTGGATACCGGGCAGGTTTCATGCATCAAAAAGGAAGGATTCCAGTTCTGCCACCGATAAAAAAGCATGATCGCACAGCTCGGTCATTTCTGCGCAGATGTCCGGATACCCCTGCCGTCCCCAGCCGGCGAAGCCGATTTCTACACCTGCAGCGCGCGCCATGTTGACGGCAGCTTTCATATCATCGATCACCAAAAGCTGGGCAGGGGAGAAGCCGTAGCGTACCATGATCTGTTCCAAAGCCCATGGGCTGGGTTTGCGGTGCTCCGGCGCCAGATCCCAGCCATAGATCAGGTCCGGCTCCAAATCGAAATGCGTACGATAATCCCGAAGGATATTTTCCTGCGCGGATTGGGAGACGACACAGATCGTACCGCCGGCGGCCCGATAGCGGTGCAGAAATTCCCGAATGTTTGGGCAGGGAGCAGGGATGTGACTACGGATATGCTGCTTCCAGCCGTTGTATTCGATCAGCAGCTCTTCTTCGGTAAAATGAAAGCGTTGCCGGCACATTTCAATATAGCCGGGTGCAAAGCATCCGGAAATATATTCATGTTCCGTGATGGTCATACCGGGGCGGTATTGTTTCAAAAATTCTACAAAAAAAGGGTAATTGACGGTTGCTTCGCTTTGAACCACGGTATCATCATGGTCCAGAACCAGGCAAGGATATCTCAGCATAAATGAAAGCTCCTTTTGAGGATATATTTTTATTATAGCAAATCCTGCAAAAATGACAACCAGGATTTTTCACTTGCTTATTACGAACAAATGTGCTATAATTATCCAAACAGGAGGTGAGTGGCCGTGAAGGAACAAAAAGCGGTGGATGTTATATCGGTGTGCAACACAGACGGAGAAATATTGCCCCTGCGTTTACAACTGGTGGACGAAAATAAGCAGCTGCTGCGGATCCACATCCGGCAGGCCAGGGTCACGGAACGGATCGAGCATATCGGTGCGGAGGCAGTCGTTTTCCATTGCCGGGCTGAAGCCTGTGACAGAATGTTGTCTTTTCGGCTGAAATATACCTATCGCAGCCATATTTGGCATTTGCTGTAAAAAAAGCTGGAAAAAAAGAAAGAGATAGGCTATAATGGTGCAAGAGGTGATGGTATGTCTATCGTAAAATTCTACCGCGGAGATCCAAAAAATGCGCCGAAAACCACCCAGGGTGCCCATTTAGGCGCCAATGTGATCCTGACCTGTCGGGGAAAGCTGTTGCTGGAAAAGCGGCGGGACAGCGATACCTGGGGTCTGGTTGGCGGTGGCGTTAAAAACTACGAAGAACCCATCGACGCCATTGTCCGGGAGGTCCGGGAGGAGTTGGGCATCCGTATCCCCAAGGAGAAATTTTGCAAGCTGGCAGTTTACGGAGAGCCGGGGCGGATCGCCGCTTACTGCGACGGCAGCGTGTGGCGTATGGTCATCGTGGTGTTTGCGCTGGAGCTGGAGGAGGAGCCGCAGATCACGCTCAGCGCCGAGTCCAGGGATATGAGATTTTTCTCCAGGGAAGAACTGAGAGATATTGAAGTGGTGATTACCCATTCCGATATAGTGGATGATTGGTTTACAAATAAGGAGTAAGTAATGGAAGAGAAAAAATGGGTCAGTGTATGGGGCAATGCGGTCAGTGTAGCTGAAAATCGACCGGAACGGTATGCTAAGGACATCACGATCCGATATCCTGTTCACATCCCCTTTGACGGACAGGCCCTGCGGCTGACTTTTGATAACTATTGCGGGACAGAACCGATCACCATCAGTAAGGTGACGGTGCTGTATGGCGGAAAGGTGTACCCGGTATGTTTTGCCGGGGAAAGAGCCGTGACCGTGGATGCCGGGAAGAATATAATCTCGGATCCGCTGGCCATCCTGCTGACGGAAGATGAAGTGATCCAGGTCAGCTTCTACCTGGCGGATTTTACCCTGATGCGCAGTGTGGTGTACGCCTGTGGCCCATTGTCGGAAGGCATATACGCCAATGGAGATGCCACCGAGATCGTCCATTTGGATCGGGACCGTTCCCGGGTTACCCATCTTTTCTATTTCCTCAGCAATGTTTCAGTGCTGACCGATGGGGAAAAACGGTCCATAGTCTGCTACGGTGACTCCATCACGGCGCAGAATTGGCCGGATGAACTGGCGCTGCGCTGTTTTACGGAAGGATACCGTGATACGGCCATTATCCGCCGGGCTACTTCCGGCTCCCGGATTCTGCGGCAGTATCATTGCATTACTTATGAATCCTATGGATTGAAAGGTAGCAATCGTTTCCACCATGAGGTGCCAACCGATGGCGCTGATACGGTGATCATCCAGCAGGGCATCAACGATATCATTCATCCGGTGGGGGAGCAGGTGAATATTTTCCGGCCTATGAGCGATCTGCCCACGGTGCAGGAGCTGATCGATGGCCTGAAAACCTACATTTCCCAGGCCAGAAGCTACGGTTACAAGGTGTATGTGGGTACACTGCTGCCTATGGGCGGCTGGCGCACCGATGCTCCCTGGCGGCAGGAAATGCGGCATGCCTATAACGATTTTATCCGCAATACGGATCTGATCGACGGCTGTATCGATTTTGACCTGGCGCTGCGGGATCCCCAGCAACCGGACCGGTTTCTGCCGGCATACGATTCCGGAGATCATTTGCATCCCTCTGCCGCCGGCTACCGCCGTATGGCGATGGAAATCCCCGCGCACATCCTGAAATAAATCGAGTAGGAGGGGCTTTTAGCCCCGACCTCTCACACCACCGTGCGTACGGTTCCGTACACGGCGGTTCAATCGCATAAGTGCAACGACTCGTACCGAGCA
>SVLC01000079.1 GCA_015068155.1 Oscillospiraceae bacterium | reverse complement strand
GGTTACCAATGAAGACATTCAGGCAGTGGAAGATCTGATTAATAATCGTCCCAGGAAATGTCTTGGCTGGAAAACACCAGCCGAAGTTTTGGCTGAAAGTGTTGCACTTGCTTGACAATCCGCCCTGTCAGCCGAACAGGCTGACTGGGGGATTGTCACTAATATAACAATCCCTCCGTCAAAAATCGGTTCCAAAAAACCGATTTTTGCCACCTCCCTTTGCACAAGGGAGGCTTTCCGCTGCGGCGGGATTGGACATAACGAAAGCTTTTTGGAACCACCGGCACAGCCGGTGGTTTTCTTGTACAAAAGAACCTCCCCGATAGTGTCGGGGAGGAATTTTTAGTCTTCAATTCTGCGGATCTGGGCGCCCAGGCCGGTGAATTTCTCAATCAACCGCTCGTAGCCTCGCTCCACATAGTGGATGTTTTTCACATAGGTGGTTCCCTCTGCCGCCAGGCCGGCGATAATCAGCGCCGCGCCTGCACGGAGATCCTTGGCGGTGACCGTAGAACCGTAGAGCCGGTCCGCGCCGGTAACAATTGCGGTTTTCCCATTGATCTGAATATCCGCGCCCATGCTTTCCAGCTCCGAGCAATAGCCGAAGAAACGGGTTTCATAGACGCTTTCCGTCAGCCGGCTGACACCGGAAGCCAGGGTCATGCACACGCAGATCTGGGCCTGCATATCCGTGGGGAAGCCGGGATAAGGCCGGGTTTTCACAGTAGTATGGTGCAGCTTGCCGTCGCAGCGGATGCGGATAGCATCATCATAGTTGATGATCTCCGCGCCCATTTCCGCCAGCTTGGAGGTGATGCACTCCATGTGCTTGGGGATCACATTTTTCACCAGGACATTACCGCCGGCAGCAGCAACGGCGGCCAAATAGGTACCGGCTTCGATCTGGTCGGGGATGATGGCGTAGGTGCCGCCCTGCAGCGCTTCTACGCCCCGGATCTTCACAGTATCCGTGCCCGCGCCGGAAATCTGGGCGCCCATGGTATTCAGGAAGTTCGCCAAATCAACGATATGGGGCTCTTTGGCGGCATTTTCAATAATGGTCTGACCGGGCAGCAGCACCGCAGCAATCATAATATTCACCGTTGCGCCTACGCTGACCACATCCAGGCTGATGCGGTTGCCCTGCAAACCGTTGGCACCGGGCTGCAGCGCCACATACTCCTCGGTTTCTTCTACATCCGCGCCCAAAGCAGCAAAGCCCTTGATATGCTGGTCGATGGGACGGGAGGCAAAATTACATCCGCCGGGCAGCGCCACATGGGCCTTGCCGAACCGACCCAGAAGAGCGCCCATCAGATAGTAGCTGGCACGCATTTTCTTCACCAGCTCCGGCTCGGGGCAGGTGCTGTGGATATCGGTGCTGTCGATCTCCACCGTGCCGTCTTCTCTGGTGATTTTGGCTCCTATGCCCTCCAGAATGGACAGCAGGATGCGCACATCGGAAATATCCGGCACATTTTCAATTCGGCACACGCCGTTGACCAAAATGGCCGCAGGCAAAATGGCCACCACAGCGTTTTTCGCGCCGCTGATGGTGACTGCGCCATTTAACGGCTTACCGCCGATTACTTCATATCTGGCCAAGGATGATCCTCTCCTTGTGAATATACTTTCGGTTCAGTCATTATACCATAGTTTTGTGATTATGTAAAGCACTATTTCAGCCCATACGCCGCAAACCCTTGGGATAATGGTTCTTCAGTACCCGTCCGTCGCCCTTGCCCCAACCCAGGGAAAAGCCGTCGACAGTCACCAGGCACCAGCCCTTTTGGCAGGATTCGATCACATCGCCGGCCATATACCGCCGGACTGCGTCGCTGTCTGCGGTTACGTTTTCCGCAACGCCGCAGGTTTTCAGCCACAGCGCCAGTGCGTGGGCCGGCTCGAACCGATCTTTTTTCAGTTCACCCAGCTCCAATCCCGGCCTTAGGACTTTCAATCCCCGCAGCTCCGGCAGTTCCTCCGGTGCCCAATACAGGCTCTGCCCAAAGGTAATGGCCTTGCCGGCAGGAAGCTGGATATCCATATCTTTCGCAAATGCGGCAAGCAGCTTGGGAAGCTTCTCCCCTGCGCTGTACTGCCCTTCCCGCTCCCCTTCGCCTTTTTTTCGGAGGACGGCTGCAAAATGGCCCTCACCCAACAGCTTATGGGGCCACATCCTGTAAGATGCATTCTCTCCCGGGGCAAACCAAGGCGCATCCACAAATTCCGGCTCAAATTCCGGATGGCTGGCCAAAAACGCAGCGATGGTCAGCTCATTTTCCTCCGGAGCAAAGGTGCAGGTGGAGTACACCAGCCGACCGCCGGGGCGCACCAGCTGGGCGCCGGAATGGAGGATCTCCTCCTGCCGCCGGGCGCACATTTCCACCGTTTCCTGGCTCCAGTCCGTCACCGCCGCTTCTTCCTTGCGGAACATGCCCTCGCCGGAGCAAGGAGCATCGATGAGAACTCTGTCAAAAAAGCCGGGAAGTCTGTCCGCCAAACGCTGGGGGTGTTCGTTGGTCACCAGCGCATTGCATATACCCATACGCTCGATATTCCGGGAGAGAATTTTCGCCCGTTTGGGGTTAAATTCGTTGCACAGCAGCAAGCCCTCCCCTGCCATACGCCCGGCGATCTGGGTGGATTTTCCGCCGGGGGCGGCACACAGATCGCAGATGATCTCACCGGGTTGGGGATCCAGGAGCTGCACAGGAGCCATGGCGCTGGCCTCCTGTAGGTAGTATACGCCGGCTTCGTGATAAGGGTGCAGACCTGGCCGGGACTGGGGATCGTAGTAATAACCCATGGGTTCCCAGGGTACATTCTCCCCCACAAAGGGCAGTGCGGGCTTCTCCCCTTTC
>SVLC01000044.1 GCA_015068155.1 Oscillospiraceae bacterium | reverse complement strand
GATGATGTTGGTACCGGTAACGTCGGCGGGCATCAGGTCGGGAGTGAACTGAATACGGGAGAAGGGCAGGTTGAATACCCGGCCCAGGGAGCGGACCAGACGGGTCTTACCAACGCCGGGCACGCCTTCCAGCAGTACGTTACCGCCGGCGATCATGGCGATGACCGCGCCCTCGATAACATTTTCCTGACCGATCACGTCGCGCTTGATCTGTGCGAAAATATTCTTGCACTGCTCGCTGAACTGCTGAATGTTCTGTTCTGTAACCATATTAAAATTGCCTCACTTTAATTATAAATTATTTTTAGACAAGATTGATATATGCTTCGATAATCGCCCGTTCTTCTTCGGTAAGCTCGTCGCCGTGCTCTTCCAGTTGCTGGATCAGCCGTTCTTTATAGGCTTCCAAAAATTCACGGTAGTAGGTCTCGCCATTGATGATCTGATTCCATTCCTCGTACTTGCCGCCGGTGGAATCGCCGGGTTCATCGCCCTCGCCGTCCTGGGGACTATCGCCCTCCTGGGAACCTTCGCCGTCACCCTCACCGGGTTCACCGTCACGAGCCTCGCCGGAGTCGCCGCTTTCGCCGTCTTCCGGATCCTCTTCATCCAGGGGCGCAAAGATTGCAATAAAGGTCAGGTCACTGGTGACCGCCACATCCGTTCTGGCCGGATCGCCGCTGCCATCGTCCCATTCGACGAAAGCAAAGCCATCTTCTGCAACGGCCAAAACAGGCTCGGCATCGTCACCGGCCAACACCAGCTGCGCTTCCTCACCTTCGATATAGCCGCCCTCCTCCACAATGTAGGTGACGGTGTAGTACACATCCGGCTCCTGCGGCAGGATGTTTTCCAGCATTTCTTCACCGCTCTTCAAATAGCCATAGGCGCTGAGGGCGGTAACCGTGGTCATGGCGCTGCACAGCAAAGCTGCGATCACCGCGACGACGATCATAGTCCGGGAGATCTTCATGCGGATCTGGCTGACCTCCACATTGGACAGTACCTGCTGGGCATCTCTTCTTTGTACCTGTACCATGCAAGAGTCGTTTTCCGCAAACTCCACCATGGTGACCATACGTTCTTTCAGGCCAATGGCATCCAAACGTCTGGCATCCTCCATCACCGTGGGTCTGTACTTCTTGCTGTAGAAGACGGGCGAGAGCGCTGCGGTGACTACCACCAGCACCGCCAGGCTGATCCACAAACCGTTAACCGACAGGAACCATGTAACCAATGCTGCCATAAAGGCCGCGCCGAAGCCAATGCTTACCGCAGCCAGTACAGACCGCAGCCAGGCTTCTTTACGGAATTTCGGATGGTATTTTTCAAATTGCGTATTCGGATTCATTCTTCAATCCTTTCTGAACGGATAACCGTTCGATTGTTTGCTGACAGTTTGATCTGCAGGGCCCGGCCGCGTTGGCGGCCGGGTTGCAGGAAAAACTTAGGGGTTCTTGGGCAGGCCGGTTTCGGGATCGATCTCGATGATATTGAAATCCTTATCGTAGATAACCGCCTTACAGCCCTTGAAAATACCGGTAGACAGGAACTTCATCACTTCCTCCTTACCCTCGTAGGTCTTAAGGGCTTCTATATCAGACCAACCGTCGAACACGCCGGTACCGATATATCCCACCAGCTTTGGCAGCATCAAACCGCCATTGCCGGTGCAGCCTGCAAAGGCATAGTCGCCCAGCACGGCCAGGGAAGTTTCCTTACCGCTGGACATCCCGTTGAATTCCAGTGAGAACAAAGATTTGCAATCCTTGAAGGCATATTCACAGATAGATGCGTAGTCTGCCAGCATCAGGCTGGACAAGGAAGTACAGCCGGCGAAATAGTACGGACCTACATAATCCATATACGCCACTTCTGTGCCCAGGCCCTTGAAGGTAATGTTGGTCAAGCTGGAGCAGCCCTCGAACATATGGCCGCTGGAAGCTGCCGTAAAGATATCTATGTTGGCGTAGTTAATGGTAACGCTCTTCAAAGAAGTGCAATATGCGAAGGAGTAGCCGATGGAGTTGGAGAAAATGGCGTTGGCGCCTCTGGGGATGTTGATCTCCGTCAAGGAGCTGCAGCCGTAGAAATAGTAGTTGCCGATGTACTTGCAGGAAATGTTGGAGCTCTTAAACTTAACGGACTTCATGTACTTGCAGTTCATGAATACGCCGTCGGTACCCAGCCACTTGACAGTGGACGGGATCTCCACATTCAGCAGACCGGTGCCGGCAAACATATAGCTGGGAATAGCCTGCGCCGCAGAAGTATGCAGCTTGCCATTGTTCAACAGCAGGCCGTACTGGGCCGCGTCTTCCTCAGTCAGGCTGAACTTTGTAGGCAGAGTCAGCTTGGTCATGGAAATGCAGTTTTCGAAGAAGTGGGTACCAATGTAATAGGTATTGGAACCGGCGAAGGTAAAGTTACTCAGCGCGGAACAATCCGCAAATGCGTAATTACCCAGGTTGACCGCTGTTGCCGGCACCGTTACATTGTTCAGCGAAGAACAGCCGCGGAACGCGCCATCGCCGATGGCGGTAATTCCGTTCTCAATGGTCACATTGGTCAGTTTCTTACAATCCGCAAACATATAAGGCGCAATGCTCTGCAGCCGCTTGGGGAATACCACTGTCTGCAGCTGGCTGCCTGCGAAGGCGCCGGCCGCAACGGTAGTCACCGTTTCAGGAATTTCATAGGCTGCATCGGTACGGGATGCGGGATAGGAATACAGGATCGTTTTGGACAGATCGTAAATGATGCCGTCTTCCACCAGGAAGTTCTCATTCTCCGGATCGATCTGCACATCCCCTGCGGCCAGACAGCCGGCAAAGGGATTGGAGCCGATACGGATAACCGTTGCGGGAATATACGCCTCGGTGAGCTTGTAGCAGAAGCCAAACACCAGTGTGCCCAGATACTCCACGCCCAAAGAGAGGTTGGCTGTCTTCAGGCTGTCGCACTGGAAGAAAGCATAGTCACCCAAATAGGAGACGTTACCGGATATCGACACGGTTTCGATGTTGTCACAATCCGCAAAGGCATACGCGCCGATCTCCATCACACCGTTGGGTATGCTGAGGGTCTTCATGCCGCAGCCTTCAAAGACATGGCCGCCGATGAAGATCAGACCGGCAGGCAGCTTCACATTCTCCGCAGCGGATGTGCCCTTGAAAATATTGTCCTTGCCGGTTACATCGCTGCCCAGTTCCTTCACGGCGCTGCCATCAGCAAACTCGATCTTTTTCGCGGAGGCGCAGCCTTCGAACGCGGAAGTTCCGACAGTGCTGACCGCTGCAGGGATCACGATGGCATCAATGGATGCGTTATTCGCAAAGGCCCGGCTGCCAATGGATGTAACTTTGGCCGGGATGGTAATGGAAGGAAGCAGCCTGCAGCCGTCCATCATACCATCAGGGATCTCGGTCAGATTGGCAGGAATGGCAAATACCTTCAGGTTGCCGTCATTCTTGAAGGCATTGGCGCCGATGGTCTTAACGGAATCCGGCAGATTGATGCTCTGCAGGACCATACAGCCTTCAAACGCGCTGGCGCCTACGGATTCCATGGCGCTGCCGGGCTTAATGGTGACCACGGACAGCTTTGTCATTTCCTTAAAGGCATTATCCGCAATAATACGGACACTGGAAGGAATCTCGATAGATGCGAGCAAGGTTTCCCGGAAGGCCTGGCTGCCAATTTGGGTAACGCCCTGCTGCAGAATCACATCCCGCAGAGCGTAACAGTTCATGAACAGGCAGTTGGATACTTCTGTCAAAGCAGCAGGCAGGATGACGCTCTTGATGTTGCTGCACTCCGCAAAGGCATACGCGCCAATGGTGGCAACGCTGTCCGGGATCACGATCTCAGTCAGGCCCGCGCAGCAATAAAACGCTCTTTCACCAATGGAGGTAAGCTTGGAGCCGGGTGCGAAAACAACACTGGTCAGATGTGTATTGTTAGAATAATCCTGAGCAAACGCGGAAGCGCCTATGGAAGTTACACCGGCAGGGATCACATAGCTGGTGATCTTGGCGCTCTCAAACGCAAAGGCTTCGATTCTTTCCAGGTTGGCGGGCAACGCCAGTTCGGTGCCGGTGAAGTTACGGAAAGCAGCTCGCTCAATGACCCGAACCGTTTCGGGGATCTGATAGTTCTGCAAAGGTCTTGCCACCGGATAGCAGTAAACGATGGTCTTGATCCGGTCATAGAGCACGCCGTCTTCAGAAGACAGTTCCAGGTTGCCCTCCGCCACATGGATGGCCCGCAGTGCAGGTGCTTCGTCAAAAATGGTTTCATTGCCGTTGAACAGCATAGCCGCCGTGAAACTGGCAGGCAGGTAAATATCGGTCAGTTCGGCACACTGCCAGAACATACCGGTACCGGCGCTTTCGATGCTCTCCGGGAAAGTAAAGCTCTTGATCTTGGTCTGGTTGAAGCAGGAATTGCCGATGGTCTTCAGCTTGGTGACATTGCTCAGGTCCAGGTTGACCAGAGATTCACAGCCGTAGAAGACCGAGCTGCCCATATAGTTGAGCCGACTGCCCTCGGCAAAACTGACGCTTTCCAGCCGTTTTGCAAAGAAGAATACCTGAGAATCCATCGTTGTCACGCTGGCGGGCACCACGAAGGACTTGATCTCCACGCCGTTAAAGGCGTTTTGCGGCAAGGTGGTGATGGTGCTCTTGTCGCCAAAGGCCAATGCCTGGATGTCCTTGCAGCCACTAAACACCAGGGTCTCCATGGACTTGACGCCGGAGATCACCAGAGAAGTGATCCTGGAACCGTAAAATGCGTACCGGCCCAGAACGATCTCCGTGGCATCGGGGTTGATGTTCACCGCAACCACATCCTTGGTCACCGCGATGGAATAGCCGTTGAAGTAGGACATGTGAGAAGGAAGATTCACCGTAGTAATGGTGTTGGTGTCCAGGCCACCGATAGCCGCATATTCTAAAGGAACGGAGACGGTCGTCTGCGTGGGGCCCAGCGTCAATCTCTGTGTGCCGTAACGCTCATCGGATTTGTCAAACTCCTCAAAAGTAACGGTATGGATCACACAGACATCCCGCAGCGCCCGGCTGGCCACCTGGGTAACGGTGTTGGGAATGATCAGCTCGCCGCTGGCAACGCCATCCACCACCGTACCGGCATTCTTCACCGGGCACAGCAGCAGGATCGCAGGCTGACCGTTTTCGTCCAGCTCATAAAGCACGCCGTCGATGGAGCAATACTTGGCGCAGCCGGCTTCCACATGGATGTTCTTCAGGTTGTCAACGCCGGTGAACATCTCCGCAATATCCGGCGCCTTGGCGCCGCCGGTAATGCTGACCTCACGGCTCAGCACGGCAGTTCTTGCGGGGAAGGTGATGCTGGTCAGGGATGTATTCTGGAAGGCATCTGCGCCGATGGTCAGCGCCGCTGTACCGCCGGCTTCAAATTCGATCTTATTCAGAGCGCTGCCGGAGAAGGCGCCGCTGCCGATGCTGGTAACGCCGGCAGGAATGGTGATCTGCAGCAGGCTCTTGGTGCTGGCAAAGGCCTGATTGCCGATCTGGGTCACATTGGAGCCCAGCACCAGGCCGGTGGTATTGGCATTGTTGCGGATGCCGCTGCTTTGGAACGCATGGCCGCCGACCACCGTAACGCGGTTCTTCATGTCGATGGCGGTCAAATTCAGGCAGCCCTGGAATACGCCTTCACCGGCTACGGTGCCCAATGTCAGCAGGCTGCCGCCTTCGACAAAAGTCACTTCCGCCAGGGCGGTGCAACCATAGAAAGCGCCGCTGCCAACAGAGGTGATGCTGGCGGTGATGGTGATGGCAGCCAGCTTGGTATTGCCCCGGAATGCGGCGGAGCCAATGGTGGTCACCGCGGAGGGCATTACGAAGGAGGCAAAGCTGTTCTGCCGGAAAGCATCGTTGCCGATGTGGGTGGTGTAGTCGGGAATGCTGACAGTAGCCAGCTTCTTGCAGCCGCTGAACGCCTTGTTGCCGATGGTCAGGTGCTTGCCCTGGCCGGCTTCCGCAGCCTGGTAGGTCAGGCTCTGCAGATTGGTGCAGTTGTAGAAGGCATTGGTGCCGATGGTGGTGACACCGGGCATGATGATAAAGCTGGTGACCTTGGTGTTTTCCTCAAAGACGGATTCACCGATGGTGGTGATGGTATCCCAGCGCAGCTTGCTGAGGGTAGTCCAATCCGCATCCAGTGCCTTGGGATAATACAGCAGGCTGGTATAGTCCTTGCTGTAAAGCACGCCGTTTTCAGAGGTCAGGTAGGGGCTGTTGCTTGCCACATTGATCTGGCTGATCAGGTCGCAGCCCTTGAAAACAGAACCGTTGAAGTTCACCAATGTGGCGGGCAGGTTGATCTGCGTAATACGGGAGCAGCCGGAAAACGCGCCGTTGCCGAACTGGATCTCGTTGCCGCCTTCGGCAAAGGTAACGCTGGTAATGCCGGTGCAGTTTTGGAAGGCGTAATCGCCGATCCGCAGGGTAGTCGCGGGAATGGACAGGGTAGCGATCAGGCTGTCACCGGAGAAGGCGCCGTTGCCGATCTCTTCCACGCGGATATTTTGGCCAAAGGTCAGGCTGTACAAGCCGGTCTGATTGGCAAAAGCGTAGCTGCCAATCACTGCCACATTCACACCATCCCGGAAGGACAAGGTGCGCAGCCGCTTCTCCCCTTCCGCAGCAGGCGCAAAGGCATAGCTGCCGATGGTGATGGCGCCCTTTTCCAAAGTACCGTCATCACTGCCGTTAAAGGTAACCGTATCCAAAGTCGCGCAGCCTGCAAAGGCGCGGTTTTCGATGGTCAGGTCATTCTTCCGGTTGCCTTCAAATGTGACGCTCTTAATGCGGGTACAGTTTTCAAACGCGGCGTAGCCAATGGATTTGACATAGTTGGGAATGACGATCGCCGTCAGACCGGTACAATCGGCAAATGCGCTGGCGCCGATGTACTGGATGCCTTTGGGTACCGTGAATTGACCGGAAATGGTCTTGGTGACATAGAGGATGGTATCTTCCAAGGCATTGGTCAGCATGCCATCCACAGAGCCGTACATCGTGCCGCCGGGCTCCACTTCAATGGTGTTCAGCTTTTTCAGATTACTGAAAACATCCGTGCTGAATTCATTGATGTTGGCAGGCAGCTTAATGTAAGTGATATTGGGGCAGCTGTAGAACATGGAAACATCCAGGGTGACCGGTGTGGTTCTGCCGCCTGCAAATTCCACAGATTCCAGCTTTTCACAGCGGTAGAAAGCCTTTTCATAGATGACTTCCACATTCTGGGAGATGATGATCTTGGACAGATTGGACATCTGGAAGGTCTTACTCTGGATCAGACCCACATTCTCAGGGACCTCGAAGGTGCCGGTCTTGGCTCTGGGCACTGCGTCGATGAAGATAGAGCCCATATCATGCCGGATCAGCACGCCATCCGCAGAGGAGTAGAAAATATCATGATTGCCGGAAACGGCATATACATTGATGGTTTCCAGATTGGTAGCGCCGGAGAAGGCGCTGCTGCCCACCAGTTCGATGGTATCGGGGATATTCACTTCCCGGAGGTTGTTGCAGCCATTGAAGGCGCTCTCCAGAACAGTAGTGACCGGGATACCGCCGTAGGTATAGGGAATGGTGACGGAAGTCACATTGTCGATGTTAGGGCCGGCCTTTACTTCGTAGGTACCGTCGGAATCCAGCTCAAAGCTCAGAATATTGGTATCGAAGAAAGGATAGGCACTCACACCGTGGGTCGTAGAGAAAGGTGCCACGCTGACACCGTTCGCGTCGGTAAGCTTAGTGCCGGAGCCGGAAGGACCGGTGAACCACCCCACAAAAGACGTATACACGGGGTTAGAGGACTCAGGGACAGGCAGATCAAACGCGTGTGTATACGTCACCTTAAAATTTTGGCCTTGCTCAATATTGGTCAGTTCATAACCCTCGACCTGCATGGTGATATCGTACTCGTCGGGGGTCCAGTCGGCGTAGTAAACGGTGTCGGCATTGCCTGTGAAGATGTTGCTTTCGATCTTCTTACCGTTGCCCTGAGAGGCAGCGGGAGAATTGTACCAACCGGCAAAGGTGTAGCCATCGTTGGTAAAGTGGTCGGGCATGGTCAGCATATCGCCGATGGCCACATATTCCACTTCCTCACCGCCCAGGCTGCGGCTGTTATAGGTCACCTTGAAGGCATTGACTTCAATGAATGCCCACTGAGAACCGCCGTTGTCGGTGAAGCGGACTTCGATCACATTAACGCCGGCCTTGGTCAGGCGGACCTTGGCGCAATTGGTATCGGATACGCTGGCCACCACCACGCCGTTGACGCGGATCTCGTAGTTGTTAACGCCGATAACAGGCGTCCAGTACACGGTGTTGCACTGGTAGCGCAGAGTCGTGTTCATGACCTGGTAGCCCATATTGGCTGCTTCGCTGTAGGGGGAGCTTTCGCCGTTGCCAAAGGACTTGACGCAAACCTCGTACATCTGACCGGCGGTGATATTGGCGCCGGCAGCGGCCAGATCCAGGCTGGTGGTATCGACGCTGAAGGTCTGGCTGCCGATCTTGACTTCGTAGGACTCAGCGCCCATGGCGGCATCCCAGGACAGGACCATGCCGTTGACCTTCAGTCCGGAGGGCGTAGCGGGAATGATCTTGTTGCAGTTTGCAGTGGAAGCCTCGGGGCTGTTGTAGCCTTCGGTGACGGGGGTCACTGCCACAGTAATGTCGCCGGTGTAGGCGGCAGTGCTGAAGGTAGTGGTATTGCCCAGCAGGAATACATAAACGCCGTCGCCCACGGTAACTGTGACAGTATAGCCGGTGGCATTTTCCACACGGTTCCAAACGAAGGCATCCGCCTTTTCATCATAGGTCACATTCTCCACAGCGGCCAGGGTCCGATCAAAGACGAAGGTCTCGGAAACGGAGTCGGCATAGCCGTTGGCAGTGGCAGTCACGGTGATCCTGATGCCGCCAGGCTGCATGGAGCAGTTACCAAAGTAGAAGCAGGTGCTGTTGCCGTTGTCGAAATCGACATGGTTGTGGGCAGGATTGCCGCACTGGATAGTGATGTAATACTTTTCCGCATGAGCCACGGCATTGAAAGCCAGCACACCGTCGATAACCTGGAACTGAGAAACACGATCCAGGCCCTTGTTGGTGTAGTATCTGACAGCCGCGTCGGAATTGTTGGCGGAGTTGGGCGCCACAGCGATCACTTCCACCCGGTACTCCCCTGCTGCCATGGCAGCAAAGTCCACATTCTCGGTAGTAGCGCCCAGGTCCTTATCCATCACCACGGTGCCGGCAGCATCGGTGATGACGATATGATAGCCGGATGCGCCGTTCACGGCATCCCAACTGGCGCCGGCGCCGGTAACGCTGACGCTGGGAGCCTGCAGCTTGCTGCCAGCCTGCTCAGCCCACAGGGCGAACAAGGTGGTGTCGGCTGTAAACACCGTGTCATCGGTATAGCGGCAGGTGAGCTTTTCGCCGTTTTCTGTCATGGAGATCCACCAGCCGCAGAAGGTGTAGCCGTCGCGGACAGGTTGGGCAGGCAGCTCATAAAGCTTGCCGCCTACGGTCTTGACAGCCGCGGGAACCTCAGCGCCTTCGTAACCCAGGTCAAAGTCCACGGTGTAGGCATTCTGGCCCATGCCAGTGGGAACCAGCTTAGCGTAGAGGGTGGCATCGGCGGTGATCAGATCAGCGCCGAACTGGTAGGGCACAGTCAGTGCTTCATCCGCATACCAGCCCAGGAACACATAGCCTTCCTTCACCGGGTCGGCAGGCTGCAGCGCAGACTTGCCGTTGACCACGATCTGCGTGGTCACTTGGCCATCGCAGGAGAAGCTGACCTTGTAGGTCGTCTTCTTCAGGAAGGTCATGCTGGCGCCCTGGTAGGTCAGCGCGAGGGTCTGACCCTCCAGCTTACCGCTGGTAGTGCCGTCCTCATCCCGGACAAAATCCAGCGTCACATTGCCATTGTCGATGGCAAAGGTGCCGGTCTTGTTGACGCCGGGGCCAACCAGAGTGAACACGTTGCCGCCGGTAAAGGTCAGCAACACTTCTCCATCCACCGTGTCGTAATAATACATAACGGTTTCCTGATCACCGATGAAGACATCGGGACCTTCATCCTGGGGTGCCGGTCGGGTAGCCAGGATGACGATGGCCGTGACAGCCACCGCAAGCAGCACGCAGGCAATTATAAATGCCAACAGCCACTTGTTTTCTTTGAAGTTGAATTTCATATTCATCCTCCTTGTTTTTTCTGCCACATTTAAGCTGATTTTTAACCACAACATGGCATAATATTTCACCCCTATTTTATACCACAAAATTTCCACTTTTGTCAACCCAGGGAGGTGTGGTACAGGTTCTTTTGTCCTCGTACCGCGGATTTTGTGAATTATTTATTTAGAATATGGGAACAGAACTTTTCTACCGCTTTTTCGGTGGACATTTCCCCCTTGCGGCAAGCGTTTTGAAGTTCATAAAAAACATGCGAAAACGTCACCGTTTTCGCATATTTATTCATTTTCATCTGAGCTCCGGTTTTTTCGCCATAACGAACCAGGTGGTTCCCGGTCCATTTTCCGGCAGCATTCTGTCCGCCGATCGCACCTGTATAAATCCGCATTCTTCCAGCATCCGGCAAATAACCGAAAGCGGATGAATTGTTTCGCAGATGTTCTCTTCAAGCCGTAATTCTCCGTTTTCATACACTTTAATCTTGAGATTTACCCGGTTTTCCTCCGGCCGTGTCATTTGGAACCACACCCTGGTTTTCCCGTCAAAATCCATATCAAAGGGCTGGCTGTCGGACACCTCATTTTCGTTGAGCAGATCAAAAATCAGCCAGCCGCCCGGGGCCATATAGGCGTAAATATTATGGAATATTTTCTCAATATCTGTCAGTTTTTGGATGTGGTTCAGCGCGTCTCCGGTGCAGGTCACCAGGTCATACTGCCGATCCGGGCGATATACCGTCATATCCGCCACTTCAAACCGGATGCCGGGATAGGTTTCACGGGCAATGGCGATCATTCCCCCGGACAGATCCATGCCCTCTGAACGGATGCCTTCCCGCTGCAGGATGCCGCATAAAACACCGGTGCCGCAGGCCAGATCCATAGCACTTTTCGGTCTGACCCCCTGCTGCTTCAGCCATTGCAGCAACTGCTGGCCAAATATCTCCGGATAGTAGTTCCACCCAAATTCGTTATATACTTTGCAAAACACATCGCTGTACATTTTTCCTCCCATATTGACTTCCTTTTGTAAAAATGCTATATTTGAGCCGATCAACATCCGAAAGGAGACATATTGATGACGCAAAAACTCTTTTGGTCGGCGTTAACCAAATTTTTCGCCGGCGTGATTTTATTGGGCATTTTGATTTTCCTGCCCGCCGGTGACCGACATTTTTTCGGCGGCTGGCTGCTGATGGGCATTCTGTTCATCCCCATGTTCCTTGCGGGATTGGTCATGATGGTTAAAAACCCTTCCCTGCTGGCAAAGCGATTATCCGCCAAGGAAAAAGAAGGGGAGCAATCTCTTGTGATAAAGCTCAGCGGTCTTATGTTCCTGGCCGGCTTCCTCTTGGCCGGTCTTGACCACCGTTTTGGCTGGCTGCCCCTTCCCGGCTGGGTCAATCTCGCTGCCGCAGGTGTTTTCCTGCTGGCCTACGGGCTGTATGCCGAGGTGCTGCGGGAGAACACCTTTCTTTCCCGGACCATCGAAGTGCAGGAAGGCCAGCGCGTCATCGATACCGGTCTTTACGGTATCGTCCGGCATCCCATGTACAGCGTCACTCTTCTGCTGTTTCTTTCCATGCCCCTGGTGCTGGGGTCGCTGATTTCTTTCCCGGTATTCCTGGCCTACCCCTTCCTGATCGTCAAGCGCATCCGCAATGAGGAGCAGGTGCTGGAAGCTGGCCTGCCGGGCTACGGGAAATACAGAAAAAAAGTGAAATACCGGCTGATTCCCTTTATTTGGTAAAGCCCAGGCCCGCTGCAGATGCAACGGGCCTGATTTTATTTTTCAGCAGGCCGGAGTTTTACATCCCACAAACCAAACGACAGCTTTTTGAATATTTCCCTGTACCGGGCCACATCCAGGTTTGCATCCGTGGACAGCACCCGGAATTTGCCCCCCACTTCCCATACATGATAGCCGGTATCCCGGAAACCATTACGCAGATAAAAAGCAAAGCGCCGCTTTCGCTGATCATAATTCTCCGCCGCCGGATCCAGAAGCTCCACATTCAGTACCACCGTTTGGTACTGTTTTTGCAGCAGTTGCAGCACCGCAGAGCCATAACCCTTCCCTCTTTGGGCATCATCAACGGCGAAAAACAGCAGAAAATGCAGGTCTCCTTCCGTCACCGATGCGGTAAAGCCGCAGAATCGCTCCCCATCCACAAAGGCGGTCAGATCGATTCCTTTTCTTTTGGCATTCAGCCGTAAAATCCACCAGGGCAGCCGCTCCTGCCTGGGAAAAGCGGTATGATACAGCGTCCGGGCTTGCTTGCGCAAGCCGGGCGCATGGTTTAGATCGATCCCTACCAGTTCCATATCAGCGCAATGTTTCCTCCACCATCTTCAGCAGTCTGCGGATGGGCAGGTGCTGCGGGCACATGGCTTCGCAATCGCCGCAGCCCAGGCAGCTATCCGGGCTCTGCCCCGGCTCGTTCATCAGCCGGTTGGCGAAGTCCCTGTTCCAGCTTCCCCACATTTTTTTACTGTTCATCATGGCAAAGAATTTGGGCACCGGGATTTTCCGGGGGCAGGTCTCCACACAGTAGCGGCAATCGGTACATTCAATGGTATCCATGGAGGCAAAAATGTTGCGGACCTTCTGCACCGCAGCCATTTCCTTTTCATTCAGCGGCACAAAATTCTGCATATATCCCACATTATCCCGCACCATTTCCATGCTGCCCATACCGGAAAGGGTCATAAACACACCGGGTTGACCGGCAGCATACCGAATGGCATAGCTGGCATGGCTGCCGCCCAATTCGTCCAGCGCCGCCGCTGCCAGCCTGGGCAGATTCACCAGTTTACCGCCTTTGACAGGCTCCATCACGATGGCAGGCACATTATGTTTACGGCACACCTCCAGGCACTTCCGGGATTCCACAATGGGATCGTCCATATCCACATAATTCAGTTGGATCTGGGCCACCTCCACCTGGGGATATTCCGTCAGGATCCGATCCAGCACAACGGCCTTATCGTGGAACGAAATGCCCAAATGGCGGATTTTCCCCTCCCGGATCAGTTCCAGCGCCGTTTCATAGGCCCGGCAAGCCTTGTATTTAGCAAACAATTCCTTGTTTTGGGCGTGCATCAGATAGAAGTCAAAATATTCCACCCCGCAGGCTTGCAGCTGCTGATCCACCAACGGGCGGATGTCTTCCGGCTTTTCAAAATAGTTGGCAGACAGTTTATTGGTCAGCACATAGCTTTCCCGGGGGTAGCGGGAAGTCAGACACCGGCGGATGGCGATCTCGCTTTTTCCGTCGATGTAGCCATGGGCCGTGTCAAAATAATTAAAACCCGCCTCCAAAAAAGCATCCACCATGCGGCAGATCTGATCGTAATCCACTTCATCGCCGATCATCGGCAGGCGCATAAAGCCAAAACCGAAATTCTTTTTGATTTTTTCCATAGGGCATCCCTCCAGTTTTTCTTTCATTGTAACAGAAGAATCCGAAAAAGGGAAGTAAATTGTTTTCCTCGAAAAGGAAAAGGCGCCCAAAGGCGCCTTTACATCGCAATATCGAAGGTAATAAAGGTCTGCACCGGGATCGGCTCATCGGCAAGTCCGGCATCCAACTGCTGTTTGAGCCGGGCTTTGATGCCCATTTTTTCTGCCGGCAGCGACAGATCGAAGAACACACGGATCTCCTTTTCCATGGTCAGCATTCGGAAATCATGCATCCCAGCCGCCGGCTCGATCACGGCCAGAAGCTGCTGCACCTTCTGCTTCATAAGCTGCAGCTGGGGGTCATCCGTGATCACCGGATCATAATGGATCACCAAATGGACATTGTGCTGTTCCAGGCAGATCCGCTCCAGGATATCAATCCGTTCGTGACATTCCAGCGGATCCTCCCGCCGGTCCATTTCCACGTGGATACTGGCAAACCGCTGTCCCGGGCCGTAATCGTGAACCATCAGATCGTGATAGCCCAGTACCTTTTCTTCCGCCGTCACCACATCCACGATCAGCTTCTGCAGTTCCGGACTGGCGGTTTCTCCCAGCAAAGGACTGATGGTATCCTTGGCCAGCATGGTGCCGGAATACAGGATAAACGCCGCCACTGCCAGGCCCATCCAGCCATCGAGCTGCCAGCAAAACGCCGTCTGCAATCCCGCCGCGATCAGCACCACCGCCGTGGAAATGGCATCATTTCGGCTGTCCGCCGCTGTGGCCAGCAGCGCCGTGGATCGGATCTTTTTCCCTAGGCGGCGATTGAGCAGGCAAAGTCCCAGCTTGATGATCACCGCCGCCACCAGCACCAGCGCCAGGGGCAGAGAGAAGGTCACGGCAGTAGGATGCAGGATCTTTTCAATGGATGTCTTTCCCAGTTCCACGCCGATCACCACGATCAGCGCCGCCACCGCCAACCCCGACAGGTACTCATACCGGGCGTGGCCGTAGGGATGGTCCGCATCCGCCGGTTTCTCCGCCAGCTTGAACCCGATCAGCGTCACGATGGAGCTGGCAGCATCCGAAAGATTGTTCATAGCGTCCGCCGTAACGGACACCGATCCTGTCAGAATGCCCACCGCCAGCTTGGCGCCGAATAATAAAACATTGCAAAACAAGCCCACCAGGCCGGATATTTTTCCCGCCGCAGCCCGGGTCCTGGGGTCCTGGGGATTGGAAAGATCCAACATATACTGCCTCCTTTGGCTTAAAAATACCGGAATTTCTTCCGCTTGATCACCAGGAATAACGCGCCCACCAGTGCCGCCATCAGCTCCGCCACCACAATGGACCACCAAATGCCGTCAATGCCCCAGATCAGCGGCAGCAGCAGCACCGCGGCGATCTGGAATACCAGAGTCCGCAAAAAGGAAATAACGGCAGAAGTAAGGCCGTCATTGAGGGCCGTAAAGAAGCCGGAGAAGAAAATCGCAAATCCCACGAATAAGAAGGATACAGCAAAAATATAGAAGCCATGAACCGTCAGCCGGCAAAGCGCATCGTCATAACCCACAAACAAAACCGACAGCGGCCTTGCCAGCAAAAAGCCCAGGCCCAGCATGGCCACCGAGCAGCTTCCGACGATGACTGCGCTCTTTTTCAGCAAGCTCCTCAGCTCCCCGTAGTTTTCCGCTCCCAAATGGAAGCCCACCACCGGCGCAGTACCGATGGAATAGCCGATGAAGATGGCCAGGAAGATCATATTCACATACATCATGGTGCCGTAGGCCGACACGCCGTCCTCCCCTGCCAGGTTCAGCAATTGAATGTTGTAGAGCATGCTGACCAGGGACATAGATACATTGCTCATCAGCTCCGAAGAACCGTTGGCGCAGGTCTTCCACAGCGCTCTGCCGTCAAACCGGGCCTTGCCCAGCCGCAGAAGGCTGCCGTTCTTCCGGCCAAAGTAGATCAGCGGGATCACGCCGCCCACCAGCTGACTGATGGCGGTAGCCGCAGCAGCGCCCACCAGTCCTCCGCGGAAAATGCCAACCAATACGCCATCCAGCACCATATTGGTCACGCCGGAGGCCACCGTCACCGCCAGACCCAGCTTAGGTTTTTCCGCGGTGACGAAAAAGCTTTGGAATTCCATCTGCAGCACAAAAGCAGGCAGCGCGCACAGAATAATGCGTCCGTACAGAACGCAGTCTTCCAGCATCTGTCCCTCCGCGCCCATCAGCCGGGCTAACGGCCGCAGCAGCAAAATGCCGCCTGCCGCTATCAAAACACCCAATCCCAGCGATACGTACACCAGCAAAGAGAAGATGCTGTTTGCCTTCTCCCAATCCTTTTCTCCCAGGGTACGGGCCACCAGGGCGCTGCCGCCGGTGCCGAACATAAAGCCCACGGTTCCCAAGATCATCAGCAGCGGGAATATGAAATTCACGGCAGTAAAGGCAGTTTTACCTGCAAAATTGGACACAAAAAATCCGTCCACCACGCCGTAAATGGAAGAAAAGATCATCATCACAATGGACGGCAATGTAAATTTCAGCAGCCTGCCATAGGTGAAATGATCCGATAATTTGATGGTTTGCTTTTCTTTCCTCATAGACCCCTCTTTCCGCAGTCACAGGCGGTGGTTTTG
>SVLC01000043.1 GCA_015068155.1 Oscillospiraceae bacterium | reverse complement strand
CTTATGCATCGTTTTACTGCTGCGATAATTTCTTCCACGCTTATTCTTGACATAATAATACTCCCCATAGTGTAGTCTCGAAATTTTTGTTATTTCGAGTGTCTACTCTATGGGGAGCATATCAATCACCCGGGGCGATGTTTTTTAATCCAGTTCGTGTCCTTTATCCCGGTAGGGGCTTTCCATAGGCGAAACAATATCCGCCTCACTCTGGTAGTTGCCCACCACCTTGGCCGCCAATTCCACCGGCAGCAGCGTGCCGGCGCCGGCTACACAGCCGCCGGGACAGGCCATGCCCTCCAGCAGATAGCCGTTATACTTACCGGCCTTGGCCAGCAGCATCAGCTTTCGGCAATCCCGCAGGCCCTCTGCCCGGGCGGTCTTCACCTGGGCATCCGGATTGGTCTCCCGGATCAGCCTCTCCACAGCGCCGGCCACACCGCCGGCCACCGCAAAGCCACGGCCCATGGCGGTGCCTTCGTTCAAATCGTACATCGGCTCGATGGTCTCAAAATTGATCTGCTTAGCCTCAAACATACCCTGCAGTTCTTCAAAGGTCAGCACGAAATCCACATCGGAGCGGATATTGGCCCGGATGGCCTCCAGCTTCTTGGCGGCGCAGGGACCGACGAACACCACCTTGCAACCGGGATACTTCTTCTTCATCAGCCGGGCGGTGAAGACCATGGGGGTCAGGGTCATGGAGATCTTCTCCATCTCGCCGGGATACAGCTTTCCGATCATGGAATGCCAGGCCGGGCAGCAGGAAGTGGCCATATAATTCTGCTCCGCCGGCACTTTCTCCAGGAAGTCCCTGGCTTCTTCGATGGTACACATATCCGCGCCCACCGCCACCTCCACGATCCGGTGGAAGCCTAACTGCTTCATGGCAGCGATGAACTTGCCGGGGGTGGAATGTTTGCCAAACTGGCCGATAAAGGCCGGCGCCACAATGGCCACCACCTTTTGGCCCTGGAGAATGGACTGGATCACCTGATAGATCTGGCCCTTGTCGGCAATGGCGCCGAAGGGGCAGGAAACCAGGCACTGGCCGCAGGCTACGCATTTATCCTGATTGATCACCGCCCGGCCCTGGTCGTCGGACTCAATGGCATCCATGCCGCAGCTGGCGGCGCAGGGACGCTCCAGATGGACGATGGCATTATAAGGACAGGCCTTGGCGCATTTGCCGCAGCGGATGCACTTATCCAGGTCGATGTAGGAACGGTGGTTACGGACTACGATGGCATTCTTCGGGCACACCTTTTCGCAGGAACGGGCCAGGCAATTCTGACAGTAATTGCTGACCTTATACTGGTTGGTGGGACAGGCGTGGCAGGCATAGGGAATGATATTGATCAGCGGCGGCTCGTAATAGCTTTCCGCCACGGCAGCCTGGTCCATACCTTCGGTGACCAAATGGCGGCCGTCGGAGGGCCGCAGACCCAGACCCATGGCCAGCCGCACACGCTCGCCGGCAATGGCCCGCTCCAAAAACACGGATTCCCGGTGCAACGGCCGGTCGCCGGGGACGATCACATAGGGCAGATCGTTGGCGCATTCATAGCCTTTGCCGGCATAGGCCATCCGGGCTACCTCAGTAAACACTTTTTTTCGGATATCGGTGATCAGAGAAGGAATACCACGCATAACAAGACCTCCTGCATATATTTCTTTCATTATAGCACAGTTATATGGAGAATACCATATGATTTTACAGGAAAACCGAAAAATATTTATCTCGCTATCTTGACCCCGGGGACAAGCTATGGTATCATTATTCAAATAGATTTTTATGCTGGACCAAAATTATCTTTTACTATTTTTAGGAGGAGATCCCCATGGCCTACTATTATTCCGAACCCAGCCACACCTTCAGCGAATACCTGCTGATCCCCGGCTATACCAGCGAGGATTGTATCCCCGACCGGGTCAACCTGAAGACCCCCCTGGTCAAGTTCCGTAAGGGCGAAGAAGAATGCCCCATCAGTCTGAACATCCCCATGACCTCTGCTATCATGCAGTCCGTATCCAACGATACCCTGGCCATCGCTCTGGCAAAAGAGGGCGGCATCAGCTTTATTTTCGGTTCTCAAAGCATCCAGTCCCAGGCTGCCATGGTTGCCCGGGTAAAGAATTATAAGGCCGGTTTCGTGGTATCCGCCTCCAACCTGACTCCCGAGGATACCCTGGCGGATGTGCTGAATCTGAAGGCCGCCAACGGCTTCTCCACCGTGGCCATTACCGAAGACGGCACCGCCACCGGCAAGCTGCTGGGCATCGTCACCAGCCGTGACTACCGGGTGTCCCGCATGAGCCCCACCGATAAAGTCAAGGACTTCATGACCCCCCGGGAAAAGCTGGTGGTAGCTCCCAAGGAAACCTCCCTGAAGGCTGCCAACGATATCATCTGGGATCACAAGCTGAACAGCCTGCCCATTGTGGATGAAAATGACCATCTGATGTACTTCGTATTCCGCAAGGACTACGCTTCCCATAAGGCCAATCCCCTGGAGCTGCTGGACGGCGAAAAGCGCTATCTGGTAGGCGCCGGTATCAACACCCGGGACTATGAAACCCGTATCCCCGCCCTGCTGGAAGCCGGCGCAGACGTGCTGTGCATCGACTCCTCCGAAGGCTACACCTGCTGGCAGTCCAAGACCATCGCCTGGGTCCGTGAAAAATACGGCGACAAGGTGAAGATCGGCGCCGGCAACGTGGTAGACAGAGATGGCTTCCGCTTCCTGGCCCAGGCCGGCGCGGACTTTATCAAGGTGGGTATCGGCGGCGGTTCCATCTGCATCACCCGTGAGACCAAGGGCATCGGCCGCGGTCAGGCCACCGCGCTGATCGAGGTTGCCGCAGCCCGGGACGAATATTTCAAAGATACCGGCATTTATGTGCCCATCTGCTCCGACGGCGGTATCGTTCATGATTACCACATGACCCTGGCCCTGGCCATGGGCGCCGACTTTATGATGCTGGGCCGCTACTTTGCCCGCTTCGACGAGTCTCCCACCCCCAAGGTGCTGGTTAACGGCTCTTATATGAAGGAGTACTGGGGCGAAGGCTCCAACCGCGCCCGTAACTGGCAGCGCTACGACCTGGGCGGCAGCTCCAAGCTCAGCTTTGAAGAAGGTGTGGACAGCTATGTTACCTACGCCGGCCCCCTGCACGACAATGTGGAGGCTTCCTTGTACAAGGTCAAGTCCACCATGTGCAACTGCGGCGTGACCACCATTCCCGACCTGCAGCGGGATGCCAAGCTGACTCTGGTTTCCGCCGTTTCCATCGTGGAAGGCGGCGCCCACGACGTTCAGCTGCGTAACAAGTAAACAAACTTCAACGCCCACGGTTCGCACCGTGGGCGTTTTCTTGTTTTTTGATCTTCTGCCTTCCCGCAGCCTGGCCGGCATAAATGTCCTTCCGGGCGCATAGGTTGTACCACGAATCTGCAGGAGGGATCACTATGCGAAAAATTCTATCACTTTTTCTGGCTTTGGCGTTGCTGCTGCCGGGGTTGCCGGTGTTTGCCGCAGGACCTACGGTGGCAGGAAAAAGCGCCGTTTTGATGGACGCAGCCACCGGAAAAGTGCTGCTGGAGCAAAATGCCCACGAAAAACTGGCCCCGGCTTCGGTGACCAAGGTGATGACCATGCTATTGATCATGGAGGCCATCGACACCGGAAAGATCCGCTGGGACGACACCGTCACCGCCTCGGAAACCGCCGCCGCCAAAGGCGGCAGTCAGATCTACCTGAAGGTGGGGGAAACCATGTCCGTCAGCGATATGCTGAAATCCATCGCCGTTTCCTCAGCCAACGACTGCGCCGCCGCCATGGCAGAGCACATTGCCGGTTCGGAGGAGGCCTTTGTGGCGCTGATGAATGAAAAAGCCCGGCAACTGGGCATGGCAGATACCCATTTCGTCAACTGCACCGGCCTGGACGATGACGCGGCGGCCAAAGACCACCGCACCAGCGCCTACGATATTGCCCTGATGAGCCGGGAATTGCTGGTAAAGCACCCGGATATCAAGCAATATACCACCATTTGGATGGACACGGTGCGCAACGGCAGCTTTGGTCTGTCCAATACCAATAAACTGGTGCGGTTTTATAAGGGCGCCACCGGGCTGAAAACCGGCTTTACCGCCGCGGCGGGTTACTGTCTGTCCGCTTCGGCCCAGCGGGATGGCATGGAGCTGATCGCGGTGGTGCTGGGGGCGGAGACTTCCCAGGATCGATTCCAGGCCTGCAAGCAAATGCTGGATTATGGATTTGCCAATTACGCCCTGGTGCAGCCCCGGCCGGAGGCATCCTACCTTGTGCCGGTGAAGCTGGGAAAAGCCGGATCTGTTTCCGCCGTACCGGCGGAGGAAGGGGCGCTGTTGCTGGATAAGAGCCAGCAAAACCAGGTAAATATCCAGGTGCGGCTGGAGGATCGTATAACCGCCCCGGTAAGTAAGGGGCAGCGGGTCGGTACGCTGACGGTGTCGGTGGGACAGCAGGTGCTGAAGGAAATTCCCATGGTCGCCGCAGACAGCGTGCAAAAACTGGGGTTTTGGGATATTTTTCTGACGGTGCTGCGGCAGGTATCCATGGCCGCGCCATAACCGCGGCTGTCCCGCTTTCCAGCTCTTTTAATCAAAAATCCTTATTTTACACCCATTTTCCCAGGGGTTTGGACATTTCCTGGGCTTCCAACAATTCTCCAATGATGGTGTTGCTCACCAAAAACCCTTCCGGCGTCAGCCGATAGCCGCCCTTGCCGTTGGACATGGCCCAATTGTGCAGGCAGAATTTTTCCATCACCTTGGCCAGGGGGGTGAAATCCAGCAGGAATTTCCGTTCGTACTCATCCCGGCTGATGCCGGCGGTGGTCCGCAGCCGCAGCATGATGTACTCGCCTGCCCGTTCCCGGGGCAGAATTTCCTGCATTTCCCGCAGCACCTGGCCGCCGTTGTAAATGCCGTCGGCATATTCCTTCAGGCTGCGGACGATGGCAAACCGCTTGCCGGCAAAATCCGAGCTGGCATCCGGGCCGAACCCCAGATATTCCCCGCCGTACCAATACTTGAGATTGTGTTTCGACGGCATATCCCGCTTGGAGAAATTAGAGATCTCATACTGCCGATAGCCCTCCCGGCGGAGAATATCCACCGCCGCCAGGTACATATCCGCCTGCAGATCATCGTCGGCAAAATCGAATTCATCCTGGTGCTGGCAGAGGTAAGTGCCCTCCTCCAGCTTCAGGCCATAGCAACTGATATGCTCCGGATTCAGCCGCAGCACATTATGCAGGGTTTTTTCCCAGCCCTGGAGGGTCTGACCCGGCAGGCCGTACATCAGATCCAGGGAAAGATTGGTAAATTTCGCCCGGCGGATCATTTTCACCGCCTTCACCGCCTGGTCGAAGCTGTGGGGACGGCCGATGGTCTTGAGAATGGCGTCATCGTCACACTGCACGCCCAAACTCACCCGGTTGAAGCCTTCCCGCCGCAGCCGCCGCAGCAGCCGGGGGGTGACGGAATCGGGATTGCATTCAAAGGTGATCTCCGCCTTGTTATCCACATCGAAATGGCGGCGGATGGTGGAAAGAATCTTATTCATGCCCCGGGCGCCAAAAAAGCTGGGGGTGCCGCCGCCGAAATAGATGGTATCCACCCGGTAACCGGGGGCCAGATCGCCGGACTCTTTGATATGGGTGCAGACGGTCTTCAAATACAGCTTCATCAGCTTCTCGTTTTTTTCCGGCAGGGAGTAAAAATCGCAGTATTTACATTTGCTGCGGCAAAAAGGAATGTGGATATAGATACCCAGCGGGGTCTTGTCCACCCGACCGAGAATGGCCATGGCGTTACCTCCGTTCGTGATTTGTTGCTCGGTTTACAAACCGAAAATGTGCAGGCCCAGCAGACTCACCACAGCCATGAGGATGCCGGCTATGATCACGCCCATGGACACCGACAGGGCAGTGGATTTAATGCCCATATTCAGAAAACTGGCGCCCAAAGAACCGGTCCAGGCCCCGGTGCCGGGAATGGGGATGGCCACAAACAGCATCAGCGCGATAAATAGACCGCCCCGGCCGGCTTTTGCCACCAGTTTTTGGCCTGCCCGCTCTCCTTTTACCACAAAAAACTTGCAAATTTTGCCGATAAACCGCTGCTGCGCTCCCCAAAGTAAAAATTTTCTTGCGAAAAAATAAATGATGGGCACCGGCAGCATATTGCCGATGACGCAAGTGATAATGGCAGGGATCGGTTCGATGCCCATGCCGATGGCGATGGGAATGGCGCCCCGCAGCTCGATCAGCGGCACCATGGATATCAGAAATACGATGAAATAATTCAGCATAAAGTCCTCAAAAGTACAGTTTTCTATATTGTACCACACAATGGCTACCCATGCAATCCGGGAAAAGAATTTTTTGCGAAAAAATACGGCAGCAGACGCTGCCGTATTTTCATTTCATTCGTTTTTCCAATGTGGCTGCGGAGAGGGCGGTGAGATACACCCGGATCATGCCGTATTCCTGGGTCAAAACAAAGGATTTTGGCAGATCGTCACAGGGTACCACCAGGCCGTTCTGCTCCGCCCCTTCCAAAAATTCCCGGGTACGGCGGGAGGTGGAGGTATTATCCAGGTCGAAAATGCCGATCACCGACTTTTCCCGCACCGCCATATCATTGCCGATATTCAGATACATAGCGCCACCTTCTCCCCAGCCGTTATACTTTTCGGTTTTTCCACTGGGCCACAGCCAGTTCGTCGCAGCGATTATTCATGGGATTTTCCGCGTGTCCCTTGACCCAATGGTAATGCACCTCATGCTTTTGGGTCAGCGCCAGCAGGATATCCCAAAGATCCGGGTTCAGGGCCGGCTTTTTATCGGATTTGATCCAATTTTTCTTCTTCCAGCCCCAGGCCCAGCCCTTTTCCAGGGCATCGATCACATATTTCGAGTCGGAATACAGCTCCACAATGCAAGGCTCCTTCAGCGCCTGCAGGCCCCGGATCACGGCGGTGAGCTCCATGCGGTTGTTGGTGGTGTTATCCTCACCGCCGGAAAGCTCCTTTTTCACCCCGTTATACTCCAGAATGGCGCCCCAGCCGCCGGGGCCGGGATTACCGGAGCAGGCGCCGTCGGTATACAGCGTTACGGTTTTCATGCTTCCGTCTCCTGGATGGACTCCACCCGCTCCACAGATACCACCTGGTTGCCCTCTTCGATGCGCATCACGATCACGCCCTGCACATCCCGCTTATAGAGGTTAACGGTGTTGGCAGGGATACGGATGATGACGCCGCCGTTTTCGATGAGCATCACATCGTCATGCTCGCCCACCAGGCAGCAGCCGGCGATGGGGCCGGTCTTGGCGGTGATATTGTAGTTCTTCAGGCCCTTGCCGCCGCGGCCCTGGGCGATTTTTTCGCCGCCGGGACCGGTGCGCAGATACTCGGAAAGCTCGGTACGCTTGCCGTAGCCCCGTTCCGTAACGGTGAGCAGGGTCATACCCTCCTCCGCCTTTTGGGCGCCGATGACCCGATCCTCGCCCACCAGGGTGATGCCCTTCACACCCATGGCGTCACGGCCCATGGGACGCACATCGTTTTCATTGAAGCAGATGGCCATGCCCTGGCGGGTGGCCAAAATGATATTGTCGTTGCCCTGGGTGCGGATCACGTTCACCAGATGGTCGCCCTCTTCCAGGGTAACGGCGCGGATACCGGTCTTCCGGTTGGTCTTCAGCGCCACGAAGGGGATCCGCTTGACGGTGCCGTAGGCGGTGACCATCATCAGATATTCTTCCTCATGGAACTCTCTGGTAACCACCACCGCGGTGACCTTCTCCCCTGCTTCCAGCGGCAGCACATTGATCATGGCGGTGCCGCGGGCGGTACGGCCGGCTTCGGGGATCTGATAGCCCTTGCGGTGATGCACCCGGCCCATATCCGTGAAGAACAGCATATGATCGTGGGTGGAGGCAATGTTCAGCGACTTGACAAAATCCTCTTCCTTCAGATTCTGGGCATTGACGCCACGGCCGCCACGGCTCTGGGTGCGGTAGGTATCCACCGGCATCCGCTTGATGTAACCCTGGTTGGAAATGGTGAAGACGCAGGTCTCCTCTTCGATGAGATCTTCGATGTCGATCTCGTCCTCGATCTCCTGGATCTCGGTCTTTCTTTCGTCGCCGAACTTATCCCGGATGGCGATCAGCTCATCCCGCAGCACAGCCTGCATCTTGGCCGGATCTGCCAGCAGCGCGTTGTAATAGGCAATTTTCTCCTGCAGCTCGTCGAATTCCGCCTGCAGCTTTTCCCGATCCAGGCCCTGCAGCGCTTTCAAACGCATATCCAGAATGGCCTGGGCCTGGACCGCATCCAGGCTGAAGCGCTCCATCAGCGCCTCCTTGGCATCGTCGTAACGGCTGCGGATGATGCGGATCACTTCATCGATATTATCCTGGGCGATCAGCAGACCCTGCAGCAGATGGGCCCGTTCCTGGGCCTTGCGCAGATCGTAAGCGGTGCGGCGGGTCAGCACATCCATCTGGTGGGCCAGATATTCGTCGATGATCTGCCGCAAAGAAAGGATCTTGGGCTGCTTCTGATCATCCACCAGCGCCAGCATAATGATGCCGAAGGAGGACTGCAGCGCGGTCTGCTTGAACAGATTGTTCAGCACCACCTGGGGATTGGCGTCCTTTTTCAGTTCGATGACGATGCGCATACCGTTGCGGTCGGTTTCGTCCCGCAGGTCGGAAATGCCATCCAGCCGCTTATCCTTCACCTGTTCGGCGATATTTTTGATGAGCTGCCGCTTATTGACCTGGTAAGGCAGCTCGGAAACGATGATCCGCACCCGATCCTTGCCGAATTCCTCAAATTCCGTGCGGGCCCGCACCACCACCTTGCCACGGCCGGTGGCATAGGCGGCGCGGATGCCGCTGCGGCCCATAATAATGCCGCCGGTGGGGAAATCCGGGCCGGAAATATGCTCCATCATATCCACCATGCTGCATTCCGGATCATCCAGCACGCAGATGCAGGCGTTGATCACCTCGGTGAGATTGTGGGGCGGAATGTTGGTGGCCATGCCCACGGCGATGCCGGAAGAACCGTTTACCAGCAGATTGGGGAAGCGGCTGGGCAGCACCCGGGGCTCGGTACGGGATTCGTCAAAGTTGGGATCCCAGTTGACGGTCTCCTTGTCGATATCCCGCAGCATTTCGTTACTGAGTTTGCTCAGACGGGCTTCGGTGTAACGGTAGGCGGCCGGGGGGTCGCCGTCGATGGAACCAAAGTTGCCGTGGCCGTCCACCAGCATATAGCGCATAGAGAAATCCTGGGCAAGTCTGACCATGGCATCGTACACGGATGCGTCGCCATGGGGATGATATTTACCCAGCACATCACCGACACAGGTGGCGGACTTCTTAAAAGGCTTGTCCGAGGTCAGGCCGCTTTCATACATGGTGTAAAGAATGCGGCGATGCACCGGTTTCAAGCCGTCGCGCACGTCCGGCAGGGCACGGCCCACGATAACGGACATGGCATATTCAATATAGGATCTTTCCATTTCATCCACCAGATTGCTCTGGGTGATCATCTGATCCGGAAACAGAATATCCTCCGGTTTATAGCTTCGATTGTGTGCCAATTTACACACCTCCAAACATAATTTGCGGCGCAGCCGCCATCCCTTCTCCCGGGGAAAGGGATTGCCTTTCGGCGCTTAAATATCAATATTAATGGCGTATTTGGCGTTCCGCTCGATCCATTCCTTCCGGGGCTCTACCTGCTCGCCCATGAGAATGGTGAAGATCTCGTCGGCCCGGCGGGCATCCTCCAGGGTGATGCGGCGCAGGGTGCGGCGCTCCGGATCCATGGTGGTCTCCCACAGCTCATGGGGGTCCATTTCACCCAGGCCCTTAAACCGGGAAATTTCCACCCTGGCGTTGCTTTCGCCCCGCATTTCCGCGGAGACCTGATCTCTCTGCTCGTCGGAATAGGCGACCCGGGTCTGCTTGCCGCGGGTCAGCTTATACAGCGGCGGCACAGCGGAATATACATAGCCGTTTTCGATCAGCGGCCGCATATAGCGGAAGAAGAAGGTCAGAAGCAGGGTACGGATATGGGCACCGTCCACGTCCGCATCGGACATGATGATCACCTTTTGGTACCGCAGCTTTTCAATATTGAATTCCTCGCCGATGCCGGCGCCCAGGGCCACGATCAGCGGGTACAGCTTCTCATTGCTGTAGATCTTATCCGCCCGGGCCTTTTCCACATTCAGCATCTTACCCCACATGGCCAAAATAGCCTGGAAGCGGGAATCTCTGCCCTGGATGGCAGAGCCGGCAGCGGAGTCACCCTCGACGATGTAGATTTCGCACAGCTCAGGGTTACGCTCGTTGCAGTCCTGGAGCTTGTCGGGCATCTGGCCGGACTCTAAGCCGGTTTTCCGGCGGATGGAGTCCCGGGCTTTCCGGGCGGCTTCTCGCGCCCGGTTGGCCATCATGGCCTTTTCCAGGATGATCTTCGCCGTTTGGGGATGTTCTTCGAAATAAGTGGCCAGCTGATCGGTGACGATCTGGTCCACCAGGGTGCGGATATAGGCGTTGCCCAATTTTGCCTTGGTCTGACCCTCAAACTGGGCATCGGTGAGCTTGACGGAAATAATGGCGGTAATGCCTTCCCGGCAATCCTCGCCGGAAACCTTATCGTCGCCCTTGATGATGCCGTTTTTGGTGCCGTAGTTGTTCAGCACACGGGTCAGCGCCGTTTTGAAGCCGGTCTCATGCATACCGCCTTCGGGGGTGCGGACATCATTGGCAAAACTCAGCATAAATTCGTTGTAGCCATCGTTGTACTGCACCGCCAGCTCAGCGCTGGCATCCCCCTTCTTGCCGCTCATGTAGATCACATCGGAATGGATGGGGGTCTTATTTCGGTTGCACCAGGTTGCAAATTCCCGGATACCGCCCTCATAGCACATGGTATCGCTGAGGGGAGCATCCCCGCGGTCGTCGGTGATCTGAATGGACAGACCGGCGTTCAGGAAGGCCTCCTCCCGCATACGCTCATGCAGGACGGTGTAATCATATTCGGTGGTATCGAACATCTCGGGGTCGGGCTGGAAGGTGACCTCGGTGCCGGTACGGTCGGTGACGCCAACGATCTGCATTTCCTGGGTAATGGCGCCCCGGGCGAATTTCATCTCGTAAATATTGCCGTTTTTGTGGACCCGAACCCGGAGCCACTGGCTCAGCGCGTTTACAACGGAGGCACCTACGCCGTGAAGACCGCCGGATACCTTGTAACCGCCGCCGCCAAACTTACCGCCTGCGTGCAGCACCGTAAACACAACCTCCAAAGCGGGCTTGCCGGTTTGGGGCTGGATATCCACGGGAATGCCGCGGCCATCGTCGGTAACGGTGATGGAGTTACCGGGATTGATGGTGACGGTGATATTTTTGCAATAGCCGGCCAAAGCCTCATCAATGGAGTTATCCACGATTTCGTACACCAAATGGTGCAGGCCGCTGCTGCTGGTGGAGCCGATATACATACCCGGCCGCTTGCGGACAGCCTCCAGGCCTTCCAGCACCTGAATTTGCGATCCGCCGTATTCTTCTGTTACTTTCGTTTCGTCAGACATATTTGTCCTCCTAAAAATGCTCGTTGATAAAAAACTAAATAAAACGCAAAACTGCGAAATTCATGTCGTTGCGAGGAGCGAAGCGACTTGGCAATCTCCTCCCCAACAGAAGTACAAACCTTATCCTTGCAGAATCATCGGGTACTGATCATCCCAGGTGGGGTTTTGACTTTCCACCAGTTGATCTTTTCTTGCCCTGTTCCAGGATTTAATTTTTTTCTCTTTCAATAGCAGAACGAACATCCTCAGTCACTTCGAAATAGACCAGCTTGGTAATGTTATATCTGGCAGTAAAACTGTCTTTCAGCAAATGATTTCGATGCTCGTAAACACGGCGGATCAAGTCATTGGTCACACCGGTATACAGCACATTTCGATACCTGTTTGTCATGATATAGACATAGTACGCCATACTTTTACCCTTCTGCCTCTATTTCAGAGGAGATTGCCACGGCCCTTTGGGCCTCGCAATGACAGTGGTTGTCGTTACATTTATGCGATTACATTTCCCTTTTTGATTTCAATGGTTTTACCCAATTTGGTGAACCGGCCCGGTTCGCAGCAGGTGATGAACACCTGGCCGCTTTCGATCTGATTCAGCACAAAATCCTGCCGGCCGGGATCCAATTCTGACAGCACATCGTCCAACAGCAGCACCGGCTCTTCGCCGAATTCCTTGGCCATCAGCGCCCGCTGGGCCAATTTCAGACTAATGGCGGCGGTGCGGGTCTGGCCCTGGGAGCCGAAGCTCTTCAAAGAGATACCGGACAGAGAAATATCAAAATCATCCTTATGGGGCCCTGTCAGGCATTGGCCGGATTCCAGCTCCGCCCTGTGATGACTCTGCAGGTGATCCTGCAGCTGACTGCGGAGGGTATCCACCGGAGCAAAGGGGTCGGTAACGGAAGAAACCGTCTTGTATTCCAGGGAAAAATCCTCGGCGCCGCCGGAAAACTGCCCATGATAGGCGCCGGCGGCTGCTCCCAGGCTTTGGAAAAACCGGGCCCGGTAAGAGATCAGCAGCGCGCCCACCTGGCAAAGACGGGCATCGTACTCCGGCAGGATGGCCAGCAAGGCGGGATTTTCATGGTGATCCTTCAAGATCCGGTTTTTCTGTTCCAGGATCCGGTTATATTCCGTCAGCGCCGCGTCGTAATTAGGCCGGAGCTGGCACAGCGCCAGATCCGCGAACCGACGGCGGGGGGCAGCGCCGGTTTTCAGCACCATCAGATCCTCCGGGCAGAACAGCACGCTGGGCAGCACACCGGCAATCTCGCCGGCGGTTTTTTTCTTGACGCCGTTGCGCCATATCTGCCGGGGGCGGCTGCCGTTAAACAGCACCCACCGCAGGCTCTGCTGCCGGTTTTGGGCCTCCACCTGGCCGGTGAGCTGGGCAAAATCCGCGCCGAAGCGGATCAGCTCCCCGGTTTTCTGTGCCCGGAAGCTTTTGCCGGAGCCCAAATAGCCGATGGCCTCCAAAAGATTGGTCTTACCCTGGGCGTTATCGCCTACGATCAGATTCACGCCAGGCTCAAAGGTCAGAGAAATTTCGCCGTAATTGCGAAAATCCTGCAGTTGTAAACTTTCAAGCTTCATCTGCGCAGATCAGGCAAACATTGCCCATAAATTCAAATTTATCGCCGGGACGCAGCTTTTTGCCCCGCATGGTGCAAACCTCGCCGTTGACCTTCACTTCGCCCTCCTGGATCAGGGCCTTGGCCTCGCCGCCGGAATATACCAAATTGGCATATTTCAGCGCGTCCTGCAGCTTGATAAATTCCGTGGAAATCGCCACCGGAATGGCCGTTTCCTTCTTTTTTACTGTTACTTTCATATAATCTCCCAAGGCTTTCCTACATTTATCAGCTATTCTTGATCCGCACCGGCAGGACCATGTAGCTGAAATCGTACTTCTCCTCCACGGGGGTCAGCACGATGGGACTCAGGCCGTTGGTCAGCTCCAGGCAGACCTCTTCGCTGGGGATCACCCGCAAAGCGTCGGCAAGGTAGCGGACATTAAAGCCGATCTCCAGATCCCGGCCATCGCCGGCAAGCTGGCAGCGGTCCTCGGCGGCGCCGATGGTGGTGGCGGTGCGCAGCAGCACCTCATTGCTGGAGAAAATGCAGCGAACGGGGCTCTTATACTTTTCCGACACGATCAGGCCCACGCGCTCAATGGAGCCGGCCAGATCGGAAACATGGGCGGTCAGCCGGATAGGGCAGCCGGTGGGCACCACCTTCCGCCAATCCAGAAAATCGCCTTCCAGCAGACGGCACACCAGGGTGGTACCGCCGACCTGGAACAGAATGTGCTTACTGCCCAGGGTAAAGGCGGCCTCTTCGTCCGCATCGGTCAGCAGTTTTTCCACTTCCTTCAGTCCCGCGGCAGGCACAACAAAGCTCAACTGCCGGTTCAGGGAATCTTCCGGATGCCAGGTGCGGCGGGCCAGACGGAAGCCATCCACGGCAATGGCGGAAACGGCGGTATCCTCCACCTCAAACTTGACGCCGGTGTGGATGGGACGGCCCTGGTTTTCCGACACGGCGAAAATGGTGCCGGAGATCAGCTCCTTCAGGGCAGACTGGGGAATGCGGACAGCCCGGCCCTCATTGACATCGGGCAGCTCGGGATAATCCTCGGCATTTTCCGCGGAAATGGTGAAGGCGGCATAACCGGCCTTGATGGATACTTTATAATGCTCATCCACAGAAACCGTAACGGGGCCTTCCGGCAGACGGCGGATGATATCGCCGAACAGACGGGCAGGCAGAATGCACTGGCCCACTTCGGTGACCTCCGCGTCGATCTGGTGGGTGATGGCGGTTTCCATATTATAGCCCGTCAGGCTCAGACCGTGACCGGCCCGGCAGAGGATACCCTCCAGTACGGAAAGGCTGCTTTTGGCGGCGACGGTGCGGCCGGCAATATTCAGGCCTGCGGACAGCATATTTTTTTCACAGGTAAAGCGCATGGTGTTTACCCCTTTCTTGTAAATATATATATTTATATATAACCAGATATAAGTTTATGTAGTAATAGATACAGTAGTGGAAAATTATGTGGAAAAGTGGCGAAAACCCTTGGGCCGCAAGGTTTTTTTCTCCACAGGCCATGTGTGCAGAAGTATAACTTTTCCACAGCCTGTGTGAAGGGTATTTTTGCCGCCCGGTTTATCCACATATTTTTCTCCACATTCCACAGCCTTTGTGGAAACAGATCACAGGCAGGAATTGATATTGGCGGTAATATCCCGGATGTTGTTTTTCAGCTCATTGTCGCCGGCCTTCAGCGCGGTTTCCACCTTCCGGATGTTATACAGCACAGTGGTATGGTCCTTGCCGAATTCCCGGCCGATATCCGGCAGGCTCAGGTTGGTCAGCTTCCGGATCAGATATTGGGCCACCTGCCGGGCCTCGGTGACGCCCCGGGTCCGCTGGGTGCCCCGCAGGGTGGGCTCATCCACGGAATAGAACTTGCACACCTGGGAGATGATCAGATTGGGGGTGGGCAGGGCGCTGCCTTCGGATTTGAACATATCCTCGATGGCCCGGGAAATGGAATTCAGATCCAGGGGCATATTGTTCAGCTCCCGGTAGGCCAGGATCTTTTTCACGGTGCCTTCGATCTGCCGCACATTATTGGTGACATTGATGGCAATATAGTTACACACGTCATCCGGCAGCTCCAGACCGATGTGGTGGGCCTTATCCCGGAGGATGGCCATACGGGTCTCGTAATCCGGCGGCTGGATATCCGCCAGCAGGCCCCATTCAAAGCGGGTCTTCAGCCGGTCTTCCAAAGTCAGCATATCGCTGGGCTTCCGGTCGGAGGTCATGACGATCTGCTTATGGTTTTCATACAGCGTATTGAAGGTATGGAAGAATTCCTCCTGGGTGCTTTCCTTACCGGCGATAAACTGCACGTCGTCGATGAGGAACAGATCCGCTTCCCGGTACTTAGAGCGGAATTCCACATTCTTACCGCTTTGGATGGCGGCGATCAGCTCATTGGTAAACTGGTCGCCTTTGATATAGATGATGTTGGCATCGGGATTTTTCTTGCGGATGCCGTTGGCGATGGCATACAGCAGATGGGTCTTGCCGATGCCGGGGGGGCCGTAGATAAACAGGGGGTTGTAGACATCGCCGGGATGGTTGCTGACGGCCAGGGCAGCGCCGTGGGCAAACCGGTTGGAAGGGCCGACGATGAAATTATCAAAATTGTACTGGGGGTTAAAATCCATGGAGGTGGATTTTTTACCCTTGGATTTGTAGGCATCGTACTCCTCGTCGCCAAAGACGATCAGCTTGGCGTCGGACTGGAAGATCTCCTGCAGAGCCTCCCGGATATAGCTTTGGTAGCGCTGGGTGATGATGTCCCGGCGATAGTCGGAGGAGGTATGCAGGATTAGCTGCTCTTCGTTCAGCTCTACCACTTCCGCGTCATCGAACCAGGTGGACACGATCACGCTGCCCAGCTGTTCTTCCATATACCCCAGGATCTTTGCCCATACATAGGCGGATGAAAACATAAATTATCAAGCTCCTTTCCTATCCATATCCCAGTGGGAATTGCAAATTGTCAATACTTTCTCATCTTTTAGTTTATCACATATTGGATAAAAAAACAAGGACAATTTGTGGATATACATATATAATAAAGAATTATTTTTTGGGCCTGCCCTTGACCCGGCTCTATCCTACCACACACTTTGTGTGAAAACCATCGAATCGTGTTGAAGACAAAATTCTACAATTTTCGCAGGAAAAAAATGGCCCGTACCACCCACCTCCCCTTACACAGGGGAGGCTTATCGCTGCGGCGGGGCCAGTGGTTTTCTGTAAAAAAAAGACCGGCCCCGAAGGACCGGCCTTTATGAATCGGAAAATTACACCAGAGCGGCGGTGATGATGGCCATCTTGTAGACCTCGTCGGCGTTGCAGCCGCGGCTCAGGTCGTTGATGGGGGCGTTCAGACCCTGCAGGATGGGGCCGTAGGCCTCGTAGCCGCCCAGACGCTGGGCGATCTTGTAGCCGATGTTGCCGGAGTTCAGACCCTGCAGGATGGGGCCGTAGG